>NZ_JBHUMI010000043.1:0-60895 GCF_042684965.1 Ornithinibacillus salinisoli
AGTTATAGTCTTTTACAGCTGCTTCTTTTAATTTTATAGAATATGTTCTCCATTTTTTTGATTCCTCTAAACCACTTTTCCCTGCTTTCTCAAACTTCTCCACCCATTCATAAACAGATGTAAAATGAATTTGATATTTAGCACATAATTCTTTCAGTGAATAGACTTTATCTTTATAAGCCTGGATTACCTCCAGTTTAAGTTCAATAGAACAAGCTCGATTAGACATAAAAATTCCCCCTAAGGTGAACAGATTTTTTTTAAAATCTGTCTACCTTAAGGGGAGCATATCAGAATTTTGAATCAGTTCGGATTTTTCTTTGTCTAAAACACGTCTGTCTCAGCCTCTTAGTTTCTTCTTATAATTTAAACTTTTGTACTAGTTTATTTAATTCTTCTGCTAATTTCGCTAGATCTTCAGAACTTCTAGCCATTTCTTCCATCGAACTACTTGTTTGTTGTGAAGACGCTGAAGTCTGTTCTACTCCCGCAGCAGATTCCTCTGATATAGATGCAATTTCTTCGATAGAAGTATTCATTTCCATCGTTTGTGTTTCAATATCTGTTAAGTTTCCTGTAACTGTTTCAACACTTAAAACCATTTTATCAATCGCTCCACGTATTTCCCTAAACGTTTCACTAGTTGCCGTAATTTGTAACGTACCTTCTTTGACTTCCTTATATCCTCCTTGGAGTGATTCCGTTACAGCACTAGATTCCTGTTGAATATTTTTCACAATCCCTGTTATATCTGTTACCGACACAGCCACTTGCTCTGCTAGTTTTCTTACTTCATTAGCAACAACAGCAAATCCTTTTCCATGTTCACCAGCTCTTGCTGCTTCAATAGCTGCATTTAACGCTAGTAAATTTGTCTGATCTGCAATATCCCTAATAACCGAAACCAGATTTGTTATTTGTTGTGAATGTGTATCTAATCCCTGTACCTTATCAACAGCATCCTGAACGATTTGATCAATTCGAGTCATTTGTTCCGTTGATGTTGTCATTAATTGACTACCTTTTGTAGATAATTCCTGTACTTGTCTGCTTGATTGTTCAATTAAGACTCCATTTTTATTTGCATCCTGAACCTTGACAGAAAATGTATTCATCACCGATGATAAATCACTTGCACTATTTGCTTGAGTTTCTGACCCAGCTGCTAATTCCTGCATAGTAGATGCAACCTGTTCAGATCCTTCCTTTACTTCATTTGCTGATTGTGTGAGTTCTTCACTCTGACTATTAACCGATTCGGATACGGTAGAAACCTCTTGTAAGAGATTTTGTAAGCTAGCACTCATTTTATTTATAGATGATGCCAACTGACCAATTTCATCCTTTCCATCATAATCAATTCTTTGTACTGTTAAATCACCTTCAGCTATTTTATTACTAACTTCAACCACTTTACGTAGATTCTTCGTAACCATTCGACTGATAATAACAATAAGTAAGGCCCCTATAATAATAGAACTAATTAAAAATACTAACTGACTTATAAAAGTAGATTCTTGATTTTGTTTCGCATTAGAAATGGCATGGTGACGATCTTCATCAACTGTAGCAACTAATTCATCTAGCATTTTTATTGTCTGCGTTCTTAAAATATTTGCTTGACCAACAAAAGCTTCAGCCGAACTAGTATTGCCATTGTCAATAGCAGAAACAATGTAGTTTTTAAAAATACGGTTAATTTCTTGATCATTCGAAATAATGTCATCAAATAATTGCTTTTGCTCCTCGGTTTTTTCCATTAAACTAACCGATGTTGCTAATGTATTAAATTGTTCCTGTCGCTCCTCGAATTCTTCGACTAGTGTAGGATCCTGATCTTGAAAATATGTAACAATACGTATTCCTTTTGATCTGATGAGTGATCCCATCTCTGAGATATCCATCGCTATATTACTTCTATGTTCTATCGTATCAATATCGTTGCCCATATCACTTACTAATTTCATGACAGCCCCAGAAGAGCCTCCAAATAATAACAACACAATGACTAGCGTTATACCATATTTCCACCCAATACTAATATTCCTGAAACTAGGCTTACTTATTTTGAATTTTTTAACCATATTATGATCCTCCGTAAAAATTTATTAGATGATTTCTGACACAAGAAAATTGACTATTCTCCTGTTTGAATAGCCAATTTATTAAAAATAGGAAATTGGTAGTCAGGCTATCGTAGTAAATCGACATCTAATCGACTCACTTTAGACCCTTGACTTTGCGTCCTACTCTTTCAAGCAGTTTGCCTTTTTCTTCTAGAAACACACATTATATTATGTAATATAATAATAGTAATCTATGAGTCTATAAAAAACAATATTTTTGCAAAAATAATGCAAGTAAATCTTTTTTCAATACAATTTCCCCTAAAAATAAAGGACATAGAAAAGGATGCGCAGGCGCCCTTTTCTATAATCCATTAGCATTTCGTTTACTTTTGTGGTGCTGAAGGGGTTGAAATACTTGAAAGTGCTTGTTCAGCAGATTGATCTAATTGATGATCTACTGCAAGGTCTCCTAATGCAACCATACCAACAACCTGTCCGTTTTCGACAACCGGCAAACGACGAATTTGTTGTTGTGCCATTAATTGCGCCGCTTCCTCCGCATTCATATCTGGTGTTGCTTGTACTATTTGTTGTGCTGTCATTACTTGTGAAACAGGTGTTTGGGCTGCTTCACCTTGTGCAGTAGCACGAAGTGTAATGTCACGGTCTGTTACAATACCAACCATTTGCCCATTATTATTTACAACTGGTATTGATCCAATATTGTGTGCACTCATTAAAGCAGCAGCTTCTTGAACAGATTGTGATTCACTTATTGTAAAAACATTTGATGTCATGATATTTCGCAATTGTTGATACATCAAATAATCTCCCCTTTCACGTATTAGCTTGAGTTAAATTCTGCAGAATATGATAGGAATATTTTTCATAATTACTTTTGTACATGCAAACAGGCTCGAAGATACCTCCGAGCCTGATTTACCTTACTACAATTTTCACTTTAACACGATCTGGCATTATATCCATATCCTTTACGGTTCCACATTGGCTCAAATGGCTGAACTCTTCCTTTGGTATCTGTTGCTCTGGAAAGGATTGTATACTCCCCTTTTTTAACTTGACTCCATTCGTACCTCCATTTTACCCATCTATATTTATGAGGAGTGGTCATTAATTGACACGGTAACCATGTGCTTCCATTATCGAAGCTAATTTCTACCTTTTTGATTATACCTTCACCGGTCCAAGCAATTCCTGAAATTTCTTGTTTACCTTCGTTCAAAACATCCATATGTAAAGGGTTCTGTATCGTTGAATTCACATTCATCGTTGTAACTGGTTTAGCACCAATATTACTATCTTTTTTTGGCTAATATACATAATCGTCCTTTTGAAAAGAACCATTAAAATTATGATCTATAACCTCTATTTTATTCACCCATTTTACAGATGCCATCGCATACATACTTGGTACAATTAACCTCAAAGGAAAACCATGTTCAAGGGTGAGCGCTTTTTCATTATACTGATATGCTAAGATTGTATCTGGATGAAGTGCCTGTTGTACAGATAAACTCCTTGAAAAATGATGTTTTTCATTGGAATCCGTTCTTTTTCCATAATCAAAACCTTGAAAAACCACTTCTTTAGCAGTATTTATAATTCCTGTATATGTAAACAATGTTTGTAATGATACGCCCTTCCACACACCTTGACTCATTGCACCTTTCCCCCACTGTTCTCCATATACATCTGGCCAAAAATATTTTCTTTTATTACCTGCACATTCTAAAACGATTTCTAATTTTTTTGCTGGCATCGCTAATATATCCGGTAATGAAAATATAATAGGTGATTGAACATGACCTTCGACCTTTACATAAAAAAAGATGGCTGAAACGCAGGATAAGAAAAATGATTTCTCCTATAAAATAATTTATTACTTACGATATCTTCCTTCATAAAAACAATTGGAGTCTCTTGATTTTCGGGATTTAAGCTTTTGGTAATCAAATGTGGCTTAGCGATTGGACCTCTTATTTTATACTGCCCCCTTTATATATTCTTCTCCATTACTTCATATATATGAAGGGATTCAGTGGTCATTCTACTCCGTAATCATCTTTATCGATTTTATATGTTTCAACATGACTCGTTTGATCGAGTTTTGCATATTTTGATCTTCCTAAGTATAAAGGTATTTCCAACTTATCGAAATTCGGCAATCCATTCTCTAGAAACTTATCGTCATCTCGATAACATTGAACAATTTCACCAACGAACCAGTCATGATCACCATATGAATTTACATCCATTGTTTTACATTCATATGCTACATAAGCATCTGTAAGAATTGGAGCATTGATGCGAATCCCTTTTTCAAACTGCATGTTTCCATGAGCAAATTTATCTTGATTATCACCACTAAAAACGCCTACTTGCTGAATAAATTTTGCTTTCTCATATGGCAAAAAATTAACTGCAAAACAGCTTGCATCATTAACTAACTCATGTGTATAGCGTTCTCTCCCTATCGCTACGCCATAGATTGGTGGGTTATATGAAATGTACGAATGCCATCCTGCAGCCATAATATTATGTCTCCCCTGGTAGGTTACCGTAATAATGGCAACCATTCCTGGATAACTATGCATCACTGTTTTATTTGTTGGTTTTCTCATAATGTCATCCTATCTTTATTGGTTTTATTCATCGTATCATTTTTTTTGAAGTTTATGTTTACTTGCCCTATGCACTTTTGTCCTTTTTAATGATTGGATTTTTCTCTAATAAGCTCATGAAATTTACTCGATAATGCCATAATAAGATACATTCTAAAATTACTAGTAGTATTGCTACGGGAAGTAAAGCATGATCGACAAATAGGTGGAACGCAAAAATATTTACGATTATTCCAGCTAATACGATTAAGGAAAGAGGAACATATCTTCGTATTAGTAATAAGCTTCCACAAATTATTTCGGTTGTTTTCTCAATCGCTAATAAGTACCCCGTTCCAAGAAAATCCATCGCTTCTGGGCTTGTAGGTAGCACTGCTTCATATCCAAATAAAACGATATAACCGTTTAATCCTGCTCCTAAAAAAATAATTCCTAATATGATTTCAAAAATCCTAACCATCGTTCTCCTCCTTTTTATTATCATATTTTATCTATATAAAAGATATCATACTTTTAGAAATAACTTCCTCTATCCTGGCTAATATTTATTTACATTTAAAAAGCAAACATATATTTCCATTGATAATTTTAATTCTCCTAGCATATAATAGGAACAAACGTTCTTGTTTATGGTGGTGAGTAAATGGATTATTCTTCTTATCCGCACAACGATGTTCTTTGTATTGATATGCGCTCCTTCTACGCAAGTGTAGAAGCTGTCAAATTAGGCTTAGATCCCATGAAAGCAATGGTAGCTGTTGTAGGCGACCCCAATCGTTCAGGAAGCATTGTTTTGGCAGCATCTCCTGAATTAAAAAGAAAACATGGGATTAGTAATGTGAGCCGTTTTTTTGAATTACCAGATGATCCAAATATTCATATTGTTCGTGCCCACATGGCTGATTATCTTCAAGTTTCTATAGAAATTACCAAGCTAATCCATCAATATGTACCAATGGATGCAATTCATCAATATTCTGTTGACGAAGTTTGGGTAACTGTCAATGGATTAGGAAGATTGTTTGGAGATTGCTGGGAAGTGGCTCGGAAGATGAAGCAGGAAATCTTCGATAATTTCGGCATCACTTGTTCTATCGGCATAGGCGATAATAAATTTCTCGCTAAAGTCGTTATGGATTTGCACGGAAAAAAAGTAGGAATTGCTGAGTGTCGCTATAAAGACGTTGCAGAAAAACTATGGCCATTTCCTGTTGAAGATATTTGGGGAATTGGTGGTAGGATGAAGCGAAACCTAAATAGAATGGGAATTGTCACACTTGGACAACTCGCTAATTTTGACCTAGAGCACCTTAAAAAACGTTTTGGTATTATGGGGGAACAACTTTATTGGCATGCTTGGGGCATTGACTTGAGTCCGGTCTATGGTGACTTCTCAAAAACAGAGCAAAAAGGATTTGGACACGGTATTTCTCTATTACGTGATTATACGAAAGAAGATGTAGCAATTTGTATTCTTGATCTTTGCGAGGAAGTATGCCGTAGAGCCAGAACAGCTGGGAAAGTTGGAAAAACGATTCATCTTGGTATAGCTTATTCCAAAGAAACAGGGGGTGGATTTTCCCGCTCTCGATCTGTATCCCTTCCTACAAATATAACAATGGATGTCTACCGCATCTGTATGCAACTATTTCAAGAGTTTTATGATGGAGAAAGTAATATCCGACATGTTTATGTAACACTGGATAATCTATTTAACAAAGGTGAAACACAATTAAACTTATTTGAAGATCGTTCTAAAAAAACAGATATTGGCTATGTCATGGACGCTATCCGTGACAAATATGGAGCAACTGCCATACTTCGAGCTACTAGCTACACCGATGCAGGAGTTACATTAGATCGAAGCAAGAAAATTGGCGGACATAATGCACAATAAGCAAGGATGCGATTTGCATCCTTGTAATACCTATCATGGAATATAACAATGCCAATTTTTTCCCTTTAACTAGAGAACGAACTAGTTTAACGGAAAATCTTGATATATCCAATGAACAAGATCATTAAAATCTGAATAACGAAAAACAGGATAGGAATTATCTTCTATAGGAAGATCGGAAACTACTGCAACAATATTCGTTACAAGTTGTAACAATCGCAAATCCTCTTGTTGCTTAATTAAAACTATCTTTGGAAATGCTAAGTTTTTATACCCCTCGATAACTAAATATTGCACTTCTAACAATTTATAGATGGCAATGATCTGATTAATCTGCCACTCATCACGAACCGAAAACTGAAAGAGCCCTTCTCCTTCCACACCTGCAACAACTGCTCCCGCCTGTAACTGTTTTTCACTATCCGTATTTTCCAACCCTAAAGGTAAACCACCATGACCGTGATGCTTTAAAGAACCCACACGAATATCTTTTTCTGTCATAAAATCAATAATTCTTGTTGATAAAGTAGTCTTCCCACTTTTTTTATAACCAACAATTTGCAAAACGTTCATCTCAACCGCCACTCACAGGTGGAATGAGGGCAACTACATCTCCAGCTGTGACAATGTCGTGATCCAAAGCATACACTTCATTCACCGCAACCATAACCGAATCCAATCTAGAAAACGGGTATTCCTTTTGTAAGTTATCCTTTAATTCTCGGACTGTCAGGTGATCAGCATGTAACTCAATTCGATCCTTACTAATTTCTTCTTGTAACTGTGCAAATAACAATATCGTAATCATTGAAAATCCTCCATATTTGGCTTTCCACTAGTGTAGGCTTTGTTTTCCAACTGGTCACCAATCCAGGTTTCGCCATCTTCCCAATGTTCCTTTTTCCAAATAGGAACAATTTGTTTAATACGTTCAATGGCATATTCATTTGCTTCATACGCTGCTTTGCGATGTGGAGTGGAAACAGCAATAACAACAGCAATATCTGATATATTGAGGCGACCAATTCGATGGGTAATAGCGACCTTTGTATTAGGCCATTCTAAAGTAATTTCTTCACCAATCTTCGTTAACATTTTAACCGCCATTGGTACATATGCCTGATACTCAAGATACATCGTCCTTCTTCCTTTTGTCCACTCACGAACCGTACCGATAAACGTAGTAATAGCTCCAGCTTCTCTTCGTTCTACCTTTTTCACAAGCTCTTCTACAACAATTGGCTTGTCAACCACTTCAAAAAGATTATCCATCATATCTTTTTCTCCTTTTATCTGTACTAGCTTCATGAAAAAACTGCTCCAGCTTAGTCCCTTCTTGATCCTCTAACAAAAGAACCGATACTTTCATTCCACGTTCATACCCTCTTGTTCCACCTGGAAGCAAAATTAATATGTTAGCAGCACCGAGCGAAGATACGACACTCGATTTGTCCAAACCAACTGGGGTAGCTACCAAATTTCCATCCTCAAAAGATAAATGTCCTCGCACAAAACGATCAAAAGGATTCGGCTTTGAAAAATCTGCACCTAAAACAGCTACTTCTTTTTTCATAACCGGCTGATAAGAATGAAGAAATGTCCGGATGATTGGACGAGTAAACAATTCAAACCCGACATAACAAGCTGATGGATTTCCGGAAAGTCCAAATAATAACTTACCATCCTTCTCTGCAACAGTTGTTACACTACCTGGACGCATCCCAACTTTATTAAACAATACATTTGCACCCATTTTTTCATAAATTGCAGGCAAATAATCATAATCACCAACAGAAACGCCACCGGTTGTTAGGAGAAGATCAACTTGTTCCAATGCAGCTTTTACTTGCTCATAGCATGTATGAAATTCATCACTAAACTGTCCGAAATAAACAGGCTCTCCACCAGCACGTTGAATTTGTGAATAAACCATAAACGCATTACTGTTTCTAATTTTCCCTGGCTGTAATGGTTCGTCAATATCTAACAGTTCACTACCGGTAGCTATAATTCCTATTTTTGGTTTCGTTCCAACAGGTACATTCTTATATCCGAAAGTTGCTAGCAATGCAACCATTCCCGGATTAATATACGTACCTTTTGGCGCAAGGACTGCTCCTTTTTTCGTATCCTCTCCTGCAAACGAAATATTGTCTCCAGTCTTAAAGCTACGTTTTATTTGTATAAGGGATTTCCCTTCTCGTTCCATTTCTTGTACTAATTCCAGCATGACAACTGCATCACAGCCTTTTGGGATTTGAGCACCCGTCATGATTCGAACAGCTTGCATTTCACCAACTTCCCTTTCGAATACACTACCTGCACCAATTTCACCAATCACCTCGAACTGAAGTGGGGCATTGCGTGTTGCTTCATTTGTATCCTTTGAGCGCAATGCAAATCCGTCATAAGGCGATCGGTCAAACGGTGGAACATGGTGGTCAGCAACAAGGTCCTCCCCTAAAAAGTGACCGTAACTCTCTTCTATTGGGACCCTTTGTAAACTGCCCTTAATTGTATATTGCATTACTCGCTCTATTGCTTCGTTCACTTTAATTGGTTTTCTATGTTCTACCAAATTTCCTCTCCCCTAACCAGTTAACTGATAGTATATTTTTTTCGCAGTATCAATAGAATTTGTGCCATGGATTAATGTTCTACCGTCTTGAAAAAATACTACACGATAGGAATCGTACTCTACGGACACTAAAAAATCATTCTTTTTTACCGTGCCAACCGTCAACAGTCGATTTGCTAATTCCTCCAAAGAAACACGTCGTTTATTTCTAATTTGAACCGTGTTTCTTCCACATAAAACTTCTGTTTTTGGTTGATGTTCATAATCCAAATATGTATAAATTGGGTTATCGCCACAACTTGGACATGATTTTTTTTTCGATCGATCCATATTCATCGTATGATAAAAATTATTCCATAGATCAAATGTAACGAGCTTCGTACGAAGAGCATTATCATCCTCCACTAACAGCTTCAAAGCTTCCGCTTGTTGGTGGGCAACAACCATTTGAACAGTCGGATAAATGATTCCAACCGAATCACAGGTTGCACCTGAAATTGGAGTCGCATCTAAAATACATTGTAAGCACGGCGTTTCATTCGGTAATATCGTATAGCTCATCCCTGTACTACCCACACAGGACCCAAACACCCACGGAATCTTATGTTTTTGCATGAGATCATTTATTATGAAACGCGTATCAAAATTGTCTGTTGCATCTATTAACAGATCAACATCCTTTAACAAAGGCTCAAGTGAAGTATACGTTGCATCTATGACATGTGCATGAATAATGACATTCGAATTAATATCATGTAACCTCGCTTTAGCAGCGATTGCCTTTGGAATTTGATTGAGATAATCCTGTTCCGTAAATAATTGTTGTCGTTGTAGATTTGTTAATTCTACATAATCACGGTCGATAATAGTAAGTTTACCAATCCCTGCACGCACAAGACCTTCCGCATTTGCTGAACCCAATGCTCCACACCCTACCAATAACACATGTTTTTCCCCAATTTTCTGCTGTCCACTTTCCCCAATTGGTTTAAATAGCGATTGACGCGCATATCGGTCACTCATATATATCCCTTTCCTTTATCAGACCTTATTTTTTACATAGATAGAGTTAAAGCATGACATGAATAGTAACGAAAAAAAACAATGCCAGACCAAAATAAATATGTGCTTTTCGTTTTCTACCTGTTGGCCTAAGTAACCGCATCCATCCGGTAGTAACCATACCGATTAAAATTAAACCAGTAACAAATCCACTTACATATTTTGCATTTCTCCAATAGAGCCCATATATATCTATAACAAGTATTGCGTGTATAATAATGATAAATAAAGCCGTCGTACCAATCCAACGATGAAACGGTAAGATTTTTTTTGACATGTTTGCTAATCTAATCTTTCGGTTACGATCAGATGTATTGCGAATTGTCGAGAAAACAGCATGTCTTGTCCAATTAAACAAAATAAAAACTACCCCAATAAAGCCTATTACAATATGTATAGGAATGGTGGGAAATAAATGAAATACTTGCCACACTGCTATTAACAAGACTGTTGAATTAAAATAAAACCATTTATTCATATGTTCCTCCTGATGAAAAAGTAACTACTGGTTCTACACAAGTAAAGCACCAAACGCCCCTACATGTGAACCTTTATCTAAAAATATAGGTTCATATGGAAGCCTATCACGAAATTCTGATAACACTTTTTTCAAGGGTCCATTCCCATTTAACGTACTCCCAGTGAAAACAATCGGTTTCACTTGCTTGGTAATAGCAACTTGACTTGCTAACAATAAAATCGTCTCACCAATCATCTTCATTAAGCTTGCCATATGATCTTCAGAAGAATCCTTGTCACTTTCAGGATTGGGCACCTTACCAAAATTCGCGGCGGTTAAATTTCCAAAAAGAGGTGGTTCATTTGGAGCATAGATATCTCGCACAAGTAAATCACTCTTTCGGTGATCGCCTTTTGCAACCATTTCTACGATGGTTCGAAAATCCCGTTCACCGGTTAGTAATTGTCCAAGCCCCATTAGTGTACCACCACCGATTCCAGTTCCGAGTACTCTTTCTAAGGATTCTGATGTAACAGAAAAAATGGATGTGCCTGTGCCAATACTTACCAAGATAAAAGACTCATCAACTAATCTATTCTCTTGCTTTAGCAAGAAGCGTGTCCCTTCTGTCACCGCTTTAAACTCATCAACTTGATAACTTTGCTGTTGTACGATGCTTTTTACATACCCACTTTTTCCTCCTGTCACGTAAAGAGTTGCATGAGGTGAAAGGAATTGCAACCATTGGACAAGTTGATCAATCTCTTGACTAGAAAATGTTTTCGTGTGCATCTGTCTATTTTCTTCGTAAGCTACTTTCACAAGTGAACCACCTGCATCAATCCCTATTCGAGTTACCATCTACTCACATCCTAGAAAATTGTTTATTGTTAAGACAATTTTAACACTTTTCTATGAAGGATAAAAAATAATTCTATCTTAATTATAGATATCGATATTTTGATGCATATTAACAATGCATCAGTAATTATCAATTTCACCAAAGAAAGGATTGTTTTTATGAACAATAATAATTTAATTGATTGGCCCACCTTTATTGGTGCCTTAGTCATATTATTAGGAGTTACAATACCACTTATTTTCTTTCCTGAAGCTGGTGCAGAAGTAATTAACGCGGCGAATGATTTTATGACTGGGAACTTCGGTGTCCTCTTTATCGTAATGGGGTTATTATCTTTGATATTTCTATTGTTTGTAGCTTTCAGCAAACAAGGAAAAATAAAACTTGGTAGTCGAGAAACGAAAAAAGAATTTGGCACTTTCTCTTGGGCGGCAATGCTTTTTTCAGCAGGAATCGGTTCCAGCATCCTATATTGGGGCATGATTGAGTGGGCTTATTATTATCAAGGACCACCTTTTGGCGTAGCGCCGGAATCAGATCAAGCGATTGAACTAGCTTCTACATATGGTATTTTCCATTGGGGGCCAATTGCTTGGGCAATTTATACATTACCTGCACTTCCAATTGCTTATTTTTACTATGTTCGAAAAAAACCCGTATTAAAAATAAGTGAGGCCGTTCGACCAGTATTAGGAAAATATGTTGATGGACCGCTAGGAGTTATTATTGACGTCTTATTCATCTTCGGATTAATGGGAGGTGCTGGGACAACCTTAGCCCTTGGAACACCAATGATTACGGAAGGAGTCCATGATTTAACCGGATTACCTGTGAATTTAGTGACGCAAGCTGGCATCATGTTACTATGTACAGCGATATTTGCTGTCAGTTCCTATTCCGGTTTACAACGGGGTATAAAGGTGTTGAGTGATATAAACCTCTGGTTAGTTTTGTTCCTGTTAGCATTCATTTTCCTGGTTGGACCAACAGTATTCATTAGTGAAACAATGATTACTAGCGTAGGTGTTTTACTAGATGATTTTTTCCGCATGGCAACTTGGTTGGAGCCACTTGCAAATATTTCTGGTTTTAAAGATACTGGCTTTCCAGAAGCATGGACTGTATTTTATTGGGCATGGTGGCTTGTTTATGCTCCGTTTGTAGGATTATTCGTTGCTCGTATTTCTAGAGGACGTACCATAAGAGAAATGATAATTGGAACAATGTTATACGGGTCAGTAGGTTGTTTATTGTTTTTCGGTATTCTCGGGAATTATGGACTCTATTTACAGCTTACCGGTTCATTCGATGTTATAAGTTTCATGAACGAATTCGGAGCACCTGCTACTATCATTGCAATCTTGAATCAGTTACCTATATCGACTTTTATCGTTGCGATCTTTACTATTCTAGCGATTATTTTTCTAGCTACAACATTTGATTCTGCGTCATACATTTTAGCTGCTGTTGCGCAAAAATCGATTAAAGGTGGGGATCCAATACGATGGCACCGTCTATTTTGGGCATTTACGTTATGTCTTATGCCATTGGTATTAATGTTCATCGGCGATTTGCAAACATTGCAGACAGCTAGCATCGTTTCTGGTTTTCCAATCATATTTATTATGTTTTTACTCGCATGGTCCTTTATAAAAGCGTCAAGTGCTGATCTAAAGGCCTCAAGAGAATACCGAACACCAACAATCTATATTACACATCATAAGCCTGATGAGACAGAACCAAAAAACAACAAAAAATAAACATGCTTTACCACATGTTTGTTATAAACTACGTAGCAGCATACTGCTTTTAACAACGCTACAGAATCTTGGACTGTCTCTTAGCGGCCTCGGAAAGTGAGGTTTCTGCATGGAGCGATAATATAGCTCTAATTCAAAAAGAGTGGGAGAGCAAGCCCATAAGAAGGAAATGAGTTTATGTAAATCACTATTAAAATGCATTACTCAAAAGATATTTTTTTGAAAAAAGCCTATAAAATACTCAGAGGTTTTCTCTGAGTATTTTATATCAATTTTTATCACTAACGAACATAAAAGCTAGCTCCATCAATAATCTCAATTTCCGGATAGTCTTGTAATTCATTCATCAGTTTAATTAACGCTTCATCTTTTTGTTTTGCTTCGATCATACAATCTATTTTGGGAACCGTACCCTTTATACGGTTTAAAAATTCTATAAACAACTTACTATCTACATAATCCGCATGCGCTCGAAACTTATCTTCCGACCTGGGACTAGAAATATGCATCTTTATCGGTAATGATGAAGTACTCCATGTATTCATTATATTATCCCAATAATCGTACCAATGTGATGATTCATGGTTTGCCATGTGATGATGCAAATCAAATACTAGAGGAATACCTAACTTTTCACAGAGATATAGTGTTTCTACTAAAGTGAAGGTTTTATCATCATTTTCCAGAATGATCATCCGTTGCAGATCGGTAGGAATCAATCCCCAGTTATGAACAAACTGCTCTAATGCTTTCTCTTTATTGCCATACCCCCCACCAACATGCATGACACAACGATGCACTGGATCAATCCCCATTCCCTTTAATATTCGATAATGCATACGTAATGTCTTCAACGAATTTTTCAGGACAACCGATTTTTGTGAATTAACTATCACGAAATGATCAGCGTGAAAATCTACACGCATTGTAGGATGATCATCCAAATAATCTTTGATGTTTTGCAATGAATTGGAAAGTGCATCCATATAATCCCAGTCTTCTATGTCTGGATGATCTGCAAGCGGAATTAGTTTTGAAGAGATACGGTAAAACAAAATATCGCTAGCAACATTATATTTTATTAAACGTAAGCAGTTATTTATATTTTCTTCTGCAATTTGTACTAACTTACGAATTGCAGCATCTCGATCATCAAGCTTTGAAAAACGACTGTATGTCATCGTTTTCGATGTTGAACTGTTTTTTAAGTTTACACTAATCGCTGAATAACCCAGCCTAACAAACGTCAATAGGAAAACTCCCTTTTCATATTTATATTAAAAGTATTCCCATAGTTAGTGATATGAATTTAACAAAAAAAAAAACAGCACCTCCAATTGGAGATGCTATTTTTTATTAATAGGTTACCGCGCTATATGCATTAATCACACCATAACGAACATAATAACCGCTTCCTGACATGCTATCTGTCGTATTCTGAATTGCCGATCGAACTTGTGCATTACTTCTTCCTTGCCCTGTCAACAATGCAGCTTGCCCTGCAACAAAAGGAGATGCCATGGATGTACCTGACATATAGACATAGCTATTCCCTGGATAGGTTGAAGCAATATCAACTCCTGGTGCAGCTACATCGACCCAGGTTCCCCAGTTGGAGAAACTTGCCTTGTTATTATATCGATCGACAGCACCAACAGCAATAGCATTGGCATAAGATGCAGGTTGAAATTGTTGTGATGTACCATCATTACCTGCAGCCGCAACAACGACTGAACCGCTATTCCATGCGTAATTAACAGCATTCTCTAATGTTTGTGTGTCACATGCACAGCCAAGAGAAAGGTTGATGACCTCAGCATCATTATCCGCAGCATAACGAATACCATTTGCGATATTTGCTAAGGAACCACTTCCATTTGCATCTAATACACGAACAGCAAGAATTCGGGTGTTCGGTGCCATTCCTGCAATACCAGTACCATTATTTGTCTCTGCTGCAGCAATACCAGCTACGTGGGTACCATGACCATTTGCATCTGATGGTGTATAATCCCTGTCAACAAAATCATAACCACGTATCGTTTTACCATCTAGATCTGGATGGTTGTAGTCCACTCCTGTATCCAAAACGGCAATTTCTTGACTTGAAGTTCCTCTTGCAACATCCCAAGCAGAATTTGCCGATGTATTAAATAGACCATACTGATAGGACGGGCTAAAATACGTATCGTTTGGTGACCATGCCGCCTTCAATATATAGTTAGGCTCAGCATACTCCACATTCTTGTTATTACTTAATGCATGGATTACTTCCTTTACATTACCAACTTCTAAAACTAAAAACGGCGAATTAACTACATCAGGGGCTGGTTGTACTTTAGCTTCAACACTTTGCAATATTTGCTCCTGCGTACTTAAGGAAACTTTCTCTTTGAACTTTACGACTACTTCACCTTCAACATAAGCATTTTTTTCTACCGATTCATTAACAGGGATCTTTTCAACATTGGCCTGTAACAAATCGGTTTCCTCATCAGCAAAACTCACCAATGGGAAAAGTAAAAATAAAACAACAAACACCAAGCTACTAAACAGTTTCGACTTCATAAAACTCCTCCTTCTTTTCTACTTTAAAATGTATATTGCGGACAATAATGCCTTATGTGTAAATCCAAGCTTGCGTTATATTGGGAAATATAGAAGGAAGGACAATCAAATATCGTAAACTTATTACCTATATTTTCTAAAAATAGGAAAACAAAGAAAAACCCTTATCAGATAAGGGTTTATGCTAATGGATTAATCGTACTAGTTTCCAAGGACCCGATACCAACGGACCATTTCAGGTCTAATGCCCTATTTCAGCGAGTTTCATTTTAATCCAAAAGAAAGAGCCTGTCTTTGCGACAAGCTCTAATTACTTCTATTCTTTTTTACTTCATCCACTAAATAATGAACAAATACATCATCTCTTACTAACCATGCTTCGTAATTCCGTTTTAGATACATTTCCGCTTCTTCATAACTGAAGAATTTCTCATCCATAAGTCGCTCATTTATTTTAACTTGCCACTTCTCATCTTGTACCGGATATATAAAGAAAAGATTTTCTGTCCGGTCTTGATACATTGACCCAAAAGTTGATTGTTTCAAATTAAAACGGTTTCGTCTTGCATCTTCACGTAACGGTTCTAATTGAAAGGTATCTAATACAAATTGCCGGTATGCTTCCTCAGTTAATGAGCACCCTGATGCTTTAGCGTGACCACCTCCACCGAATTTTCCAGCAACTTTAGAAACATCAACATGATCATGAATGGTGCGGAATCCTGCCCGTTTTGCACCAATATTAAGAATAACAATATAATCTAAGTGAGGATTATCTTTTCCGAGTTCATTTCCCAGTTCGGAATGATAGGATTCAGCATAAACAATACCAGCATAGTAACCTTCAATCTCCGCTTGGACTAGCTCTCTTCTCTTCCTACGGATATAACGATCCGTCTTAGTTTCCTCCATATCCAAAATCTTTTGTTCAAAGGAATCAAATTGGAAATGATCACTATGTAGTAATCTTTCCATCATTTTGTCTTCAAATTCGTCTATTGAAATAAGATAAAATAGGGCATTTAATCGTTGTGCTTCCTGATTATCATTTTTTTCCCATTCCCATGTATCGTATTGCCTAACTAGTTCAACATATTCAGCTATGGTTTCAGAGGGCTCCAAATGGTTCTGCAGGACAAGATATTCGTACAATAAGGAGGTTGCAGAATGCAACTTTCCTTCTTCACCTTCAACAAGTACCTGTCCCCAATCATATTCATTGAAATGTAGTGCCGTTTTATGATGATCAATTAGTTGTAACTTGCCCCCTTTTTGAAAAAAATCGTCCAGCCTTTTTTCATTTTCTTCATTAACAGATAAATCTGTGATGATTAAAAATGTGTTTTTATCTCCTTTATCTAGAAACCACTCTACTTCACGATCTAACCCAGACACCGAGTTATAGCGAACATGAACTTCCTTTCCAAAGGCAAGCTTTGCTAATATTCCACAACTTACCCCGTCCAAATCATTATGTGACAACAGTTTATACATATAACTCACCTCTTTTAGTAGTATGGTTTTTAATTGGAAAAATATCGAGTAAAACGTAACTTTTCATTTCATACATTACATAATGTGGAATTTGAAAATGCGTATTAATTTCGTTTGTTAATCAAAACTATAAATGGCTTTCTTATTGGAGAGCAATAATTCACTTTAAAGGATGATAATCATGAATAACCGTGGGATGATGACTTCTATCATAACTGTTGGAGCTGCAGGTGCTGCTATATATGGTATTACAAGAGGAATACAAAATGGAACATTTCAACGCATACCACAAACCGTTTCCAATGCGATGAATAACCAAACTGTTCAACAATGGACAAAACCTTTGCAAAACATGATGAACCAAAATGGACAGCAAGGACAGCAAGGTATGAATATGGCGAATGATCAACAGAGTACGAATATGGATACCGGTGACCAAAGTTTGCAAGAGCAAATGACAAATGATACAAAACAGTGGTAGTTTACGGAATCATTTACGAAGAAACTAATTATAAAATACCCCTCATAACAAATGGCCTGCACAAATAGCGCAGGCCATACTTTTATAGATATTCTTTTTCTAATTGCTTCGTACTTCTAATTGTGTCAATTGGACGAACCATTTGTTCAATTTTTTCACGGTCGGACTCTAAAAATGGTGGCAATGATAATTTTTCCCCAAGGGTCTCATATGGTTCATCTCCCATAAACCCTGGTCCATCGGTTGCAAATTCAAACAAGATTTGCGGTGCAACTCTCACGTACAATGAACCAAAGAAAAAGCGATCAACAAAGCCAGAGGTCTGGAAGCCAAAACTACGCATTCGCTCGTCCCATTCTTTTAACACATTACGATCTTCTACCCTAAGTGCAGCATGATGAACAGTACCATAACCCTGCATCGCTTGTGGTAGTACTGGATTATATTCCACTACGATTCGAGCTCCATTTCCACCTTCTCCTACTTCAAATAAGTGGAATGAACCATTTTCAGCAATTTCTTTATATTGAAGTACCTTCTCCAACATTTCTTTGAAATAATCAAAGTTTGCAACACGCACATGAATTGGTCCTAAACCAATAATTGCATATTCTAGTGGGATTGGCCCTTTTTGCCAAGGTGTGCCTGAAGTAACTCCATCTAGATTTTCATCGGATATTAATTGATATTGCTGATCATCAAAATCAACAAAATTTAGTACTTTTGTCCCGAACTGATCTTTTATACCAGTATGCTTTACTTCGTAACGATCAAAGCGTTTAACCCAATAATCTAAGGCAACATCACTAGGAACCCGAAAAGATGACTTGTAAATTTCATTCGTTCCATGTGATCCTTTTGGAATGCCCGGGAAATCAAAAAAAGTCATGTCTGTACCAGGACTTCCGGTATCATCCGCGAAAAACAAATGATAGGTTTGAATATCATCCTGATTCACGGTTTTCTTCACTAAACGCATTCCTAACACATATGTGAAAAACTCATAGTTTTTTTCGGCACTGCTTGTTATAGCTGTAACATGATGCATTCCTTTTAATCCATTCATTATATAACCTCCGATATTCCTATTGACACTGCACAGCTGAAGAAATGAGCTTTCTCGCTTTAAGTTCTGCAAAGAAAACGATAGGAAAATTATCTTTAATTAAGATATCTTTAATTCAAGATAAATGTATCATGTTACCTTTCATCTGTCAATATAAAAGCTGGAATATGAACTATGTAGTTTTTTAAACCATTTTTTATCATGTACCAAAAAAAGCCCCTGGCACGCCAGGAGCTTTTAACTTAATCTACTTCATTTAATTTAGCTTCAATCTCTGTCATAATTTCTCCAGCTTCTTCCCAATCTCCATTAGATAGTGCTGCTTGATAAGCATCAAATAACTCGGAAAACTCTCGTAAAGTTTCCTCAGCACCAATTATTGGTTGTCCTGGATCTTCGGAATCCTCAGAATCTGGCTGTTGCTGTTCATCTAGTTCAGCATTTGGATCAACCATTTCAAGAATTCGATTTAGTGCTTTTTCAAAAGTTGCTTCCATTGCAATGTGGTCACCATAGGCGACAATAACCTGTTTCACCTCTGGTAAGGAGGTTTCATTTGCAGATTCGATATAAATCGGTTCGACATATAAAACCGTGTCTTCAATCGGAACAGCAAGTAAGTTTCCTCGGATTACTTCAGATCCACCTTGCGACCAAAGATTCAATTGCTGGGATATATAACTGTCTTGATTAATTCTATTTTCAATTTGTTGTGGACCATAAATGTTCTTTTGTTTCGGGAATTGGTAGACAAACAATTCACCATAGTTATCTCCATCGTTACGTACACCCATCCAAGCAATCATATTCTGTCTGTTTTTTGGGGTATACGGCATCATTAATACAAATTCTTCTTTATCGTATTCAGGAAGCTTCATCGTTATATAATACGGATTCATTGGAATTTCTTCCTTATTATAATAATTTTCGGTTGGAAATTCCCATCTATCTTCCCGATTATAGAATACTTCCAGATTTGCCATATGGTATGTTCCATACATAGATGCTTGAATCGTAAATAGTTTTTCCGGATAACGGAAATGAGATTTCACATCTTCTGGAATCTCATCTGTAAATAGTTCTGGAAACATATTTTGATACGTCATTAATAATGGGTCATCCGGATTAACAACGTAGAAATTAACTTCACCAGTATAAGCATCAATCATAACCTTTACGGAATTTCGGATATAATTTTCTTGATATTGATGTGGTTCTGCATAAGGGTAACGTTCAGCTGATAAATAGGCATCTATAATCCAAGCTAAACTTCCGTCTTCCCGAACAATAATATATGGATCATCGTCATACGAGAAAAAAGGTGCAATTTGATTTACTCGATCCATAATATTACGTGTTGCTAATAACTGACTTTCCTCTGTTAATTGATCAGATACCAACATTCGGAAAGAACCTTCACTAAATGCAAATAGTAAACGATTTATTCCTTTTAATGGAATTCCAGAGTCACCTTCAAAACGACTAGAAACATTTTCATCTCCAGCAGGATAATCAAATTCATCAACCTTGCTATTTACTATTACATTTTGATATGGCTGTTCACCAAAATATATTTGTGGTTTTTCATTTTCCAAAACACCTTCTGGCGGTAAGTTTTCCATCATAAATTTCGGCTGCCCCTGAGATGTTATTTCATTAACATGACTCATGGACACGCCATAACCATGTGTATAACGAAGATTTTGATTGACCCAAGTTTGCGCTTGTGATGGAAGATCAACGGTACTTAATTCTCTTGCACCAACAAATACCTGTTGATATTCTCCATCAATCTCATATCGATCAACATCGATGTCATTGAAATTATAATACGTTCTAAAAGTCTGTTTTTGGTTATACACATCAAGAATTGGTCTCGTATCATTAATACGCATATTATTAATCGTTAAAGCATTTCTTTCAATCATTTCTTGATCCAATGAATTATTACCTGGATGTTCCTGCTCTACAATATGATCTAGGTCATAAGCAGCTTTGGTAAAGTCCAAGTTGTGTTGTAAGTACGGACTTTCCTTAGAAAACTCATTTGGTGACACAATGAAATTTTGTACAACTACTGAAGTTAATTGACCTCCAATAACAAGAACTACATATCCAACAACTGGTATTGCCATGGACTTTAGTCTACCCTTAGTAATGGCAACAATTAACCATATAGTTCCAAGAATTGCCGCACCAGCCAAAACATATGCTTTAGGAATATTAATTACTTCATCCGTATAACTTAATCCGTGAACGACACTTTCCTGAAAAATATTTACTTGATTCGTTAATAATGTCTCATACGGTGCTAATACATGTAATCCAGCTAATAATAACCCAATAAATCCTAAAGTAATCCCCATGTGCAATTGAGCTGAACGACTCATCCGATACATGTGAAATGCGGAATAAAAGCCAATTTCTGTTAATAAAAAGAAAATCCCTAGTCCTAGTAAGACATTTAAAATAAACTTAATAAATGGTAATACGAATAAATAAAAAGATATATCCATGTTAAAGTATGGGTCCGTCTCCCCAAATGAAGCATAATTCAATAACTTCAATGCCGGCTCCCATCCAAATCCCTGGATAATCGAACTACCGATAAGTCCAACAAATAGAGCTGCTCCTGAAATAATTAAATTACTGATTTTCCGACTCTGAATAAATGGCGGAAGCTGATTACCATGGAAATGCCCCAAGTAGGAACGACGAATCCATGATAAAGTAATAAAAGAAAGCACAAAATAGAGGATAAATCCAATAACTCCCAATACTACTTTACTACCAAACACCGAAGTAAAAACAGTTCCAAATCCAAGCGAGTCCATCCAAATGTATTCCGTAATCCATTGTGAGGCAATAAGCCCAGCAATGAGAAGGACGATAATTACTCCGAGGAAAACTCCAACTCGGTTCATGATTCTTTTAAGCTTTGCAACTTGTTCTTTCGACATACTGTCTTTATTATTAAAATCCAATATTGATCCCCCTAAAATTTCTCTTATTCATACCTAGTCTATCATACCAAAAAACTGAGAATCTTTCTTTTCTAATCCTACGTTTGGAAAGATTAAAAGGTTTCATATAATATTTAATCCAGTAAATAATATAAGAAACTTTAGGTAGAGGTGACATACCGGTGAAAAAAACTTACCTTAACATATCAAATGTCAACATATATTGTGAGTATACCTTAAGCGAGAAACCACCAATATTTCTTATTCACGGCTTTGTATCTTCTACCCATACATTCCATCGCTTAATCCCCTATTTAGCAAAGCAATTTTCCATTATTGCTATTGATCTACCTGGGTTTGGCCGTAGTGAAAAATCAAAAACCTTTATTTATTCCTATAGTAATTATGCAGATTTAGTTATCCAATGCATGGATCATTTCAAACTAGAAAGTGTGTATATGGTTGGACATTCAATGGGTGGACAAATTGCATTAAATACAGCATTAAAAGTACCAAATCGTATCAATAAATTAGTTTTATTATCAAGTTCTGGCTATTTACAACCTGCTAACAAGTGGTTGATTTTTGCTTCCTATTTGCCTTTTTTCCACTTATTTGCTAAACGCCACATTCAAAAGAATGGCGTAAGAGAGACATTAGAAAATGTATTATACGATCACTCCTTCATTACGAAAGAGCTAATTGAGGAGTACAAAAGACCAATAGATGAAAAAGATTTTTCAAGATCCCTTGTCCGATTTGTTCGATATCGTGAAGGTGATTTACCATCAGAACAATTAAAAAAAATCAAAATACCTTCCCTACTAATCTGGGGTACCGAAGATAAAGTCGTATCGCTTCGTATCGGCAAAAGACTTGCAAAAGACCTAGCACATACAAAATTGATTACGTATGAAAAAACGGGACATTTACTTACAGAAG
Source organism: Ornithinibacillus salinisoli (assembly GCF_042684965.1). NCBI lineage: Bacteria > Bacillati > Bacillota > Bacilli > Caryophanales > Bacillaceae > Ornithinibacillus > Ornithinibacillus salinisoli. The sequence goes on from NZ_JBHUMI010000043.1 coordinate 22,845, forward strand.
AACGACCAACTGAAATTTATGAGCAAATAACTTCTTTTATTCATCACGAAGGAAACTAGCTAAATAATCCATGAATGCCCACGACACTTTTTTATCATTTGCATACAGTATAGTGTAAATGCTGAAAAAGGAGTGAAAAAATGGCTTCAAATAAAGATAAATTACCGAATCGTTTTGACATCGATATGACACCATTGCATGACTTTATGCGGCAGATGGACTCTTTTTTTAATAATTCCTTTAGACACATCAATTCCCAGTTTCACCTAAGACCGTTTTGGGTAGATGTACGTGAAACAGACTCCAAATTTATCGTTGAAGCTGAGCTGCCAGGTTATAAACGTGATCAAATCGAACTTGAAATAATCGGTAACCAATTAAGAATAGGTATTGAAGACAATGCAATTATGGAAGAAAAGAATGAGGAGGATACCTACTATAATAAAAAACAATCTTTTCAGAAGAGAGAACGTGTAGTTACATTACCTTTTGAAATACCAAAAAGAGAAACAAAAGCTTCTTTTAATGATGGATTATTGCAAGTAACGATACCAAAAAAACATTCCCAACGAAAGTATTTAGACATTGATTGAATTAATTTGAATGCCGGTATTCCATGAGGTGGAGAATACCGGCATTTTTTTCTTCCTATCCAATTCGTAAAGCCTATATATCTTTTTCCATCAAGGTAGTGACATCATGAAAACCTAATTTTTTGTACAGTTTTTTAGCTGAATTTCCTGCAAACACATTTAACTGAACCTTTCGTATTCCCTCTTCTTTCAAATGGTGAAATGCTACTTTACATAACTTCTCTGCAATTCCTTTATGACGATATGGCGGTAACACGTATAATTCAGGAATCATTCCAACTAACTCATCCGTATAAAAGTCATACATCTTCCCTACTCCAATCCACCCTTGAATAGCTTGATTAGATTCATGAATTAAATAATATCCACCTTCTGCTAGAATGGGACCCATGATTTGATACGCTTTTTCTAGATTTGGTTCCACAAACCCCATGGCCGACTCATGTAACACGACTAAAGCATAATCTAGAATTTCTTGCGTCTCTTCATCCGTCGCTTTTCTGATCCTCACCTCGCATTAATCTCCTTTCACATAACCATGTTCTCAGTTAACTCATTAAATCGCACACCTAAAAATCCTATAACCTAATACTTCTTTATACTTTTGCGTCAAATATTCATGTTGTTTAAGAATGTCAAAATACATTGGATCCATATTGTCTGAGAGTAAAAAATCTGGTGCAAGATCTGGATCATTTTGATCAAATTCCAGTGGATAAGATAGAATACTTCTGTTCTGAAAACCAGCACGTTGAAATAATGAATCCCAATCTTCTACCGTTAACAGTTGGGATACACGATAAAAATCTTGAATTTCTTGTTTTTCATCATTGGATACTTCATTTTCCAAAACCATTTCAATTGCAAGAACTATACCGTTACTTGTCAACACACGTTTCATCTCGGGTATGGTTAAGGAAGCGTCTGTAAATGCGATAACCGATTCTGAGAGAACTATATCAAATACGTTGTCATCAAATGGTAGTTTTTCCGTACTTCCATGAACAAAATCAATGGTTATATTATGCGTCAAGCATCGCTGTCTAGTTTTTTTTATCATTGTTTGGTGATTATCCACACCTGTTACACAGCACCCATACTTCTCGGAAATATATAATGAGGTTCGTCCTGTACCACAACCAGCGTCTAGAACCTTTGTTGAATTTTGAATTTCTTCTTTAGATAATATTTTTTTGGTTAAGGATAGTCCTCCTGGATGAGCACCACCTACACCTAGTTCTGCTAAACAATCCATATAGGAGTATTTCATTTCATGTCCCGCCCTGCTTATTATGAGAATACATCATTTTATGATAATCGACTTCAATTGTTTCCACGTGTGTTAGCGCTTAAAGAATTGTGAGATCATCGGGCTCACCTGACCATATATGCTATTGATTTGTTTTGCAGTGGTTGTAATTTTTTCAAAATCGAAGTTTCCGTTAGTATCTTGAAACATGGATAGTAAATGAGGTCTAGTTTGTTGCTGTCCTGGAAATGGGGGTCTCCGAGGAGGCATTGGTCGGTATGGTGGCATCGGTCGTCCTGGTCTTCCTGGAAACATATTTCACACCTCCTAAATTACAATTTATTATATCTTATTCATTCGTATCATTTATGAAAAGGGTCTCTGTCCTAATTGCGGTAAATTTTACTGATACGGATGTAACTAGTAGAAAGACAAAATCATATTGTATTTTAAATGATATGGAATGAGAGGTGTGCCGATGAGTATTATCGCAACTGATCAATGGTTACTTGAATCATACGAAACCCCATTAGAACTCTGTAAGAAACTAGAACAATATTTTGAGGATGCAGCTGCAGTAGATATATACCCATACCTCACTAATAATGGAATGTACCGACATCCCCATCCATTTGATGGTGGAAAAGAATTAGTTGAAGAATATCGAAGTAAACAAATATGGAAAATTATTAAACAGGATGAAAGGAAGCTTCGTCATTTATGGAAAGGACCGGATATTCCTATAATTATCTTGCCAGCAGATACCACTAACAGAAAGCTGAGTGAAGATTATAACGGAAAATCTGGATTAGCTTTTCATGATAAATTATTTTTATTTGTGTCCCCAACTAACACAGAAAAAGACATAAAATCATTGTTTACTCATGAGTACAACCACATATGCCGTTTATCGCAATATAAAAAGAAGGAAAAGGATTATAGACTATTAGATTCCATCATATTAGAAGGATTAGCTGAAAATGCTGTACAGGAACGATTCGGTAACCAATACACAGCTGCTTGGACATCCTACTATACTGATGATGAATTAGAAAGAATGTGGGAAAGAATTATTCTCCCTCATAAAAACCTTTCCAAATTGCACCCAAATCACACTGTGTTATTATATGGGCAGAATTTCCACCCTAAAATGATCGGTTATTGTGTTGGGTACTATTTAGTTACTAAGTATGTATCCGAAAAAGGTTTATCAAGTAAAGATCTTCTTGAAATCCCCTCGGAAGAAATTGCTAATATTAAATAGAAAGGCTATTTCAAAGAGAATGTTGCTTTTTTCAAGTAATGAATATTAATGAGTGTTTGCGAAGTAACTGCAACGTGTTTTCCGCTGCGGCAATCGCTTTCCGCGGGCGGGGAACGCGAAGAGGCAAAGAAAACACATGGATAGGAGAAGTATGGAAACGGACAATTCTTCCCTTATTTGTGACAAAATTGGGTAATAAAGGGGTTTCTAGGACATCTGTTCCGTTATTAACCGGAATGACAGGTATTCTGGTATGAATTAGAGCAAATAACGTACTTGATGTCCGATTACATTTTCAAATGAGATTATTTTACGAAATAACGTACGCCATGTCCGCACCGTTAACCCCCTACTCCAAGCGAAGACGATAAGACCCCACAGGAGCGAGAGAACTACTTGATTAAATTTCTTTTTTTCCCTTGCGTCGTGGTAGCCTAGTGCGAAGCATTACTAGAAGATACGAGCGAGGAGGCTTATCGTGAGCCCGCAGGAGTCGAAGTGAATTTCCAGAGCGATGAGCCTATGCTTCGCATTTTATAAAAAAAACTCCAACAAACTATGTGAGAATGGTCAATAAAAAACTTAATCATGCCCAAAATCCTGTTTTCTAGGATAGTATCCATTACGCCACCTATAAAAACACATACATTAATAACAAACTATTATGGGAGGTGTCGGATTTATGAGTGGTGCTGGAGCAGGTTATGGTTATGGAGCAGGATTTGCCTTAATCGTAGTCTTATTCATTCTTTTAATCATTATTGGTGCATCTTATGGCGGTTACGGGTATTAATCAAAATACCTAAGGTCTTAACAATTCATTAGGAGGTTTTTTTATGTCATTTGGTTATGGTGGTTATGGCGCCGGTGCTGGTGCTGGTGCTGGGTATGCAGGTGGCGGCTATGGCGCTGGCGGCGGATTTGCGTTAATTGTTGTCTTATTTATCCTTCTCATCATCGTAGGGGCAGCCTGGTTATAGGTTCATAGTACCTTAGTCTGTTTGCACAGTCACTTTGGTGGCTGTGCATCTATCCCTTACGATGAGGACATGCTTTCATCGAAAAAAATATCCCATACATAATTTGTATGGGATGCAAACAATTCACCATATATTAATAAACGAAAGAGGTAAACAAACTATGAGTAAACATCATTTAAATACAGTTAAGAGCTTACCAGAAAAACCATGGTAGTAAGGCAAGTGTACCAATCGCACCTAGAGCGATTCCTATACCAAGACCACCAAATCCAAAACCTGGTCCGTAAAAACCATATCCAAAGCCACCCAGATTTCGAGGACCACCATCCATGGGCTGTAAATAAACTTTTTGTTGGTTAACATGGTTAATAATTCCCCGGTGTACTCTCCCATCCTTCGTTCTTATTTCAACTGCTCTACCTCTATGACGGTTACATAAATCATAATAATGTGCAGACATCCTTTCACCTCCATTTTTTCCTGAGCTATATGACATTGTATGTTTATCAGTAGTTTATCGTAATGGATAAATGCATTAGGGTATTAGTGGAAGAAATCAGTAATAGAAGAAGCCCAAATTCGGGAATTTGGGACAGTGTCCTATATCAATATAGGTTAGGTATCATATAGTAATAACAAATGACACATGGAGGTGTTATTTGATGAGTGAAGCTGTTGCTGGAGCAGGAGTAGGCTATGGCGGAGGTTTCGCATTAATTGTAGTGCTGTTTATTCTATTAATTATTGTCGGAACAGCTTACGTTGGTTATTAATCTCACCAAGAATTAATTATCATAAGGAGGGTTTTGTATTATGTCATTCGGATATGGTCAACAATGTGGATATGGCTATGGAGCACCAGTAGGAGGAGTAGGCTATGGCGGTGGTTTCGCACTTATCGTCGTATTGTTTATCCTTCTAATCATTGTAGGTGCAGCTTGGCTGTAGGCTCAACCTAATTTGGGATCATAGCAGTCTAATCGACTGTTATGATTCTTTCCCATTCCTTGGGAAACATTTCATACTCATTAATCCCACATCAATTAATAGGAAAGAGGTTGGTTTTCGAACCAGCCTCTTTCCTTTTATTAATCCAAGCAATGCATGAGCTTTTCAACTTGATCCCACGGAACTGTATACCCTTGACCTCTTGCACAAAAAATGGAACTAGAGACGTACAATGGATCTGCATCCTTCTGATATCCAATTTGCTGCAACACTTCCTCCGTATTATGACAGTAGTCATAACCAGAAAACCGAAGACTAATCATTCCTTTACCATGTGTAAAAGAAGCTAGATCTACTTGATAATTCATAAAATTAATTACGGGAACTTTTCCGATTATAGTTACTTTATCTCCTGTGGTTTTTGGTGGTTCAAAAGATCCATGTGCTTGCTGGATATCAGACAATACCCTCCCAACTTCATCTTGTCCGACTTTTATATTAAACTGATAATATGGCTCTAATAACATATTGTTTGCTTTCTCTAGTCCTTGTCGTAAGGCACGAAATGTTGCTTCACGAAAATCCCCGCCTGATGTATGTTTATGATGACCTCGTCCGGTTAATAGTGTAATTCTTACATCTGTGAGTGCTGATCCCGAAAGTATTCCATGGTGATCTCTCTCGAACAAATGACGCTGAATTAAATGCTGGTTACCGATTGACAAATCATTCGTGTGACAATTATTCGTAAATACGATACCGCTATTCCTTGGAGCGGGTTCAATTTTAAGGTGGACTTCTGCATAATGCTTAAGAGGTTCAAAATGACCATACCCAACGACAGTAGATTCAATCGTTTCCTTGTAAAGTATCTTAGGCTCCTCAAGCCCGATGTCATAATGAAACCTCTCTTTTACTAGCTTTTTTAACACCTCTAGTTGAATCATACCCATGACATGAATATAGATTTCTTGAAAATGTTCATCCCAAACAACTTGTAACGAAGGATCCTCTGCATCCAACTTTCGAAAGCATTGCAGCATTTCTTTATTAGAAATAGCAGTATCAAAGATAACCTTAGACTTTAATGTTGGTACTATTTCGAAGCTCACATGATGTATATAGGTTCCTAGCCCCTCTCCAATCACAGCATGAGAGAGACCAACAACCCCAACAAGCTCACCAGCAGAGACCTGTTCAACTGTTCTATAGTGATTTCCGTTATAATTTCTAAGTTGGGTTATTTTTTCTATGATCCGACCCCCTTCAGGTCCATATTCAACTTGATCACGAACCTGTAATGTTCCTTGCAATACTTTTAGAAACGTCACTCTGTTTCCATTATCATCATAACGAATTTTATAAACCCGCCCAGCAAAATCACGCTCGCTAGTATAAGACGTATCTGTTAGTTGATCGATCTTTTCTATAAAATCTTGTATACCTATATCCTTTAATGCCGAACCATGGGAACATGCATAGATTTGGTTTTCCTTAATAAGTTGTTTACACGATGAAAACCATCGATCGGCATCATATCCGCGATCCATAAATGTGTCAAATAATACTTCGTCTCGCTCTGCAATAAACTCAATTAATTCTTGATTCATATCCCTCATTGATAAGGAAGTAGAGATGTCGACAACATCCTTCGTTAAATTTGCACGAATTTCATCTATTACCTTTTCGACATTGGCACCTTCTCGATCTGTTTTATTAATAAAAATGAAAGTGGGAACTTGGTGTTTGCGCAGTAGTTGCCAAACGGTTTCTGTATGTCCTTCCACACCTTCAACCGCACTTATGATAATGATTGCATAATCCATCACTTGTATTGCGCGTTCCATTTCTGGAGAAAAATCAACGTGACCAGGTGTATCAATTAAATAATAAATGGAATCATTATAAGGGAATATCGCCTGGTCTGCGAAAACAGTAATCCCTCTATCCCGTTCAATTTGATGACTATCGAGAAATGTATCTTTATGATCCACCCGTCCTCGATTTCGAATTGCTTTTGTATGATATAGTAATTGTTCGGAAAATGTCGTTTTACCTGCATCTACATGTGCCAGTACACCGATCGTCTTTTTCATAACGTCACCCTTTATATGTATCTTCATTCTATTATATCAAATGATGGTTGTTCTTGAGTTAGGATTTTTTCCATAAAGGCATCCTTATAGAAACAATCCCCAAATCGGATTACGATTTGGGGATTGTTTCTCACCTAAACCTACACTTCACTTAAATCAAACGATATTACCTTATCTGTCTCAGGGTTGTACGTAACATTACCTCTAAGTGTAATTTGTCCTTGGGGAGATTGTAAAATAAATTCATATGTCTCTTTGGTTTGCGATGGAGATACTTCTGATTTATCAACCGACTTATACTCTGTGACATTCCAATTTGGATAGGCGGTTCGAACAACTTCTATTAAATACTTGCCCCATTTTTCTTCTTCTAAATCTGGCTCAGGAATAATCTCTACATTTATTACTCCAATGGACGGATTAGCACCTAATGCTTCAAAAGCTCTTCGATGTAAGTTAATTCGATTCCCATTTACACCTGCAATTTTATCTACTACGGTTACGATTACTTCTCTTCCTGGGATGGATGGATTTCTCACTTTCATTGATTGACCGCATTGATATGGTGCATTTTCACCGACTGCAACAGTCATATATTCATTCGTTGACCACGGGATTCCACATTGGGTTGTTGGACCACCTTCTGTCCATGTTGCTCTTCCGCTAATGGGTTGTTGACGTAGCCAAGAAATTGAAGAAATGTCATTTAAACCATAGCGATAAGGATAAGCCACATACGGTACCATATAATATGGATACGAATATACTTGTCGATAACCAGGATAATTTGAATACATATTTTTCCTCCTATCTGTAGACTAACCTTAAATAAGATATGCATGGAAAAGGTTGACCCGTGACAAAAGCCGTTACGTGAAACTGCATTATAGCAGTCCGATATTCATCCTAAAAACATACTACATGAATATCAACATATTTTTTCTTTGTTTTGGAAAACTAAAGAAACGATTTTAGAAGGAGGTGAAAAAATGGGAGTCTTAGGTGGAAAGCAAGAAGATGAACCATTACATGCAGGTGAAGTCTTTCATCTCTGGTCTTACTTATTCCATACAAAAGCATTACTAGTTACCATGCAGGTATTCATTAATCATACTGGAGATCATGATTTAAAGACATTTTTAGAAGATCTTTTAGAAAGTGGATTTACCCAAGAGGCTCAGCAGATTGAAGCATTACTAAAAGAAACAGGAATACGACTGCCTCCTGCCCCGCCAGATCGTCCAAATGTTGAAGTTCAAGACATTCCTGCTGGAGCACGATTTAACGAAGCTGAAATTGCTTTATTAGTGCAAAAAGAATTAGTAACTGGAAAAATAACAGGCAGCTATATCATGGGAATTTCAAACCGTGAGGATATTCGTGAAATGATTGGCGATTTTCATGCACAAAGAGAAGAAAACGAAGTCAAGCTTTTACAAATTATGAAAGAAAAAGGTTGGCTAGTCTCTCCACCCATAAATATTAAATAATAGCAATTTGCAAGGAGTAGAGAAAGTGAAGTCCAAAAATAATAGTATGGTTATTGCTGCAATTGGCTCCATTCCACTTATCATGACACTAGGAAATTCCATGTTAATACCGATCTTCCCTGATATGAAATCTTCATTGGATATTTCGCAAATGAAAGTAAGTTTGACAATAACTGTATTCTCCATTGCAGGAGCCATTTTCATCCCTGTAGTCGGTTATCTTTCGGATCGTTACTCTAGGAAGATCATCATCATACCATCTCTCATCCTATTTGGACTTGGTGGACTGTTAGCTGGACTTGCAGCAGCCTTTTTTTCGAATGCATATATTTGGATTCTCATCGGTAGAACAATTCAAGGAATTGGTGCTGCAGGAACTGCTCCTGTAGCAATGGCCTTAACGGGTGATTTATTTAAAGGTGGAGAACAAAGTCGTGTTCTCGGTATTTTTGAAGCATCGAATGGACTAGGAAAAGTATTATCACCTATTATCGGGGCGCTTTTAGGGATAGTTATTTGGCATTCCGTATTTTTTGCTTTTCCTGCACTTAGTCTCCTTTCCTTGTTGCTCGTAATCTTTTTTGTGAAAGAAAAAAGCACCCGGCAGGCACCGCCGCCATTTCGCAAATATGTCCATGGATTACTTAGTGTATTTAAACAGGAAGGGCGATGGTTGTTTACAACTTATCTTGCAGGCGGAGCTTGTCTCTTTACCTTATTCGGGATATTGTTCTTTTTGTCGGATAGATTGGAGACAACTTATTCTATTGATGGTGTCATGAAAGGATTAATATTAGCCATTCCACTGATTGTAATGGTAACGACTTCTTATTTAACCGGAAGTAAAATTGGGAAGAACTTTGAAAAAATGAAAAAACTGCAATTACTGGGATTTTCATTCATGACAATATCCTATGGATCACTCATTTTTATAGAGAAAATCGTCCCCTTTCTTGCTGTTCTTGCCATTAGTAGTGTAGGCGCAGGGTTAATATTACCTTGTGTAAACAGTTTAATTACAGGTGCAGTTGGAAAGGAAAGAAGAGGGTTTGTTACTTCTTTATATGGTTCTGTTCGCTTCTTTGGTGTAGCTTTAGGTCCCCCAATATTTTCTCGACTAATGGACTGGTCACGCACCGGTATGTTCGTAACGCTAGCCACGTTTTCATTACTTATTGGCTTATTAGTACTACTCTTATTACATGTAAAAGGAAAAGATGGAAAGAAAAATAAAAAGACAAAATTCCGATATAAATATGTTTAATAACACAGAAGGAGTATGAGAAATGAAAGTAATAACCTTGTTTGTAGAAGATGCAACATCTGATCCAAAAATTCAAGAGATTGAAGGAATATTAAACGAATCCCGTGGAATTGACAGAGTACTTATTGATACGGATGATGGTGAAATAAAGATAGAGTATAATGAAGAGCAAATTTCACCAAAACATATCATACTAATGTTACAGGAGCGAGACTATAACATTAAATAAAATTAATTTAATTCATGGTTTTTTTCGCCAACCAAAGCTATATGAAGGCGAAAAATCCACCCGACAAATTACATCAACTACTGTCGTTGAAATCCATTGACTGATGAGAGCTAAAAAGATTATCTCCCAGCTGATTACAGCTGCTGTAACTAAAAAAATAAGTGAATTGATAAGGAACAATGGCTTACCAGGTAGGATATTTCTTCCATTGGAAATCATAATGGCGATAACGCCAATCCCACCATTTGAAACATTATTACGCATTAAGATACCAATGCCTAAACCTAGAAACATAGAACCAATGATCAGATCATAAAACAAGCTTCGATTCGGAATCGAAAAATGACTCTCAAAAAAATCAATCGATAAGGAAGTCATGGTTATACCTATGAGAGTCCATAACGTAAATCGTTTTCCGAGATACTTTACACCAAACAGCATAAATGAAAAATTTACAATCCAAAGTGCAGGTCCCATATTAATATGGAACCAGTAATTCAAAAGTACAGCGATTCCACCTGCACCGCCAGAAGGTATCGAATTAGGAAATAAGAATAATCCCATACCAAAGCCCTGACACATACCACCAAGCATAACTAGTCCATGTTTCCTCCAAAAACCTCTCATATGCTACTCCCCATCAAATACAACTATTAGGACAACCCTCCTAATAACCCTATTCGACCATAACAATAAAAAGAACAGGTGCCTGTCACTTGTCAAAAATTGACAAGTGACAGGCACTCCATTAATAAACCATACTCTTATCGTGATAATATTTGAATTCGAGTAAATTATTTGCGGGATCGATTAAGAAGAATGTCATATGTTCTTCTTGTTTACCTTTGAAGCGAATCATCGGCTTACTAAAGAATGGCAGTTCTTCTTTAATAGCATATTCTAAAGCTTGATCATAGTCTTCTTTATCTAGAAATGTAATTCCGTAGTGACGAGGGTACATCTGTGGTTTTTCATCGATATGATCTGGACTTAAATGACAGACCACTTGATCACCAAAGAAATCAAACGTAACACGATCATCATACCTTCTCGCCAATTTACAGCCTAATTTCTCATAAAATGATACCGTTTCATCTAACTCCTTACATGGTATAGCCAAATGAAAAACTTTATTCGTATCTCTCATATTCAATTCCTCCCCAACTTTCAATACTACATATGAAATGTATCTGAACGTAACCCAAGACGAAGTGTTTCTAATGAAATAACATCCGATAATGCAATATTGGCAAGGTTCACATTTGTGCCAACATGCTCAATAAAAAAGATTTGCATTTTTTTATTAGGAGCTTCAAATATCATTCGCTCAAATGGAATTCCTGAATCCTTAATCAATTGGAAGATATCCATTCTTATTTCCCCATCTTCCCGGCATAATCCACTAGTACCACTTTCTCTAGCTTCGGTAATAACTTTTGTTGCCCCTGCCTCAAAATCTTCATGTATATTTTCCAGCCATTCAATTGAATTCTTTTCATTCGCCATGGATACATCCTTATTCCCAACTTCGCTAAACACCGCAAAATCATTAGCAAACTCTTTAATGTATAATGCTTTTTCATGATTGGAAATATCTACTGTTCCATTTGATATTTCCACATAGTTACAGTCCCATGTTTTACATAGGTCGTAATATTCTTCTACTTTATTCTGGCTAAGAAATTTTTCAAACAACGTTCCACCAAAGAAATATTCAATCCCCTGCTCTCTAAGCCACTCCATTTTTCGTTCCATGTATGGCGTTACAAGCGATGTGCCCCATCCAAACTTGACGAAATCAATTAAGTTATTAGAACTAACCATGATATCCTTAAACAAGTTTAAAGGAGTTCCATTATCAATTAGGATCGTCAATCCATTTTCTCTCGGTTTCACTTCTCTAAATGGCAGCACTAAACCTGTTTCTAGCATACTTGAACCCTCTCAATCATTGGAATTTCACCCGAATTATCAACCTTCATTATAAAATTTGTATTTAACTCTACGAGGCAATGTAACACATCTTCGCGTCGAAAGTCTGGATTGTTCTCATCAAAAAATTTCTTAGCCACATGAGAATTTTTTATTCTTTCTTTTACTTCATGGACAGAGATCCTAACATCGGCATCCTCCAAAATATGTTTCATATATTCTGCACAAGCATAATCATCATCCCCACTAGGATGAGAGGCAATAATATGAACAACGTCCTTATCCCCGTTTATAAGGTTTTCTCTGATAAATTCAGCCGTATTTCTCGCATTCGTAAATCCAGTAACATAAACATGGTCGGATGCTAAGCAGTTTAACGTTGCTCTAACACCATTCGTCGTTTTTTGAACAAGTGTCTTCCCTGACAGTTTTTTTTGTTGTATAAGATAAGGGGAATTATCCAAATCAAAGCCCTTGATGGCTATTCCATCCACTTCTCCTGCTAACAAAAAGGAGGGGTTTTTCTCTTTGATTTGAAATGCTTGCTCGACTGTTTCAGCTAGAAGAATCCGTTGAACCCCCCGCAAAAAAGCATAGTGAGCCACTGTAAAAGCTCGTAATACATCAATCACTATTGTGATGTTAGCTGGTCGATTTATAGCATTTCTGCCTTGATATATTTGAACATCCATTCCTAAATACGCTCCTTACTTGAAAACAACGTTACTCGTTGCAATGGCTGAACTTCATACACCAAGTATATTCGCCTATATTTTTTTCGTTACTACCAATACCTTTTTTATGAACAAAAATTGGGCTCTTTCCCTTTAACATTCGCCCAATCAGTTGAATACATTGATTGAAGACAAATACCTAGCAAGTGTGTTCAGAATGAAAAGGTTTACTTGTCAAATCAGCAAAGCGGGGGAAGGAAATGGAGACAAAATTAACATATGAAAATTGGAATGATCACGTTCAAGAAAAACTCAATCATGAATTAAAAGATTTTATGGATGTGATTAAATGGGCATATCGCGTCTATAAAGAAAAAATCATATATTCTTGTAGTTTTGGAGCTGAGGGAATTGTCTTGATTGATCTAATCTCCAAAGTCAATCCGCATGCGAAGATTGTATTTTTGGATACAGACTTACATTTCAACGAAACATATTCTCTGATCGAGAAAATAAAAGGAAAATACCCAAAACTTACTATAAAAATGGTAAAACCGCAGTTTTCTTTAGCAGAACAAAAAGAGGAACTTGGGGATAAATTATGGGAACGTAATCCCAATTTATGTTGTCAATTACGAAAAATAAATCCTTTAGAAAAAGAACTGTCAGAAGCAGATGCATGGATATCCGGACTAAGACGAGAGCAATCAATTAGCCGACGTAATACCGATTATGTAAATAAGGATGATAAGTTTAAAAGTGTAAAGATTTGTCCATTAATTCACTGGACCTGGAATGATGTGTGGGACTATATCGAATTAAATAACCTGCCATATAACAAATTACACGACGAAAACTACCCAAGTATTGGCTGTGAAATGTGTACACTTCCAGTTATTGATGGAACAGACACTAGAGCTGGAAGATGGTCAAATTTTAATAAGAATGAGTGTGGACTGCATCAAGTAAAGTAGGGACTGTTTTAATTGATAACGATACTCTTATTTATCATTGCTTTCTTTTTTGCAATCAATATTGGCGCAAGTGGAGCTGCGGCTTCAATGGGGATTGCATACGGGTCAAAGGCTGTAAAAACAAAAAAAATCGCATTAATTATATGTGGAGTTGGTGTGTTCTTTGGTGCAGTATTAGGTGGAGGAGAAGTTGTTAAGACGCTCGGGTCCGAAATTATTCCCGATACCATTATTTCACTCCAAGTCGCTCTCATCATACTCAGTTCAGCGAGTATATCCCTTTTTATTGCTAATTTGAGTGGTATACCATTATCAACAAGTGAAGTCACTGTTGGGGCAGTTGTTGGCGTCGGTATTGCATTTCAGGTACTGTTTGTTGATACATTGATCATAATCGTGATGTATTGGATTTTAGTCCCCCTTATTGCATTTCTACTCGCATACTTTGCAAACAACGCCATACAGATACTTCAAAGAAAACATCCCATACTTACCAAGGATAAATGGAAAAAATATTTAGCTGTAGCTGTTATCCTAACCGGCTTTTTGGAAGCATTCTCTGCTGGGATGAACAATGTAGCCAATTCAGTTGGCCCTCTCGTAGCTGCTGGATTAATTTCTATTAGCCAAGGCACTCTATATGGTGGAGTATGTGTAGCACTAGGAGCAATTTTCCTCGGTAGAAAAGTAATCGAAACAAATGGAAAAAGAATTACTAACTTGTCCTTATTACAAGGTGGAGTTGTATCTGGAATTGGCGCCACTCTAGTAATCATCGCTTCCCTTTTTGGGATACCTGTTCCCCATACACAGGTGACAACATGTAGTATTTTAGGAGTTGGCGTTTCAGATAATGGAAGAGAACTTTGGAAAAAGGCAATAATCACGAAACTAGTAAAAACATGGCTCATATCCCCTTTTTTCTCCCTGGTCATTTCATACAACCTTGTAAAGGTTTTTATCCAATCAGATCTTTCTGGGTTAGCCATGTTCCTTATGCTTATTGCTGTTGTGTATTTTGTAGGTTTATTTAAACCGAAGTTAAAGAGCCAACCAATATATAAAGAGAAAGTAGTACCAAAAAAATTAGGAGGTAGTTAACATGATAGAACCCCATGGTGGATTACTTATCAACCGAGTGATTTCAGAATATAAGGTGGATCACACGAACAAGCAAATCCCCTTAGACCTTGTTGCTTTAAGTGATCTGGAATTAATAGCAAACGGAGCATACAGCCCCCTTTCTGGATTTATGAATAAAGAAAACTATCAATCTGTAGTTGATAACATGCGACTGGAGTCTGGACTTCCATGGAGCATACCAATTACACTACCAGTGGATTGTGAGAGTGTTAATAGTATTGATATTGGGGATACTGTCAATTTGGCATATAACAATACAATTTATGGTGTAATGACAGTTACAGATATATTTGAGCCCGATAAGGAAGCAGAAGCAGAAAATGTCTATCAAACTACAGATCAAAACCATCCAGGTGTGAGAAAATTAATGGAACGCCCCAACACATACATTGGTGGACCCATTACATTGATTAAGAATCCACCTAAAAAGGAATTTCAAGACTTTTGTTTAACACCGTTTCAAACTAGAGAAACATTTAAACAACTTGGTTGGGAAACGATTGTTGGATTTCAAACTCGTAATCCTGTACATCGTGCACATGAATATATCCAGAAAGTAGCACTTGAAACTGTTGATGGATTATTGTTACACCCCCTAGTGGGAGAGACAAAAGCTGGGGATATTTCGAGTGATTTGAGGATGGAATGTTACATGGTACTCTTAGAGAATTATTACCCAATGAATCGGGTTGTCCTGTCCGTTTTTCCAGCAGCGATGAGATATGCAGGCCCAAGGGAAGCCATTTTTCATGCTATTGTCAGAAAAAATTATGGATGTACCCATTTCATAGTAGGTCGTGACCATGCTGGAGTTGGAGATTACTATGGTACCTATGATGCCCAAAAAATATTCAATAACTTTGACGAAGAGGAAATTGGTATCCAAGTTCTATGTTTTGAGAACAGCTTTTATTGTAAAAAATGTGAGTGTATGGGAACTGCAAAAACATGCCCACATGACTCCGAACATCATGTTTCCTTATCGGGAACGAAAGTAAGAGCAATGCTAAAAGATGGAATCATGCCTCCAAAACAATTCAGTCGACCTGAAGTTGCAGAAAAACTGATTAAAGGTATGTCCAAAACACTAGCAGAAACGGGGCGTTCCTAGTGGTTCAACAAAATATTGTAAAGCATCCGACTACAGTGTCTAAACAAGATCGACAAAAACTGAATAATCATAAGAGCTGTGCTTTATGGTTTACTGGATTTTCTGGTTCCGGAAAATCCACCTTGGCTTATGAATTAGATTGTCAATTATTCGACTTGGGTATACGAAGTTACGTTCTTGATGGAGATAATATTAGGCATGGCTTAAATAAGGAACTGGGATTTAGTTCAGAAGATCGAGTTGAGAATATAAGACGTGTTGGTGAGGTAGCGAAACTCTTTGTGGATAGTGGGCAAATTGTCATAACCGCATTTATTTCTCCTTTTCAAAAAGATCGAGATCATGTACGAAAATTATTTGAGCACCATGAGTTTATGGAGGTATATGTGGATTGTCCATTTGAAATCTGTGAACAGCGTGATCCAAAAGGATTATACCAAAGAGCCAGAAAGGGAGAAATTCGTGACTTTACCGGCATTGACTCGCCCTATGAGCCTCCAGTCAACCCAGAACTAACGATTAACACCCAACAAAACACCGTCCACGAAGCAGCACAACACATCATCACCCACTTAAAGAAAAAAGGAATTATTTAACAGGTGCCTGTCACTTGTCATTTTTTGACAAGTGACAGGCACCACAATTTTTATTGCTGTTGGTTTAATTGGGTTTGGCATTGGGTTACTAGTTGCTGAATTTGTTGTAATTGCTGTGCAGCATTTTGTTCACGCATTGCCATTGATTGTTGCTGCGCTCCTGCACCCGCATTCATATTAGCCCCACCTTGTTGTTGAGCATTCTGTAATTGCTGAGCATTTTGACGCTCGTTTTGTTCCAACTGCTGTGCTAGTTGCTGAATTTGCTGTAATGTTTGTTGTACTTGATGCATCATATCACCTCTTTCCAATTAGATTCCATTGTAGTTTGCCATCGATTTCCCATTTCATACTCGACTATTTTTGAAATATGTGGGAACCATAATCTGGAGTGATGAG
Organism: Ornithinibacillus salinisoli; assembly: GCF_042684965.1. Classification (NCBI taxonomy): domain Bacteria; kingdom Bacillati; phylum Bacillota; class Bacilli; order Caryophanales; family Bacillaceae; genus Ornithinibacillus; species Ornithinibacillus salinisoli. Next base: position 39,787 of record NZ_JBHUMI010000043.1, read on the forward strand.
TGATTATCTTATAAGGAGTACTAAACTGTAAGATAGATCGGAGGAAAAAATAAATGGACAAAAAGAAAAAGACAAACCAAACTCGAGGTGTAGCTCCTGGAATTGATCCTGAAGATTCCTACGGAGAAAAAGCAACAAATGAGGAAATAAAACATGGTGAATCAACCAAAGTAACTAGGCTGATAAATGATGAATATGATCCTAGTGAGAAAGAATAAAGAAAACGCAGGTCAACTCAGATCCTGCGTTTCCTTATTATATTAGACATAAACATCTCTTTTATAATGAGTTTTTTATTAAAGCAGAGCATCCAAACATTACACAAAAAGCCGAAAAACACAATTTGTTCCACTTCATCAACCTAAAAAACTCGTACAACCCCTGTTCGAAATATATATACTCCACCTCATCAACAATCGTTTCACCATAACCGGCAAAAAAAGTTTTTTTATCCTCATCATTTTCAAATGCGTTTGGTTGGGTACGTATCGCTAACGCTGCATCATACCTAGGGTCACCATATGCCCCACCGCTCCAATCAATAATACCCACTATTTTCCCTTCGTGGACTAGGACATTATCAATTGTATAATCACCATGAATGAGTGTTTGCTTATAATCTTTCGGTCTATTTTCGGTTAGTTCATCTAGTAAACCTTGCGTACCATCGACTTCATAGTGATCGAGGTTATATTGGGATTGCTCTAACATGTCATCGAGCCAGGGTTTGCTTGTGATTAATTCCTCTGGACACGGTGTTTGATGCAACTCTCGTAAAATATTCCCAAATTGATAGATGAGATTATGTCTTTCTTCATCAGACTTAGAATGTTGGAGCACTTCCCCCAATGAATTACCATCGATATACTCCATTAATATCCAACTTTGATCTCGATTATTTTCCTCAATAAACCGATAGATTCTAGGTATCGGTAATGGCGTTTTCGTCAAAAGTCTCAATAATGTAGCCTCCTTAGCTAGCCATTGACGATATAGTTCACCTTTCGCACGTTTCAAAATAAACTTCCCCTCAGTCGTATGGATAATGCCTACATTCGAAGTGCAACCCTGATTTGGGAAAGTGATAGAATGTATATCACGAGATAACTCTTTTGGAATTTCATGAATTTCTATCGGCTTCATAAAGCAACCCCCTTCATACAGTTTTATCAAAATTATCTCATAAGTAATCTATTTCATGCCACTTATTATGCTAATATTTCGATTAATAAAGCAGAAAAAGTTTTCCATATTTTATTTGGAGGCGTGAGCATAATAAAAAACCTGGTTCTAGTAATAAGAAACTCAGGTTTCGATTGGATTGCTTATAAAAAATGTTAAAACTTGTGCACCATCATTATTAACCGGTATAAATAAATGCGGTTTAGAACCTTGGAAATAGGCACTATCGCCTTTTTCCATGAAATGTTTTTCTCCATCGTAAAATAAGTAAATGGCACCTTCTAGAATAAAAATGAATTCATCCTGGGAATGGGTATATGATTCTTCTCGTAGGTTCATATCCTTTGGTGTAACATGAACGATCGTTGGTTCAATCCCAGTATATTGTGATCGGTTTGCAAGCAATTCATAGGAATAGCCCATATTTTCATCGCCAATTTTTGATGGTCGTTTTGCTTTTGGTAATAATACAAGGTCTTGTTCTGGCTTCTCTTCCAATACCCATGAGAGAGGAACTTCTAAGGCATCACAAATTTTGGATAGTGTAGCAATTGCAGAAGCAGTTTGTCCATTTTCTATTTTAGATAACATGCTCTTGGAAATGCCGCATTCATCAGCTACCTGTTGTTGTGTCAGTTTTTTTCGCAAGCGCATTTCTTTTATTTTTTTTCCGATGTGATCTAGATTTATTGTCTCCCTCTCCCCTCCACATACTTCATATATATGTAATTCATGATAGAACAGCCTTGTCTCAATAGTCAAGGTGTAGACATTGACTTCCCTTGTAACTAATGCTATCTTTTGATGGTATAAAATAATTCATTAGAAACGATTTAAAGGAGCATTCGTCCAATGTAAAAACAAAAATCCCCGATTACCAATATACTAGAATTTAATTAGAAAGCGAAGGGATTTTTTTATGAGTCTTTTAGATGAAGTTAAAAAAAGAAAAACATTTGCCATCATTTCCCACCCCGATGCTGGGAAAACGACCTTAACAGAAAAATTACTCCTGTATGGAAACTTGATACGTTCAGCGGGAACAGTTAAAGGGAAAAAATCAGGTAAATTTGCAACCTCCGATTGGATGGAAATTGAAAAGCAACGAGGTATTTCTGTAACCTCTAGTGTAATGAATTTTCCTTATAACGGGTATCAAGTCAATATTTTGGATACACCTGGTCATGAAGACTTCAGTGAGGATACGTATCGAACTCTAACAGCTGTAGATAGTGTTGTTATGATCATTGATGCTACAAAAGGTATCGAGGCACAGACATTAAAACTTTTTAAAGTATGCCGCATGCGGGGTATTCCAATATTTACATTTATAAACAAATTGGATCGTGAAGGAAAAGAACCGCTTGAATTATTAGAGGAAATCGAAGAAGTATTAGATATCGAAACGTACCCGATGAACTGGCCCGTGGGAATGGGAAAAAGATTCCTCGGAATTTTTGACCGACATGGAAAACAATTTGTAAAGTATAATGGAAACGAAGAGGAATCATATATTCCATATGAAGACTTAGATAAACAGGAAGACTTAGTGAGTCAGTCTGCATACGTGGCAGCAGAGGAAGAACTTGCACTACTTGATGAAGCGGGTAATGAATTTTCACTTGATGCAGTATTGGCTGGAAAGCAAACACCTGTATTTTTTGGAAGTGCATTGGCACCTTTTGGAGTTCAGACATTTTTTGACACGTTTATTTCCATGGCGCCAGCACCTACTCCACGAAAAACAACTGTAGATGTGGTACAGCCAGATAACCCAGAGTTTTCGGGGTTTGTTTTTAAAATTCAGGCGAATATGAATCCGGCTCACCGTGATCGAGTAGCATTTTTAAGGGTATGCTCTGGTAAGTTTGAACGCGGTATGAGTGTGAAATTAGCAAGAACAGATAAAGTGATCAAATTATCACAGTCCCAACAAATTGTAGCTTCAACAAGAGACACAGTGGATGAAGCATATGCAGGTGATATTATTGGAATTTATGACCCAAATGCCTATCAAATTGGGGATACATTAGTTGAAGGAAAATCAAAGTACGAGTATGATGAGCTACCACAATTCCCACCCGAGGTCTTTAAGAAAGTCGCCGCGAAAAATGTTATGAAGGCGAAGCAATTTAAAAAAGGTGTTGAACAGCTAGTTCAGGAAGGTGCAATTCAACTATTCCGAGATAAACGTACGGAGTCCTATATATTAGGGGCTGTTGGAGAATTACAGTATGAAGTTTTTCAGTACAGAATGAAAAATGAGTACAACGTAGAAGTGGTTTTTGAAACGATTGGGGACCGTATTCCACGCTGGTTAAAACCAGATCAAAAAGTGGATGAAACGCTATTTGATGAACGAAATATGCTCGTCCGAGATAGAGAAGGAAATTTCCTTGTCCTATTTAAAAATGAATTCTCCCTAAACTGGTTCAAAGATAAGAATACTGACATCGAACTCATCGATCTGTTCGAAGTCAACACATACGGCGTTTAATCAGGTGCCAGGCACTTGTCAATTTTTGACAAGTGCCTGGCACCTAACATATTAAGAGAGTTGGGTTAAAAACATGGTTGCGAGGCCGAAATAAATAAATAGGGATAGTATGTCATTAATAGTTGTGATCAGTGGTCCGGATGCTACTGCTGGGTCCACTTTAAATTTATACAGTATTAACGGAATAACGGTGCCAGCTAACGTACCTATAATCAATGTAAGCAGCAACGAGCCTCCAACTACGAATCCAAAAACCAAATCACCTTGCCAAAAATATGCAATAACGGAAATTAAGCCTGCGCACACTACACCAATAATAATTCCAACCCATAATTCTCGTAAGACTAAACCTATTACTTGTTTAAAATTAAGATCACTGGTAATTAATCCACGAACAACCACCGCTAAAGATTGTGTACCTGTATTTCCAGTCATACCTGCAATCATCGGCATAAAGAATGCTAATGCAACTACCTGATCCAAGGTCTCTTCAAACCTACTAATTATACTTCCTGACACAAGACCAATTAATAATAACAAAATCAGCCAAGGTAATCGTCGGTACGCTGCGACTACGGGTTTTGTATTAAAATCAATTGCTTTACCTGAAGCTGATAGTTTTTCAATATCCTCATTTGCTTCACGAATAACAACATCGATTATATCATCTACTGTAACCACACCAACCAATGTTTGATCTTCTTCGATAACTGGAATGGACACAAAATCATAGCGACTAATTAGTTTTGCTACTTCCTCCTGATCGGTATGTACCTTTACTTTTACTAACCTCGTAAACATGATTTCTTCCACTTTATCTTGTAATTCAGCAAGTAATAAATCTTTATAAGATACAACACCTACTAGCCGTTTTTCATCATCGATCACATAGAGATAATTCAAGTATTCTGCTAGCTCTGCGAAATGCTTGATCTTGTCCACTGCTTCTCGAACCGTGTACTTTTTCGGTATCCATACATAACGATTCGTCATTATCCGACCTGCAGTTTCTGGAGGATAATTCATCAGGTTTTGGACAATCTCAATCTCTTCTTGCTTCATTTCTGACAATAATTCTTCTATTTTTTCAGGATCTAAATCTGACAAAAGTGTTGCCAAATCATCGTTTTCCATAAGATCAAGAACTTTAGATGACTTTTCAATACCTAACTTATGCAACACATCTAATTGTTCCTCTTTATCTTCAAGCTCTTGAATTAAATCCGTTAATTGTTCGATCGTCAAATACAGGATAAATTTGTTTTTATGTTTTCGAGGAAAGTGAATATACTGCTGAGCCAAATCATATGGCTGTAATTCATCCACAAGCTTCTGAAAAGTCGGCTTCTTCCCTTCCTTTAACGATTGAATCAACGCAACCATAACCTCATTCTCATTCATAGACAAGCCCACTCAGAAAACTCCCCCTTTCTTGCAGGTGCCTGTCACCGACAAAATTCGACAGGTGACAGGCACCAACACGCGTCAACAATATATATTATGTCATTTTATTATTATTTTATGAAGTTTGATGTAAGGCGGCTTCTTATTTTTGTCATAAATTAATTCTTTACTTGATTCATATATATAAATACCAATACTTATTAAAAGGGGCATTGAAATATGAGAAAATATATTATTGCATTGGTTCTCTGGTTACTCATCATTGGAGTTGCTTGTTATGTCGTATTTAATAGCTCAAGCCAAGAATTATCATTAGTAAATGAGCAATTCGATTTAACTTTTGAGGACGCTAATGAATTAACTGAACTTGAACTAATAGAAGTTAATGGTATTCCTTTTGATTATGAATCTACTGTTAACATCTACAACTATAAACTTGGATCAAAAGAAGTTCAAAAAGTTGCTATTATTAACTATAACTCAGAAGAAAACCTAGGGCTTAATCTTATTATCTCCCCTACAGATGGAAGCCTTCAGAACGAAGAAAATGATGTGGAATTCAATCCAGATAATAAGATGGAATTAAGCGAAGGAACTATAGCTTATTATGGTGAAAAGGACTTAGGAGAAAGAATTCGCTTTGTAAATGATGGTATATCTTACGGTTTATATCATCTTACACAATCTGAGGATCCTTACGGGCCAGAGGAAATGCTTCAGTTGGCAGAAAATTTATTAAAAGCTTTGCAATAACTTACTTAAATAATATATAAAACTGCTGGATTCCTCATTTAACCCAGCAGTATCATTTAATAAACCCGTTTTGCACCAACATAGTATTTTGACCAATATGAGTTATCCATATCGTAAACTGCGATACCTTTCGAACTTGTTGCAGAAATCCATTGATTATCTCCCATATAAAACCCTACATGGGAAATTGTACCAGGAGAGTTGACAGCAAAAAACACTAGATCCCCAGGCTGTAGATTTGAGCTTGAAATAGCTTTTCCTTGATCATACAGGTTAGCTGAAGTAGTTCTCGGCATATCTACGCCATGTTGTTTAAACATGTAATAAACAAACCCTGAACAATCAAAACCAGAAGGTGATGTACCTCCCCATAAATATGGTACACCTAGATAATTTGTGGAATCCTCCACGATGGCATGCTTTACAACCGCTCGATCGATAGCAGTGCTTGTTGCTTGATTAATTTTCCCTGTTACAGAGAGTCCGTAGTCCGACTGAAAGCTTTTAATTGCTTGTGTTGTCGATGAATCATAACTTCCCGTCATGGTGGGAACAGCATAATACCCTAGTGTTTTCAAGTTGCGTTGCGCTGTTTCAATTGAGGCATCTTTTGGAACAGTTGATTCTGTTTCATTATCTGCGCCTGCTTGTGTTGAAGGAATTTTCAACACTTGTCCAACTTCAATCGTATCACTAGTTAAACGATTTGTATGCTTAATTTGAGTAGCAGTAGTTTGAAACCTTTTGGCAATTCCAAATAGAGTATCACCAACTGCTACCGTATAATTAGTCGTTGCCTCATCGGCTGAAGGTGTCAATGCTGGAGCAGATACTCCATTAGCATCCTTAGGGATTACTAATGTTTGACCGACTTGAAGTAGATCACTATCTAAATTATTTGAACTCCGAAGGGTATCGACATGGACATTATGCTTATTAGCTATTCCCCACAATGTATCACCGGAAACGACTGTATATTGAATATTAGATGTAGTGGGTACCTGTGCATTTGTATCCGTTGCAGCTCCACTTGATGGTATGGTTACTGTTTGACCAATCTGCAACACATCAGATGATAATGAATTAGCATTTCTGATAGAGTCTACCGAAACCTGATACCGATTAGCTATAGTCCACAGACTATCTCCGGCTGCAACTGTATAAAAAGAGTGTTGCCCAGTTGTTCCCCCAGCTGGAATCGTTATTTCTTGTCCAACTTGTATTATATCTGATGATAAATTGTTCGTACTTCGCAATCCATCTACCGTTACTCCAAATCGTTTGGCAATTTTTGATAAACTATCTCCTGGGACGACCGTATACGATGTTGATGCTTGTGTTGGAGATTGAGTTACTGTTGGTCCTTCTTGACTTGATTGACCACTTACGAATTTAGGAATTACTAATGATTGTCCAAGTCGGACTATATCACCTGTTAATCCATTTGCAGCTTTAATCGCATCTACTGTTGTACTATAATCCCTAGCCAATACGGATAAATAATCTCCATTTCCAACTGTATGAAAAGCCTTTGGGATAATTAATTGCTGATTTAAACTCAACGTATCTGTGTTAATATTATTTGCTCGCTTTAAGTTATCCACAGATGTATTAAATTTCTTTGCTATTCCCCAGAGCGTTTCCCCAGCACTAACTTTATAATGAATCGAACTGTTTTGTACTACTTCCGTGTTGGTAGAGCCAGAAGCAGACGCTTCTGCCTGAGAAACCATTCCACCTATTAATGGGATAGATGTAATCGCCATTCCTCCTATCATTACTTTAATCACAGTAACTTTCACTTGAGGATAACGCTTATTGACCATTTCTTTTACGCTTTTCAAGAAATCCTTATTGTCCTCCGGTTTGTGACCTAATTCATCAGCAAATTCTGCCATTTGATCATCTAAAAAAACGACAACCTCGTACTCTTCTCTTTTTGCACTAACCCTTCTAAGTTCATACCTTTGAATAAGATCCATCCAAAAAACAAACCCCTTTACACTATAATCATTGCCTATAGTGTTCAACAAGATCCAAGAATCATACTTCGGTTGTTGGTGCCTGTCACCTGTCGAATTTCGTCGGTGACAGGCACCTCATTTTTTGTTATCTCCATCGTAATGCCATGGTAAGTTTACAGCAGTCTGTTTCTTCAACTTTAGATAGCATATTTAATTTTATGCCATCTGGGTTGTAGTCTACATCTACGGTTCCTTTCACTCCCGTCGATTTGATCAACTCTTCAACTTTCTCTTTATTGTTTTGTTGTGCTGCTTCCATTATTTGATATGCTAAATTTTCATCTTCTGAAAGCTTGTTTAGAATAACGGAAGCATCTCCCAACAATTCTTTAAATGCACCGGCAGATTTAAAGAATAAATCCGGATCAACATTTAGATATTGTTGTCTTTTTTCATCATGAAAATTTGGTGGCATTACATGTCTCCATTCCGGTTGAAAAGCTAATTGATAGAATATCGGATTCCTTATTGGATAAGGATAGTAAACATAGTACATTCCATTTCTCCTCCTGATTAAAAGAACGTTAATTCAATATATGTCATTGTGCATATGGAGTGCCTGCCACCACATACAGCAACTATATTACACAAGACTGAAAAAAATTTTTTTGGTTAAAATAACATACTAACCATGGAGGTGTAACACATGCAGGAAACCCGTGAATATCGTACCGGACAAGGAGTACCAGCAACTGGTCATTACCTATGCCAGTCTGGGAAAACTGTTAAAATCTCAAAAGGTGAAAAATTCCCCTCCTGTCCTGTCAGTAGCAAAGAAACTACTTGGACACATGATCAACAATAAAAAGCAAGGGTTTTATGCCCTTGTTTTTTATTAAATAATTATTCAACTTGTTCCAAAAAGTGTATTCCAACTGCTGTTGAATTGATCATTTTCCATTCCCCATTTATCTTTTCAAAATGATGAATAACCTCTAAAATTCGATCTAAGAAGTCGGGATTATCATCCTCTGTATACATTTTTTGTTTTACATATAAATCAGCAGTTGATTCTGTTTGCTCCCTAACTTCTATTTCTTCTACTTCAACAACAATCCCTAATTCTTGTGTTTGCAGAAATTGTGCTCTCGTATCCTCCTTGGAATCATGATCAATTTTAACAATAGACATATATTTCTCTTCATTTCCTTCATTAATTGCTTCTATTTGTTTTTCATAAAGTTCTAGAATGTACTGTTCATTCTCCTGTTTTTTTTCTGCTGCATTTTCTTGGTTATTTGCTCCCTCTGTTATCGTCTCTTCGTTTTCTATCTTCCCTTTATCATTCGTACAGCCTGATAAACACATAATAAAAATAACAATAAAAACGGTAAAGAGCTTCACAGACATATTCCTCCCCTTCACACTATTGTGATTTAGTGAGGATAACAGAATCCGTTATTGTCGTTTAGTGTAATCACTGAATGGAGTATCCTCTAAAATTCCGTTACAATAATGATACATATGTATGAAGAAGAAAAAACTTGCCTCCACATGTGAATAGATATCCTCAAACATTAAACTTGCAGTCGATGTACTAATGATTAAAGTCTGATACCAATGACGATATTCGTTTAAGACAAGTTGAGTACGTTTAATAGCTTTTTAACTTCATAGATGACTAATAAAGAATGTTATGAAATGATTGTTTAAGTGACAATGGAAAAATAGATCCGATGAATTCCGTATAAAAAATATCGAGTGAACAATAAGTTTTAACGATAATATGTATTTGTAAAGGAGGGAAATGAATGTTACAAGAATTCAATAAATTAATGGATTACATCGAAACACGTTTAACGGAAGAAATCTCTGGAAAAGATATTTCAAAAATTGTAGGACTATCTGATTATCATTTTAAAAGAATGTTTTCGTATTTGGCTGGAATGTCATTGAATGAGTATATCAAAAACAGGAGATTATCCGTTGCGAATGTTGAATTAAATAACGGAGCAAGAGTGACAGATATTGCCTACAAATATGGTTATCAATCTATAGAAGGATTTTCAAGAGCCTTTCGTGAATGGAGTGGTTTTTTACCTTCAGAAGTAGCTAAAAACAAAATTCAAAAATCATTTCCCAAATTTTCATTCTTTATAGATATAAGAGGAGGAATATCCATGGAATTCAAAGTGGAAAAAAAAGAGAAGTTTAATATTATAGGTGTATCGAAAAGAGTGCCAATTCAATTCGAAGGTGAAAATAATGCTATCATAGAATTGGCCCAGTCAATTACCGAACAACAAAGAAATGAAATGCATCAATTAGCTGATTTATATCCTCATCAAGTCTTAAATGTATCTTATGATTTTGATGATGGTTTCTTGGAAGAAAAAGGCTACTTAACTCATATGATTGGTTTTGCAACTACAAAAGAAAATCCATTCGATGATTTAGAGCAAATTTCAATTGAAGAAAGCTTATGGGCGATTTTCCCTAATCAAGGACCATTTCCTGTTACTCTCCAAGAAACTACAGCAAAAGTTTATTCTGAATGGCTGCCTTCTTCAGATTATGAAATAGCAGATAAACCTGGAATTTCTTTTACAAAGCACAACGGTACATCGGAAAATGTATATAGTGAAATTTGGATGCCAATAAAGAAAAAAGTTTAGCGATAAACTTGGGTGATTATTTTATTTACAGAAGTTAGTCCGGTAAGTTTTCATGTAACATATTAGACTAGTCAATTGATATTGACTAGTCTTTTTGACTTTGATGAAAAATCAACACTTATCGCTAACAGAACCAAAGCAATAAGAATATAACTTTTGCCCCATGCTTGTTTTATCCAAACATCAATTACCTTTCTGGAATAGGTATACTTACTGGAATATCGAATAGCCACAGCCAAAATATTGTCATAGGAACACTTATAATTAAAGTAAATAGTGGTTTCTTATAATGGAGCCTCAAAAAAGGAAACATAATACAATCAAATAAAGCACTCCATCCCAAAGACCATCCGTACTTATATATAATGCTTCCTTGTAACATTAAAACTATCTCTACTCCAACATATAGTCCGATCCAAAATAAATAGTGCATGAATATTTTCTTTTTACCCTGACCATCCGGATAACGTGAAAGAAACATGAGTGCGGTTAATGGAAATGTAATCAATGTATAAGTCATTTCTAATATAGAATGGTTAAACCAGGTAATGTCAGGAGTTAATTGCCATAACCAATGCGAAGCACAAAGAAAATTATATGTAAGGTTTCCTAACGCTATAAATTGCATGGTAGTATAGAACTTTTTCCATTGAAAATAATCCTTTCTTACCCATACAGCAATAATACTTATAATCGCAAGTAAAATGTGCATTACATTCTCCCTTTATGTTTTCCCTTATTGTTTCCATACCAAAGAAAATATTATTCGGAAAACAAAAAAAGGTGCCAGGCACTTGTCAATTTTTGACAAGTGCCTGGCACCTATAATTCATTAATGTCCAGAAGCCTTAGACAGTCCACCTATTTTCTTCTTCAGGTGATTACTTTCCTCATTTAATCCAGTATAAGTGACTTTAATATTGTTTTGTTCAAATTTGGTCTCGATTTTATCCAATACTCCGATAGCAGAATCATCCCATAAGTGGGCATTGGATAAGTCGATTTCAACTTCCTTCACGGAATCATTAAAATCCATTTTTTCTAGTAAATCATTAACTGAAGCAAAGAAAATTTGACCATGAATTTTGTATACTTTTTTAGTTCCATCCAATGCGACTATCTCATTGACCTTCACTTTAGAAACTTTCGCAGCAAAGAATATAGCGCTTAATAGTACACCTGCTAAAACACCTTTTGAAAGGTCGTGTGTTACAACAACAGTTCCAACAGTAATTACCATAACAATTGCATCTGTTCTAGGTAATTTATGAAGAGTACGTATTGAGGACCAATCAAACGTTCCAATTGATACCATTATCATCACACCAGCTAATGCTGCCATTGGAATCTGAACTACGACTCCACCTAAAACTACTATCAAGAACATTAGGAACACCCCTGCAACTAGTGCAGAGAGTCTACCTCGTCCACCAGACTTGACATTAATAACCGATTGACCAATCATTGCACAACCTGCCATTCCACCAAAAAATCCGGAGACAATGTTTGCTATACCTTGACCGCGACTCTCTTTATTTTTGTCACTTTCCGTATCTGTCATATCATCTACAATACTTGCTGTTAATAATGATTCCAACAGACCTACAATTGCAAGGGATAATGAATAAGGGAAAATAATCATTAATGTTTCAAAAGTAAATGGAATAGATGGCAATAAAAATACAGGTAATTCCTGTGTTAAGTTGCCTAAATTTCCTACTGTACGCATGTCAAAATTTGCAAAGATAACAATAGCTGTTACTACGATTATTGCTACAAGTGTAGATGGGACTGCTTTCGTAAACCTCGGTAAGATATAAATAATTGCTAGCGTTAAAGCCACCATAGCATACATGATCCAACTTTCCCCTACAAAATGTTGTAGCTGGGAAGTGAAAATCAAGATTGCTAATGCATTCACAAAACCAACCATAACGGATCTAGGAACAAACTTCATAATGCTGGCTAGTTTAAATACCCCGAATAATATTTGTAGTACACCTGTTAAAATAGTTGCAGCTAATAAATATTGTAACCCATGATCTGCAACTAACGTTATCATCAATAATGCCATCGCACCAGTTGCAGCAGAAATCATTCCCGGTCGTCCACCGACAAATGCGATTACAACTGCAATACAAAATGATGCATAAAGACCAACCATAGGATCTACACCAGCAATGATAGAGAATGCAATTGCTTCTGGAATTAATGCAAGTGCAACAACGATTCCCGCTAAGACATCACCACGTATATTTCCAAACCAGTCTTGTTTTAATTGTTGTACGTTCATGTTAGCACCTCTCTTATTTTATTTGCTTTCTTAACGTTAACACGATGTCAACGTTGTTTGCCGTTTAGAACAAGATGAATCATACCATATTCGTCCCACGCTGCAAAACGCCATGGAAACGCAATCATTTACAATTTACTTTCAAATTCTATCATTTTCTTTAATTTACTATGCAAATATATAGAAACACAAAAAAGATATATTTGATTATAATGGAGTATAATGGAGTATATTTGGCGGGCTATATTTTTATAAAAAGCATCTTCTGTGTTATGATACAAACATGATAATTATTTGGGGGCGACCTTATGGAAAGAGAAATAATGACGGTTGCACAAGTCGCTGAATACTTGCAACTAAGCGAAATGACTACATATAAACTAGTCCAAGAGGGAAAAATCCCCGGCTTTAAAATAGGGAGACATTGGCGAGTCAAAAAAGAAGATTTAAATGAATTTATTGAACGATTAAAAAATGGTGAGCGGATCTAATGAATAACCCGAGTTATATTGACCAATATAACTCGGGTATTCTTTTTTCATCACATCTCTTCTGGAGCTTCAATTCCTAGTAATCGTAGTCCTTCTCTCAATACTAGTTTTACGGAACACACTAATGATAGTCGAGTATGAATCATACTACTATCTAATATCTTTACAGATGCATAGTATTTATTAAATGCTTTTGATAACTCTATAACAAACTTAGCCACTTTAGAAGGATCATACTCATTCATAGATCGCTCAACAATGTGAGGAAAAATCATCATTGTACTAATAACTGGCCAAGCTTCGGGATCAACTATCTTCTTCTCTCCTAAATTCTCTTGATATCCTCCCTTTCTTAAAAGTGAGCAAGCACGTGCATGTGTATATTGTACATATGGACCTGTTTCTCCCTCGAAGCGTAACATGTCCTCTAATGAAAATTCTATATCATTCATACGATGATTTTTCAAATCATGAAATACCACCGCACCCGTACCTACTTGACGAGCCACTTCATTTTTGGAAGCTAGATTGGGATTTTTTTTCATAATTCCTTGTTCCGCCAAGTCAATTGCTTCTTGTAATACTTCTTCCAATAACACTGTTTTTCCTTTACGAGTAGACATTTTCTTACCATCTTTTAAAATCATTCCAAACGGTACATGTACCATTCCTTCATGCCAGTCAAACCCCATTTTTTCTAGTACTTTAAGAAGCTGTTTAAAGTAAAGTGTTTGTTCATTTCCCACAACATACAAGGATTTTTTAAACTGATAGGTTTTCTGTCGATGTATGGCCGCCGCTAAGTCTCTTGTAGCGTACAGTGTTGTGCCATCACGTTTCTTAATTAAACATGGAGGTAAGTCCTCAATCTGTACTACTTGTGCACCTTCTGATTCTTCAAGAAGCTTTTTCTGCTCAAGAAGTTCGACAACATGTTCCATCTTGTCATTATAAAACGCTTCTCCATCTGACGAATCAAAATGAATTCCTAACAACTCATAAATTTTGTTAAACTCTTTGAGTGATTCATCTCGAAACCATTTCCATAAGTGACGTGTCTCTTGATCACCATCTTCCAATTTTTTAAATGCTTCACGCCCTTGTTCATTTAATGTAGGGTCATTTTCTGCTTCATGATGAAATTTAACATATAGTGCGAGTAACTCTTTGATAGGGTCTTTTCTTACATCCTCCTCGTTTCCCCATTTATGATAAGCAACTATTAATTTCCCAAACTGTGTTCCCCAGTCACCAAGGTGGTTTATTCGTATTGGTTGATATCCACATTTTTCCGAAATAAGTGCAAGTGCATTACCTATAACTGTAGATCGTAAATGTCCCATAGCGAATGGCTTAGCAATATTTGGTGATGACAGGTCAATAGTAACAACGCCACCCTTCCCTATCTCTAGTGAACCAAACTCACCCTTTTGCGAGATAATTTGATTCACGACTTTCGTGGAAACCTCTTGTTTGTTTAGAAAAACATTTACATATCCACCTACAGCAACAACCTCTTCAAAAATAGCTGTTTGTATTTTAGGAGCTATTTCCTGGGCAATTCTATTAGGTGATTTTCTATACAGTTTAGCTAACTCGAAACACGGAAACGCCATATCACCTAACTCTTTACGTTTCGGTGATTCTATCATCAAGCGTATTTCTTCTTTTTCTAAATCTCCATTTAATACTTCCACTAAGAGTTCTGCAAATTGGTTGGTGAAATTCATCTTTATTTCCCTCCTGTAAATAAAAAAACTCTCGCCTCTTCTAATAAGAGGCGAGAGTTTATGTTATCCCGCGGTACCACTCCGATTGTTTTTTATCATCATAAAAAACCACTTTACACTGCTAACGAGGTTAATCCCGGCTTTCCATACTATTTGTTCAAGAAAGCATCTCCAAAGTCCGGTTCATTATTTGTTCAACGCTAGGCTTCCACCAATCCTAGCTCGCTACAGCATCGCAAATAACTACTCTCTTTGTCATCGATTTTTTATATTTTTATTTATTATAGCAATTACCGTAGAAATATCAAGAGATAGATCTAAAACATTTCAAAAACAAGGACATTTAACATACATTTGTTGTCAAAGTCTACTTAACTACAAATTTAGTCTTACTATGACCTTCCTTCGTTTTAGAAACTTGTAGGATTGCCGGAAACATGTTTTTTATTTCTTGTACGTGAGAAATAACTCCGATCATCCTTCCTGATTGTTGTAATTCTATTAGCGTGTCAATCGATTTGTTCAATGACTCTTCATCAAGCGATCCGAATCCCTCATCGATAAACATCGTATTAATTGAGATATTACCTTGAAAGCTTTGAATGACATCTGACATACCTAATGCTAGACATAAAGAAGCATTAAATTTCTCTCCACCAGATAATGTTTTGACATCTCGTGTTTGACCAGTATATGCATCATAAACGTCCAATGCCAAGCCACTTTGTCTACCGTGAGACTCCTGTCGAACACTGCGAATAAGATAATATTGTCCATTAGATAAACGTTTTAATCGTTCATTTGCCGCTTCAATAATTTGTTCCAAATATTCAATTTGCAAATATCGCTCAAATGAGATCTTTTGCCCATTTTGACCTCTAGCAACATCATACAAATCAGTGATGGTAGCTAGTTTCTTTTCATATTGTTCAACCTGTTCGTTCGTATACAATATTTTTTCTTTTAAATTGGAAGCTTCCTCATGATATTCCTTCGATAAATTCAGCTTATTCAATGCCAATTCATATGCCTGTTTATGTTCTTCTACTTCCTGTTGTAATCCGACTAAATCAACTCTCGTTTTATCCTTCAACGATTCCTTCAATTCAATGACCTGTTGTTTAACAATCGTTAGTTTTTCTTTAAATTGTTGAATAGATTCCTTTAAACTGTTACGGTCCCTTTCAGGTATTTTTGCTTGACGATATATTTCCTCAGATTCAAAAGATGCGTTATCAAGTTCTAATTGAAACTCTTTTTCTGCTCTAACTGCCTTGACTTTCGTTTCTTCCAACTGCTTTTCTGCATGCGTCAAATTTGATGTGACTTTCATTCCTGTTTCTTTTGCTTGCTCTAACGTTTTTTGTGCATCTTCCCATGATTTATCAAGTAGTTTTTTACGTTGGTCGGTTTCACTAATTTCCTGTTCCAATTTGGATAACACACGAACTTCTTCTGGAATGTTACGTAATCGTTCTTCATATACTGCTTTATCTGTTTTATAAGCAGTTCTTAACTCCTGATAGTCCTTATCAAAGGCTTCCTTCTCAGCTTCCATTTTCTTTAATTCTAGAGTTGATTTTTCAAATTGCTCTTTTTGCTTATTCAGTTCTTCACGAAGCTTATCCAAATACTTTACTTCTTCACCGAGCTTTTTGCCTTCTTCGATTAATTGTGCATTAACTGAATCTACTTGATCAATTAGAATATTGAAACCAGCCAATTCTTCTGCTTTTGCATTTATTTGGGATAAGTTAGCTTTATCTTCTGCAATAGCACTTCGATAAAGACTATCCATTTCATCTAATTCTTTTTTCAATTGCTCTAGCTCTTCCTTGGATACGATGTGATTATCATGAAAGGCTTTATTCGGATGCTCCACACTTCCACAGACAGGACAGGATTCACCTTCACGTAAATGAGTTGCTAGAATAGTTGCCTGACTATTCATCCATGCATTTTCCAATTCAAGATACTTTTCTCTCACTTTACGATAATTATCCTCTTTTATGGTAACATCCTTTTTTAAATCAGTTTGTGACTTTTTCAATTGAAGATAATCTCTTAAAATCTTTGCCTGTTCCCTCATATCATTAAGTTTTTGTCGTTTTTCATGCAATTTACTAACTTCTTGATCCATTAGTTTTATTTGCTTATTATTTTCTTCTGCTGCTTCCTTCTTTCGTTCCAGTGATTCCTTTGCTTTATCTAAATTGTCTTTTGCCTCTTTACCTTTTTTTCGTAGTTCTTCCAATTGCCTTTCCCGCTTGGAAATATCTTTTACAGTGGGTAAAAAATCCTTTAATTGGTCGAGTCTCTTGGAGATTTCTTCCCGATGAGTTTTCTTATTTTCTTCTTGTAGATAAACGTCTTGTGCTTGTTTAAGCTGTTTGTCTGCCTTCTCCTTCGCTAACTTTACTTCTGCTAATGCTTTGGTCTTTAAATTTTCCTCTTTTCGCCATTCAATTGCTTGTTTTTCATATGCTTCGATTTTACTAGCTCGTTCCGCTTTTTCTAATTGCTTTTCTTTTGTGCTAATTGTTGGCAATTGTTCCTGTAAACTCTTCAGTTGACTTTCTTTCTGATCTAAATCAACAAAACGCTCATTTAACGCTTTTGCATTCGAATAATCTTCTTGTTTTTTACCGTGTGCTTCATATGCTTTACGATAAATTTCTTGATCCACATTTATTTGCTCCTTATAGAAAGAAGCTTCATCTTCTAGACCACTAACAATCTGGTTGACATTATAATGTTCTTCAGATAAAAACTGAAACAATAATGAATCTTCTCGTTTAGGTAAAGCTGCACTTATGTTTTGCACAAATTGTTTTCGCATTTGCTCGGATTGCTTAAATTCTTGTTCAATCAAACTCTTTTTATGTTTCAATAATTCATTCATTTGTTTATACGACTCTGTTTTAAAAAGTCTCCGTAATATTGCCTCTTTGTTCTCCGTTTGTGAAGTTAATAGTTTACGAAATTCACCTTGTGGTAACATTACAATCTGCTTAAATTGATCCTGTGTCAGCCCAATTATCCGTTCAACCTTTTTATCGATCTCACTCACTATTTGCCTGTCAACACAAGGGACCTCTCTCCCGTCCACTTTTTCGTAAAACTCGTACTTCTCACCAGTCCTAGATTTATTTCCATGTTTTACATGTCCTAGTTGACGAAGAATTCGGTACATACGACCATGTAATTCAAATTCTAGTTCCACAGAAGTATGTGTATTATCATCGGCAAAATCACTTCGTAGCATTTTATGATCATCGCGGTCCATTCCACTTGCACTTCCATATAGCGCAAAGCATATACCGTCAAAAATCGTCGTTTTACCAGCACCTGTATTCCCTGAAATCACAAATAGATTATTCTCATTCAGTTCCTGAAAATTAACTACTTCTGTATACTTATATGGACCAAATGCGGTCAAGGTTAATTTTAATGGTTTCACTACTCCTACTCCCCTTTCCTATTTATTTGTCACAAATTCTTTTGGTTTTACTGTCATGTCATTTTCTTCTTGTAAAAGTTCTTCAAAAACTTCCGTTATAATTGCTTCCGTTTCGGCGTTAGCTTCTGTTCCTTTTACCTCTTTATAGAAAGCTTTGAATAAATCGAAATCACTCATCTTACTTCGATTCACTAACTCGCTACCTTCCTTAGTATTTGAGGTGAGTCCATAACTTTTCCGTTCTACATGCATGGCATTTGGATATACTGAACGTATCTTTTCCATTGGAGATAGTACTGGCGTTTCATCCATTAAACGTACAAATACATAATCGTTATTAACAGAATGTGTTAATAATTCATCCATTGTAGCTTCTACTGTACGGATGTCTCTTCTTGGTTTAAACAGTCGTTTCTCCTTAGAGATCGCACCATTTTCATCCATTTCTAAGACA
The DNA here is from genome assembly GCF_042684965.1 of Ornithinibacillus salinisoli. Classification (NCBI taxonomy): domain Bacteria; kingdom Bacillati; phylum Bacillota; class Bacilli; order Caryophanales; family Bacillaceae; genus Ornithinibacillus; species Ornithinibacillus salinisoli. The sequence goes on from NZ_JBHUMI010000043.1 coordinate 58,690, forward strand.
TAAAAGCCTTTATTATGATGTTCCTCAGAGACGGAGTATTTTAAAAGTGAACCAGCGTATTGAATATTTTCTTGTAAGACATGGTGTGCCTGATGCAAGTGGCCAAGTGCGGTATAATCAAATGGCGTAAAATGACGGGCATCAACATACTCTGCTCCCCCGATCGATAACGGGCGTTCGGAATCACTCGTATTCTCTTTTTCCTCCCCAAATGGTGTAACAAAAGCATGTCCAATAAAAATATGTCGTGTATTAGGTTTCATGTTTTTACTAATTTGAACCACAATCTTATTCATTGCATCATTATGTGTACGAATCTCATCATCCTCTAGTACATTGCGAACAACACTTGGGTCACAATAAGGTACTAAATGAAAATGTACTTCACCATATTCATCATGTAAAATTACTGGTGCCAAATCTTTCGTAAAATTACCGACAATATGAAAACCATTTTGTTTCATGATTTTACTACCAAAATTTAATCTACTAGGACTGTCATGATTCCCAGCAACAGCTAATACAGGAGTTTTCAATTTCAATACAATCGTATCCAACACCTCATCCAATAATTGAACGGCTTCAGTTGGTGGAACAGCACGGTCGTAAAGATCACCAGCAATTATTACTGCATCTGGCTTCTCCTCTTCAATTGCCTTTATAAACTGATTAAGTATATATTGTTGATCCTCTGTCATGTAAACCCCTTGAACAAGTTTACCTAAGTGCCAATCTGCTGTATGAAATAGTTTCATAGAAACGTCTCCTTTCGAATTAATACGGTTTCTCTATTATAATATAAAATATATTTTACTAGATGATATAGAGCTTATTTGATTATATTACCAAATCAATTTATAGTATCTTGAATCTATTTGTTAGTAGTGTTGTCAATGAATGAAATTTGTAAGTGGGGATTCTTTGATTTCTATATCTATTGAAGAATAAGATGAGAAGGTATATCTTAGCAAAACCTTTTATACAAATTATTTTCCTTAATTATACGTTTCTTAATTCAATCATGCAATTTCACATCATGCTGTAATACAGCATTTTAAAGGTTTTATCTTATAAAAAACATCCTTTTCTACTAGAAAATGTTATGCAATTCTTAAATTCTAGTAGAAGTTTACTCTATAAAATACTTTTTTCATATCTATTACAATTTTTTTAAAACACCGTGCATTAGTGCCAGGCACCTGTCGAATTTTGTCGGTGCCTGGCACCTTGAAATTATTTCCAAACACCTTTATATTTCTTCTTATATTTACTATCTTCCTCTACTTCAATCAATTCTAATGCCATTTGTTTGATTTCTTCATCTTTAGTAGCTTCATATAAGTTTTTAAGTCCCTGAATTATGTCATATCGAATTAAAGTATAATTCTTTTCATCTGTGCAATTGTGGAACCTATGCACGAAACTTTCGATCACTACTTCTTTTTGTTTTCGACCTGCTAAACCGACTCTCCAAATTGACTGTAGGCTATGTCTTGCTGTTACAAATTTGGGATCCATTGTTACCATCCAAACTTTTCGAAAATCGTTTAGCATTTTTCCTTCTGGATCACTTATTGCTAAATTAGCGAGAAATTGTGCTGCCCTTGATCTGCGGTGATTATCCTTATTTGTTAAGTCATCTATTAGGCTATCCCAAACTTCATATGCCCAATCTACTTCTTTTCTTGTAGCTTCCATAATATGATTATAAGCCTCGTATTGCACTGTTTTATCCTTCGATTCTAGATCTTTAAAATAAGTTTGCATTTTTGACTCCATTTCATCACCTCAATATTAACTATACTTTGATATGTAATACTTGTCTAACGCTTATATAGTATCGAGCGATAGACATACAGAATCTTGTGATGTGATATTTATGAATATCAAAAAAGCCATGATACGAATTTTGTATCATGACTTCTATTATTGCCTGGCGGCGTCCTACTCTCACAGGGACAAGGTCCCGACTACCATCGGCGCTGAGAAGTTTAACTTCTGTGTTCGGTATGGGAACAGGTGTGACCTTCTCGCTATCGCTACCAGACCTACATGGCTAGATTAAGGTGATAAAATTATAATTTATACCCTAAAAACTAAATAAGAGTAATGACAACGAATCATAAAATGTGTTAGTTAAGTCCTCGATCTATTAGTATCCGTCAGCTCCACGTGTCACCACGCTTCCACCTCGGACCTATCAACC
>NZ_JBHUMI010000044.1:0-66346 GCF_042684965.1 Ornithinibacillus salinisoli
ATGAAGTAAAAAGTATTATCCGGTATTAGCCCCGGTTTCCCGGAGTTATCCCAGTCTTACAGGCAGGTTGCCCACGTGTTACTCACCCGTCCGCCGCTCGTTCCACAAGCGTCACCCCGAAGGGATCAACTTGCTTCCCGCGCTCGACTTGCATGTATTAGGCACGCCGCCAGCGTTCGTCCTGAGCCAAGATCAAACTCTCCATAGAAAACTCACTTTTGGTATTTTCAAAAGTGAAGTTGCACTTGTGCAAATAAGAACAAGTTCTTATTGTTTGCCAAAAAAGTTTGTATATGATTGACACCAATCAATCATATGAAAGTTCTTAGCTACTAGAAACACTAGCTTCTAGATTTGTTGCTTTTAAGAAAAACAGGGTTGTTTTTCTTGACATACTGGTTGTTTTGTTCAGTTTTCAAAGATCAATTTTGTTTCTGCGTCGTTTTTAGCGACAAGATATAATTTAACATAGTAGCAATTAAATGTCAACAAGTTTTTTTAAATTTGTTTTTAAATTTATTTGCTTGTTTTGTTTAACTGACAACAGAAATTAATATATCATAGGTAAATTAGAAAATCAATATAAAAAACAAAAAAACACATAGCAAAAATGTATTTTTTTGTTTTGGTTTGAACAACGTTTTATTTAGTTAGTCACAAAAATGCATTATTGGTTCTTGCTTCGTTTAGGTATGTATTTCATGCACTCTTTCTCATTAGAGACACGCCGAAGTATTTGAAAAAGGATTTTATACCTCTCCATCATTGCATACTTTACCATACGATCAATTCGGTGGTCTTCCATATCCATTAATAGTTCATCAAGCTCACGCTTTACTAGGTATTCCATTTCTTTTTGTTCTATTTCGTTAATCATAAATCCTAGCATTACATCACCTCAAATTTATCCATAGTTCATTAATTAACATATCCTGAAATTAAAATTATTATGTATGGAAGTAATATTTTCTAATATTACATACCTACTGTACCCAGAACACAACCTGTTTTATCCATATATTAGTCAATCTTTTATAACATACCTTCATTTGTATGTTCATATTTCCAATACAGTATCATACACATATGTAATAGGACATGCAGTTGAATAGGAGTTGGTAAAGTGCAGCATTTCTATGTTTGGCGTTTTAAAAATTGGAAACGTTGGTTAGTAGTTATAGCCTTCGCATTGTTTACAGCAACTTTTTTATCGTTTGAGCAAAATGGGGCTTTTTCCATCTTCTCAAAAGATAAATCAGTTGCACTAACAAAAGGAAATGCAGATGAACCAAATATTGCATTAACTTTTAATATAAGCTGGGGAGAAGAAAAAGTCTTTGATATCCTGAAACAACTTGAGCAGCACCAAGTACAAGCCACCTTCTTCGTAAGTGGTGAATGGGCTGAACGGCATCCAGATATTCTAAAAAAGATCACAGAAGAAAAACATGAACTTGGTATGTTAGGGTACCGTTATAAAAGCTATTTAGAACAGGACATAGAACAAGTGAGGAAAGATTTACTATATGCAAAAGAAATATTCCGTAAGCTTGGGTATGATAAAATGGAACTTGTCCGCGCACCAAGTGGGCATCTTAATGAAGAAATTATTGAGTTAGCCGAAAGTCTAGGGAATAAAGTGGTCCATTGGAACGTGAATCCAAATGACTGGCAAAATCCTGGCACACAAGAAATTACTAACCATGTCATGGAACAGACAGCAAATGGAGATATTATTTTATTACATGCCTCCGATTCTGTAAAACAAACAGCCGAATCCTTAAAAACAATACTTCCTGGATTAAAAAACAAAGGATTTAAGTATGTGACTATATCAGAACTGATGAACCAAGCACATGCCGAATCTAAAATAGTTGATTAGAAAAAACCTGATGATTATGTACATTAATCATCAGGTTTTAATTATGCTTTTTTAGCTTTAGTAGTATTATTGCTACCTGTAGCATCATTTTGTAAACGATGAAGAATCAGAAGTTGGTACGTATTACAAGCTAATAATGGGATTATCATTAACCAAGCATAGTCTGTCCCTTCTGTTCTTAGACCAGGGACCCATTCAACCGTTGTAATCACAACCATAAAAAATAGTGCCGGTATAAAAGCACGTTTATTTGTCTCTTTAGCCTTAATCCTAGCAATGAACCAACTATACACGAGAAGTGCAACCGACATAAGTAAATACCAAAGAATGGAAACCTCCCCTTTTGTTGCTTGGTACGGGAAGTACACGAGATCAAATGCAACAAATGCTATAACCAAAACTTGAACTGTTGGCCAAAAGGAACGGAAAAGTCCTAGACCTAAACGATTTACAAATAAATATGCAAAAAAGCCAGTTTGACTAACTACACTAAACACTAGTCCTAGGCCGATAAAAAAAACAATTAACCCAATTAATTCCATGAAATTAAATGGACTTAAGTACTCTTGATAATCCTCAGCTTTCACAAAGAAACTGGTTAAAAGACCAGTAACTCCACCAATAGCTAATGTTTTTAAAAACAATCCAACGACTTTCCGACTATTCAATACTATTTCCTCCTACTGCACACACTATGTATGTCAACTTATTCAATAAAATTATTCTTCAAAATATGTCCAATCGTATTTTAACATGAACACATGTTTTTTTCCTTTTTGAAGTGCATATTTTTTATTTTTAAACCCATATTAATTATAAGCGGAAGGAGGATTCTTTGGATGCTGCGTATCGTTTATTTATTTGTTTTTGGAATGTTACTATTCCTCGGCGCTTGTGGTGGGGAGAGCGCTAATAAAGAAACCGACTATGACGCAACCAAAAAAATGGTTGTTGATATACTACAAACCGAAGATGGAAAAAAAGCATTGGGTGAAATTTTAGCTGATGAAAAGATGCAGGAAAGACTTGTCATTGAATCCAATGCTGTTAAACAAGCTATAAATGAAACCCTTACTTCGGATAAGGGAAAAGAAATGTGGAAAAAGTTATTTGAAGACCCAAAATTTGTGGAAACTTATGTAAAATCAATTGAAGAGGACCAAAAAAAATTAATGACTGATCTGTTAAAGGATTCGGAGTATCAAAAACAAATGCTTGATTTATTGCAGAATCCTGAAATGACGGATCAGATGTTACAAACGCTAAAAAGCCAACAATTTCGGTCGCACTTAGAAGAAACAATACAACAAACGTTTGAATCACCGCTATTCCAAGCCAAAATTCAGGATATCCTTTTAAAGGCTGCTGAAAAGCAAGGAAGTGGCCAACAAGGTGGTCAAGGGCAAGGCGGTGGTCAATCCGGTGGTGGCGGCGGAGAAGGCGGTGACTCTGGCGGCGGCTCAGGCGGTGGCGGAAGTTAATGCCTTTACCACAAAAAGCTAAGACATAACACAATGAATGGGTTATGTCTTAGCTTTTTAAATGTTTATTCTTCTACTTTTGCAATTACTTTTGCTGCAATTTTATGGTATTCCTTACCAAGTGGATGGTCTTCCTGGTAAACAGAAGGAGCAAAAACATCCTCCTCTTCATATGGCTGTTGAAGTGGTAATTGACCTAATACTTTCGTTTTCAAAACCTCTGCAAGCTTTTGTCCGCCGCCACGACCGAAAACATATTCTTTTTCGCCAGTTACTTTGCTTTGGAAGTATGCCATGTTTTCCACAACACCTAATATTTCGTGTTCTGTTTTAATTGCCATTTGACCAGCACGCGCTGCAACAAATGCGGCAGTTGGGTGTGGCGTTGTGACAATAACTTCTTTACAGGAAGGCAATAACTCATGAACGTCCATAGCGATGTCACCTGTACCTGGTGGTAGATCAAGTAGAAGGTAATCTAGATCGCCCCACTCCACTTCTTTAAAGAAGCTGTTCAGCATTTTACCTAACATTGGGCCACGCCAAATAATTGGCGAATTATCTTCAACAAAGAAGCCCATAGAAACTAATTTCACACCAAATCGTTCTACAGGGATAATTTTTTCTGCTCGAACTACAGGCCTTTCTTCTACACCCATCATATCAGGAATACTAAAGCCATAAATATCAGCATCGATAATTCCTACTTTTTTACCTAAACGCATTAATGCCATTGCTAGGTTAACGGTAACAGTCGATTTCCCGACGCCACCCTTTCCACTTGCGACAGCAATAAAGTGAGGCTGCTTATTTCCACCCATCAACGTTTTTTCTTGTGCATTTTGCATTGCAGGTTGGAATTTTTTAATTACTTCATCCGGAAGCTGCTCAAATCGCAACCCAACAGTTGTTGCTCCATTTTTCTTTAAAATACCAACTAACTCTTGCTGCAACTGCATTTGTTCGGCGGTATTTGTTTTACCTATCGCAACTTTAACACTTATATGCTTTTTCTCTTCTTTTATCGTTACTTCTGAAATCCCACCAGTTTCTTCTAGTGTTCTATGTAAAAATGGGTCTTTTACAGGGTTTAGGAGTTGTACTACTTCTTCTTTAGTTAACAATTGTAAGTCCACCTTCCTTATCCTAGCTTCGTAAACTTTATAGTTTGTCCAACGCTAGTATAACACAAATCACGTAAAACCTAAGTGATATGAATCGTGGAAGGGTTTTCCTTTTTATTCCTCTACATCCTTTGGCTCCTCTGTAACAAATCTTAAAATCCCTGTATATATACTACCTGCCATTTGTCGTTGATAATCATCTTGTTTTAATTGCTCCCGTTCTTCAACATTGGATAAAAATCCAATTTCAACTAACGCACCGGGGATTTCTGCATTCTTCAATAAGTAAAGATGATTAATCGATAATGCGGATCTCTTTGTATTTTCTAAATTACGAGTGATTTCATCTTGAACCATTTTGGCTAAATGTTTTCCTTCCTCCGATTTGGGATAATAAAACGTTTGAGCTCCCTTCCATTGTGATGAAGGTGTAGCATTTAAATGAATAGATAAGAAAAAATCTGCATCTTTATCATGGATAAACTGCATTCTTTTCCGAATATCTTCCGCCTTTCGCTTCGACAATCCCTTTGTATCCTCCGCTGCTAAATCTTTATCTGTCTCTCTAGTTAAATATACGAGCGCACCTGCTTGCTGCAAATAATCTTGTAATTTTTTCGAAACCTCTAACGCAATATCTTTTTCAAGAGTATCATCTTTACCGACCGCTCCTCCATCCACTCCTCCATGACCAGGGTCAATCACAATGGTCTTACCTGATAACGGAAGTGACCATGTTCCCCAAGTATTCTCTGTTGTATTCAAAATCGGAATTTGTACTAAGACAATTAGCACAATAATGCCAAGCAACCAAATGACTAATTTTCCGTAACGATCCATCCTACTCGCCCCTTATCCTAATCCTTTTCCTATTCTATGGGACAGGTTATCGCTTTATGACAAGATTAAATTGAGAGCGAGTTCCATTCTATCAACATGAACCAGACATGGATTATGTTATTTCATAAAACACCTTCATCCATAGAAATACTTCTTCCAATACAACAAGTGAATTGTTGCAAGGAATACATAACAAAATCGCACAGTAAAAAATACTGTGCGATTTGATATGCGAACGATCTCTTTTATCTAGAAAGAATACCTATGATCAAATATTTTTTCCAATTCTCATAATCACCAAGCTTTAGCCACGGTGCTTTTGTAATTTTAAATGGAGTCACAAATGTCGTATCAGCATAAACGGAACTTAACTCTTCTGTTAAGATCCATTCACCTGTGGATGCTCCATCCTTGACTTCAACACTACCATCCATACGAATACCCGATTGAACAGGTACTTTTTGTATTTTACCTACTTCAGTTAATTTCCACAAATGATCATCAAACAATCTATCTTCCCTAACTACCGTCGCATTCATTGCGTCATCTAAAATTACCGATATGTCTGCATGATAACCAGGTAACAGTGCATCTAATTCTTCTCCATCATCAAACAAAACTTCAAACGCATATTTACTTTCGTTTGTTATTTCAGCGCCATCAACCGGAGAAACTCCCACTTCCTCAATAACACCTTGATAGTGATGATCATCACTATCCGACACATCAATGTGAACAGGCAATCCTTGTTCCACTTGTTTACGTTCATCCTCTTGAAGCTCACCCTGTACCACTAACTTTGTATCTTCGATAACAATGAGAGGATCGCTTAACGTCGTCGAGATCGTTTTTACTTTCCCTTGATACGGACTTTCTACAGTAATTGTATCTCCATTTGATTGAAGTTCCTCTAACTGAGATTGAATACTTAGTGCCTGCTCTTTCCTTGCAGAAAGCTCCATTTCCTTCTCAATAAGATACTGCTTCTTTAATAGGTCTGCTTCAACAGGTTCACGAGGAGGAGATATATTCTCATTCTCATCTTCTTCACCCTGACTTATCACCGGTATAGTTGGACGAGGAATCTCATATGCCACCATTTCAGTTATCGCATCCTCTATCGCGGTAATTTCTCCGTTGACTTTTTCCAATTCGCTTACTAGGAAGGCTTCCGTTTCAGCAAAATCGTTTACACGATACGTAAATAGTGGATCCCCGACATTAATTTCATTTCCTTCTTCCAATGAAAAACCTTGAAAGCTACCGGCAGTTTCATCAAAATACACGTAACTTTCACCGGAGTATGCGATAACTCCAGGAGCTTCCACCGTATCAAAGAGATCCGCTTCAAATGTCATGTCCCAATCCGAAACGTGAGCCTTTCGATTAACTTTTCCGTCATCATCCATCCACACTAATATTCCATTGGTTACTATAAATAATAGAATAGCTATCCAAATAAGTTTTTTCCGCATTATTCAAACCACCTACCAATCAAGTTAACATCAGTGTCAGCTAATAATGCAGTCACAATCCAGAAAGCAATATGTAATAAAATTACCGTTACCCATATCCACAGCTTTTTCGTTGCTGATAATTTTTGGAGAAACTTTATTTGGAACCAGATTATCCATAATTGAAATAGTGAGATTGAACCAAACAAATAAATAAGAAACGGATTTTCAGTCATATAGGAAGCAATAATCCCAAACGATAACGGGGAAACATACCAATCTAATCCTACATATAAGAAAAAGGGAATCCATATAACTCTCTCTAGAAGCATTACAGATAGTACGATTAATTGCATCAAAACTAATTTCCGATAAGGAATTGATGTTACAAGATAAAAAATGAAAGAAGGTATAAATAATACTACTACCGCTAGTAAGATTGAAAAACTAATCCTTCCAATAATGAACCAAAACTTACGAAGTTCATATTCATGTGAGGATAAATGTACAGCATTACTAGAAATAAGGTCTGAACCAATACCCAACAATGCCATCCATGCATAAATAACCACACTAAAAAAACTTACTAAGATCGCCAGTTTCCAAAGGTTTTTAATAGTTTCAGCCCTTCTAATTCGAAAGACATGGTCGTCGATTGCGAAGAATAGTTTGATTAAATGAATAGAATAAGTCATCGAATTCATCCTTTTTCACTTATGGCTTGTTCACACATGTTTTTTCCAATTTTACCTTAAAATTCAACAAATTTCTATTGTTTTCTTTTTATTTTGAAAATATAGGTACTTAAGACCTAAAAATACCCCCCCTGAAAAAAGAGGGGGGATAGTACACTCCAATTAAAAGAAATCCGCAAAAAAAGGTTGTTGTTTCGGTATGATCTCCTCGAGTTTTTCTATTTCTTCCTTTGGTCCATGAATAAGTCCAAGGTTAAACAATTCCATCGGTCGTTTATATCCAAAAAACAAGGTAGTAAGGTGTTGAATACTACATGATACCCTTTTTACCGATCGATTGTCTGCCCGGGTACATGTTACATTTGAATCTACTTCTGTTCGTTTGATCTCATATGTTCCATTGTTCTCTGATAAAAAATCATCTTGAATATGTAATGAAACACTATGATTAGCTGCTGCAAATGGATAATGTTTGAGAAATTCAAACACATTTACGATTCGAACCATGAAGTAAGGTTCAATTTTTTGTTCAAATCTCGGGTCCTCGATTAAGAGTGGTAATGTATCATTTTCTGGAGCGATCATTTCAACCTTTTGTACCATGGAATCATGATTAGCTATAAACTGGGTCAATAGCCTCAACCCATTCAATGAACGATTGACCATTTCCACAACAGAAAATACTTTATCCTTTACTTCAAAAATAATATACCCTTCAGGTGTTTCTTCCTCATTATACGCAACAGCAATATGCATACTATCTTTTAATACCCGCTGCTCCCACCATTTTTCATCCCGTACAAGCATCCCTGTGTATGCTTTGGCATACTCAGAGTAGATCTGATTTAAGATGTTATAGTCTGGTGACATCCTTCGCACATAACCATGGCCATCCCAGTTCTTTTTTAACTTCTCCATTGGTATAGTGTAGGATTTTTCATTAAAAGCAATTTCCCAACCAAATTTGCGATAAAAAGGAACGGAAAAAGGGTGTAGATACGAAATCGTTTGTCCGTTTTCCTTCATGTATTTCAACGCATGTGCTAGTAGCTCCTTTACTATCCCTTTTCTACGATATTCCGGCCATGTTGCTACCGAGCTTATTCCACCCATTTTAAATGCTTTCCCACCGATATAACAGGACAATGGGATTAAATGAAGTTTTGCCGCTGTAGTATCTCCATCCATATACCCCCATATAATATGCCTCCGAGCTTCCTTACGTTTCTTATCCAGATCCGTTTCAGAAAGTTGATATTGAAATGCAAATTGTGAAAGATCGAAAATTTCGCGATAATCGTGTTCAATATTTAATTCCTTTATCATACGTACACCTCCATTATTCACATAGTAAAATAATAAATTATTTTCATACTTTTATAAATAACTTCAGAGAAAATTCCACGAAGTTATTTTTCAGTCCAATTCCACACTTCAATACCACCTAATTGGAACTGATGAAGCATTTCCTCTTCCATAAGTCGTTCAATTTCTCGGACCGGTCCAGTAACTGTTGCTCCGTATACTTGAATACCATTTTCTTTTATATACGCTAATCGTTTTACATCGGTTTCTTTATCAAAGTAGTTCCTTTGATCCACTAACCACTCCAGGTCTTTAGGGACTTGAGCTACAGACTTTTTTAGTGACTCTTGATCTGTTAGTGATCGCAGTCTCGATGTCCAGCTGTTTTCTTCCCCATATACAATTTGTGGACGTAACATCAATGAATCCACAGAAACATGGTTCGAGCTCCCAAAATTATTTACTTCAAAATTGGTTAATTCTCCTGCATAAATCGGCATTTGATATATTTCAATATCATACGCAGAAAGAATTTTTCGTAATGCCTCTGGATCCATTCCTTTCTTTGTCGATAAAAGAACCTGAACGACATAACCATCCTCCATTTTCTCCAATTGACTTAACAGGCTATTATCAGCTTCTACTTCGAAATTTCTACCAAGTAAGTCCGGTGGAACTACATAGTATGGAGAAGATTCATTTATATATTTGTTGTTATATTCTATGGAATAGTAAATTGGATTAAATAATATTTTTTCTGCAGTAACTTCTCCAACAGCAACTTCCCAGTCTCCAATATGGCGATACAGTGTAGCGCTAGTTTTTTGGGTTAGCAATGGACTTATTTCTGTATCAAATCTGTCCCATTCTACACTAATCCCTGGATTTCTAGTTTCGACCAACGTACTGACAAACCGTTCAAAATCCTGGCTATTTCCTGATTGATTATAGTAAATACTTATCGTTAACATATACGCTGTATATAGTAAGAAAATGATAAATAACACACGCACAACCGCAAACCCTATAGAAAGTCTTGTTTTCCAAACCAATTTCCTCGCCTGCTTTTTATCTAGTTTCTGTTTATCATTCCAGGATTTTAACACCTTATCTTCTGACATTAGCTTCATCCCCTTTCCGTAACCGCTCGTCAAATTGCTTAAACTTTTCTCTCGCTCGATGTAGCGTCACCTTTACTTGACTATCGGTCAGATTCATTGTTACAGCAAGTTCCTTATACGTAAATCCTTGCACCTCTCTAAGGTAGAGAATCGTACACATATTTTCCGGTAACATCCCTAAAACTTCTTCTAATTCTTCCTGCCTCGTTTTCTTTTCCAACTGTTGCTCTGGGTCACCCTATCACACTCGAAGGGTTAAAATGTTTCTTCAATCGTTCCACTAACTTCATTTCTGTTTTATTCTTTCTTGTAGTGTCAATATATAAGTTTCTAGCAACTCGAAAAAGCCACGCTTTCGCTTGCATCATACTTTTTACATCTAAAGAAACCATCGCTCGGTAGAAGGTTTCTTGCAACAAGTCCTCCGCAATCTCACGGTTTCTACTCATTTGTAATAAATAACGAAATAGAGGAAGCTGGTATGCTTCGAATAATTCCTTAAATATGAACTTTTTCAACCAACTTTCCCCCCTTCATGTATTAAAACGATCGTATCATGAAATTGTTACATCCTAACACAAACTTTTTTTATAATCCTTTGTCACAACTCTTACCTTTTCCTCGTCTTGCGTATAAAAGGTTAAAAGGAGGAAGTAATATGAATAAAACATGGGATGTAGTAATTATAGGCAGTGGGCTTGCTGGTTATGTAGCAGCCAATTATTTAGGTAGGTCTTCATTACGAGTTTTACTCATAGAAAAAAGTAAATTTTATGGGGGAAGAGCCAAAACAGATCTCATACAAAAGCAAAATTTTAACTTGGGACCTCATGCTTTATATAAAAGAGGAGCAGCAATGCCAATTCTTGATGATTTAGGAATCCAATTAGATGGATCCTCCCCTAAAACAGGAGGATGGTTAATTAACGAAGATCAAATATATAAAGCACCTTTTTCACCTCTTAGCATATTTTCAACTAACCTATTAAGTTGGAGGGAACGAGTAGCATGGATTCGTGTTATATTAAAAATAAGTAAAACAAATATAGAAAATATGGACGATATTACTTTTAAAGAATGGGTATTAAAGACTTCAAATGTGATGACCATTCAAACTCTGTTATACACACTCGCACGCTTAGCAACATACTGTGATGCGCCAGACAAAGCAAGTGCAAAAGTCATTTTAACACATTTACAGCGTGTATTATCAGGAGTTCTATATGTAGATTACGGGTGGCAAACAATCATTGATCAACTTCATAATCAAGCTATTACTCATGGCGTACAGATAAAAAAACAATCAACAGTAAAACAGATTTTTGTGGAGGAGAATAATTCATTTACACTTACTTTAACTAACGATGTCATACATGCTAAGCAAGTACTTTATACCGGAGATCCGCATCACTTAAATCATTTATTAATGAATACTACACTAGATAGCTTTCTTGATGAAATCATACCAGTTAAAGCCGCAACATTAGATGTAGCATTACGAAAATTACCACAACCTAATAATTCTTTCACTTTGAGAATGGATCAACCTTATTACTATTCTTTACATTCAAGATACGCAAAGCTTTCAGAAGAAAGAAATAGTCATATATTACATGTATTAAAATACCACAAACCAGAAGAAAATGTAGACTTCAAAACAATAAAGCAGGAGCTTGAAAATTTTTTAGAAAGAATTCAGCCGGGTTGGCGTAATTATGAAATAACAAGTAGATTTTTACCAAACATTACAGTGAGCCAACGATTACCACTTGTTGGAGATGAGGATATGCTGCGGAACTCAAAAACAGCCATCCGAAACTTATTTATAGCTGGTGATTGGGCTTCTCCATATTCCATATTATCAGATGCAGCAATAGCTACTGGTAAACAATCTGCAAAAGAAATGATGGGGGAATTGGATGCAAATTAGTAATGAGGAGTACCAAAAATATAAACCATTATTATTTTCTTTAGGTTATCGTCTTCTTGGCTCTATAACAGAAGCAGAGGACATCGTACAAGAAACTTTTTTGCGTGCTTACAATGTCAATGAAGAAAAAATTGATAATAAGAAAGCTTATCTGTGCAAAATGATGACAAATCGTTGTTTGGATGTGTTAAAATCCGCTCGAGTTCAAAGAGAGCAGTATATTGGACCTTGGAATCCAGAACCATTAATAATGGAAAACCATCAAGAAGATAATCCAATCGATATTTTGCTTGAAAAAGAAGGGCTGTCTATTGCTTATTTACGCATGATGGAAAACCTATCTCCTGTGGAAAGGGCGGTTATTATTTTAAGAGATGTTTTTGACTCACCTTATATTGAAATCTCGGAAATAGTAGATAAAAAAGTAGAACATTGTAGAAAGATTTATGGTAGATCAAAAGCGAAGTTAGTGAAAGTAGAAAACGAGAGCTTACACTATGATAAAAACAAGTATGTTATTGATCAATTTATTACAGCACTTCAAATGCAGCACAAAGAACAATTACTTGATCTATTATCGGATAACATAACGCTATTCTCTGATGGAGGCGGTAAAGTACTTGCAGCCTTACGACCAATTGAGTCACGTAATAAGGTTTCTGCTTTCCTGAATGGGTTAATAAAAAAAGCGGGTAATGATTATGGATATGAAATTAGGAAAGTAAACGGTCAGCCTTCTATATTATTTTTTATGGAAGGTAAGTTGCACAGTGTCATTAGCTTTTATATCGAAAATAATACAATCAATGAAATCTATATAACTTTAAATCCAGAAAAGCTAACGAGCTATCAGTAAAATGGTTTGGAATTTCTCCAAACAATTTTTTATATAAATCTAATCTCAGTCCTTTGATAAATACTAATTTACAATAAAAAAGACCCCCAACCAAATTGGTGGAGAGCCTTTGAAACGTAATAAATATTAACGTTTTGAGAACTGAGGTGCACGACGTGCGCCTTTAAGACCGTACTTCTTACGTTCTTTCATACGTGCGTCACGTGTTAAGAATCCTTCGCGTTTTAGAGAAGCACGATATTCTGGATCAGCTTCTAGAAGAGCACGAGCGATTCCGTGGCGGATAGCACCAGCTTGGCCAGTAAATCCTCCACCATCAACGTTTACTAATACATCATAAGTGCCTTCTGTTTCTGTAGCCTTAAGTGGCTGGTTTAGAATTAGAAGTTGTGTTTCATATGGGAAATAGTCTTTTGCTTCACGACCATTGATTTTTACGCTACCAGTTCCTGGTACTAAACGTACACGTGCAGTTGAACTTTTACGACGTCCTGTGCCGTAGTATTGTACTTGTGCCAATTGATTAACCTCCTTTTAATTATCCACGAAGTTCGTAAACTTCTGGTTTTTGTGCTTGATGATTGTGTTCAGAACCTCTGAATACATGTAATTTTTTACCCATTTTACGTCCTAAAGAACCTTTTGGAAGCATTCCTCTGACCGCAAGCTCTAACATTTGCTCAGGGTATTTTGTACGCATTTCGTCAGCAGTACGTTCTCTTAATCCACCTGGATGTCCTGAATGACGGTAGTACATTTTGTCACTTAATTTTTTACCTGTTAATTCGATTTTGTCAGCGTTGATGATGATTACATTATCACCTGTATCAGCGTGTGGAGTGTAAGTTGGTTTATGCTTTCCACGAAGGATTGCAGCCACTTCACTAGCTAAACGACCTAAACGTTGGCCTTCAGCATCCACAACAAGCCATTTGCGTTCAATATTATTTTCATTCGCCATGAAAGTTGTGCGCATGATTGGTTTCCCTCCATTAGTCAAAAATTCATTTTTAGTTTCGTTATTCCTATATTTTCAACACAATTAGTTCCGGGGCTAATCGCGGTTTTAGAAATAAAATGCCATAGATCATAATATACCAAAACAGGGGTATATGTCAAGTGATTCTTAAGTATTTTATAGAAAAGGATAGCATTTTTATCTTATATCTTTGAAAACTCATATTTCGGCAAAATAATGGAGTAAATTGTCGACATTTCCCGGGAAATGATATTACTAAATTATGATTCACTAGATTCCCCATCTTCATACTTTACTTGCCATAAATATAAGCCTTGAGGGGGAACAGTTAAACCAACTTCTCTTCTATCTTTCTTCTCTAGTAATACTGGAATGTCATCTGGATCAAGTCTACCTTGCCCAACATCTAATATTGTTCCTACCATAATACGAACCATGTTATATAAGAAGCCACTTCCCCGAAAAATAAATTCAATTTCTTTCCCATTTTGTCTACATGATGCTTCAAATAAATTGCGGACTTTACTTCCCATAATGGTTGCTTTAGCGGAAGAGAACGTCGTAAAATCGTGTGTACCTTCAAAAAAAGCACAAGCCTTTTGCATTGCCTTCATATCTAAATGGTAAGGAAACTGATAGGCATAATTGCGTTTAAATACATCGGTCTCTTTTTCATTCCAAATGAAATAATGATATTCCTTCTCGATGACATCGTACCTTGCATGAAAAGTATTAGATGCCTCCACTACTTCTTTTACATAGATATCATCTGGTAGAAGCGTATTCATCGCCTTTATCCAATTATAACTTGAGAGGCTATAGTCTGTTTCAAAATGAATGGTTTGTCCTTTGGCATGGACACCTGTATCTGTTCTACCTGACGCCTGAATACGTATTGGAGTACCTTTATGAATTTTTTTAAGCGCTTGTTCCAATTCACCTTGTACCGTCCGTTTTTTTGGCTGGATTTGATACCCTTTAAAATTGGTACCATCATAACTTATAACACATTTTATCTTCTTCAACCTATCCAGCCCTTCTTTCTAGTACGTTCTAGTTAAAAATAAAGCCGTAATTACACATGCAAAAATAATATACACGAAAATATCTCGTGATTCTATCTTTAATTCACGTAATTTCGTACGCCCTTCCCCACCTTGATATCCTCGCGCCTCCATCGCCATAGCCAGTTCCTCAGCGCGTTTAAATGCACTGACAAATAGTGGCACCAGCAAAGGAACAATTGCTTTTATTCGTTCTTTAAGCGGACCAGTTCTAAAATCAACACCACGAGATGCTTGTGCTCTAGAAATTTTTTCCGTTTCTTGCATTAGCGTTGGAATAAAACGTAATGAGATGGACATCATCAGCGCCAGTTCATGTACAGGAAACTTTACTTTTTTCAATGGATGAAGCATATCCTCTATTGCATCGGTTATTTCAATTGGTGTAGTTGTTAATGTTAATAAAGATGTTACAAGAATTAACAAGAAAAAACGTAACGATATTGCCAGTCCTTGAATAATACCGCCTGTATAGATTTCAAATGTGAAAATTTCTAATAAGACGGATCCTTCTTTCGTGACAAAAATGTGCAATATAAACGTAAATGCTATTAAAAACCATACCGGGGTCAATCCTTTTAGTATATATCGAATAGGAATTCTTGTTATAAGTGTTGTACTAATAGCAAATGCTGCTAACAAGCCATAACTAGGCACCGAATTAGCAAAAAACACGAAAATTACAAACAGGAAAATAATTGTTATTTTTGTACGAGGATCTAATCGATGTACAACAGAATTCCCGGGTACATATTGACCTATGATCAAGGAATTATTCATGGGATTCAGCTCCTTTCATCAATTGCTGAATCTCCTTGGCCAATTGTTGTACAGATTGTCGTTTAAATGGGATAGGATTCCCAAAACGTTGTTCAAATGCATACAAGAATTCAATCATTTCAGGAACATCCAGATGAACCTTTTTTAATGCATGCTGCTGCGTAAATACCTCTTCTGGCATACCTTCCATATACTTTGTGCCATTATTCATTATAATGACCTGATCAGCATATTTAACAGCATCCTCCATACTATGGGTGACCAATACCGTAGTTAAGTTTTCCTTCTGGTGCAGTTCATAAAACATCTCCATTATTTCTTTTTGACCACGTGGATCTAAGCCTGCAGTTGGTTCATCTAATACAAGTACATCTGGTTTTACAGCTAATACACCTGCAATAGCTACTCTTCTCATTTGTCCTCCACTTAAGTCAAATGGTGAACGTTCCAACAGTTCTTCGGAAAGACCTACTGCAGGAATTAATTCCTTAATTCGCTTATCAATGGTACTTTTAGATACACCAAAATTTTCTGGTCCAAAAGCTATATCCTTAGCAACGGTTTCTTCAAATAATTGATGTTCTGGATACTGAAATACAACACCGACACGACTACGTAGATCTTTCATGTTTTTTGGCTTTTCTTCCTTAGTTAATCGGAAATCCCCAATTTGGACCTCACCTTTACTTGGTCTCACTAAACCATTTAAATGTTGTATTAATGTTGATTTGCCAGATCCGGTATGTCCGATAATAGCTACAAAGGATCCTGACGGTATATGGAATGATAAGTTCTCTATAGCAGTATGTGCAAAGGGAGAGTTTTCCTGATACGTATAAGTTACATCTTTGAATGTAATGTCCATAGGTCCTCCAATAATTCATTATGATTTAAAGGTTCATTGATAATAGCCATACCTGTCTTATTTAGTTCTTCTGCCAATATAGCAATAAACGGAACATCTAATCCTATTTTACGTAACCCGTCTTTTTTGGTAAATATCTCCCTCGGTTTTGCTTCATCCCATATTACTCCTTCATTCATGACAATTACGCGTTCAGCTTGTACTACTTCTCGAAGATCGTGGGTAATAGTTATTAATGATAGTTCCTTTTGTTCCTGTACGTTTGCTACTGTACTCATAATCTCCAAACGACCTTTAGGATCCAGCATGGCTGTTGCTTCATCTAAAATTAAAACCTCAGGTGAAATCGCTAATACGCTAGCAATAGCCACTCGTTGCTTCTGTCCTCCAGATAACCGATGGGGCTCCGTCAATCGATAGTCCTGCATACCAACCGCCGTTAAAGATTCATCAATTCGTTTTATCATTTCTTCCCTAGCAATACCCCTATTTTCCATACCAAAAGCAACATCATCCTGAACGGTAGTACCGACGAACTGATTATCTGGATTTTGAAATACCATTCCTACTTCTTTTCGTATTTCCCAAATCGTATCTTCATTAACCAATTGACCATTAATGTATATTTCCCCTTCTTGCGGAAATAATAATCCATTCATTAGCTTTGCAATCGTAGATTTTCCTGAGCCATTATGTCCTATGATGGCTACCCACTCATCTTTAAATATATTAAAAGAACAATTCTTCAAAACCCAAGGCTCTTCTTCTCCATATCGAAATGATACATTTCTAAACTCTATTAAATTCTCTCGCACTGAAATTCCTCCTCTACTGCTCGGCTAACCCTGAGTTTGTTTTTATGTATTTCATGTCATATTGTACAACTAATTTGGAGCAATGTTAATAATGTGGAATTAACTTTAGTAGTTTTTGTTTTTAACGATGTTTAAGTGATCGGTGCCAGGCTCCTGTATCCTACGCCACGCACTATTCCCAACACCCATTCACCATTCTCCTAGTACCTGCTGCTTTCATGTTGCTTCTATATTAAACCAGTCCTTGCTCGTCTACACTTTTTCAGCTACAAAAAAAGGGCTGGGATTCACCTCGTGGAAGAGATTCAGTCCTGCCCTTAACGCATATGGTCTCATTAAACTAATTCAATGATTGCCATTTTCGCTCCGTCACCTTGACGCTCGCCAAGTTTAAGAACGCGTGTGTAACCACCTTGTCTGTCTTCATAGCGTTTTGCAACATCATTGAAAAGCTTTTGAAGAACAGTATCTTCTTCATTAGCCTCTTTATTATATAAGAACGCAGCAGCTTGACGACGTGCATGTAGATCACCACGTTTACCTAGCGTAATCATTTTTTCAACTACTGACTTTAATTCTTTCGCTTTTGCTTCTGTTGTTTCAATCCGTTCGTGAATAATTAAGTCAGATGCAAGGTTGCGAAGTAATGCCATACGTTGATCTGTTGTACGACCTAATTTTCTAGCCATGGACTATCCCTCCCTTTCTCGTGAATCTAAAGGTGTCTGTACCTATCAGTCATCTTTACGTAAGCCTAAGCCAAGATCCTCTAGTTTTATTTTTACTTCTTCTAGTGATTTACGGCCTAAATTACGTACTTTCATCATATCTTCTTCTGATTTATTTGAAAGCTCTTGAACTGTATTTATGCCAGCACGTTTTAAACAATTGTAAGATCTCACAGAAAGATCTAATTCTTCAATTGTCATTTCCATTACTTTTTCTTTTTGGTCTTCTTCTTTCTCGACCATGATTTCAACATTTTGCGCTTCATCCGTTAAACCAACAAAAATGTTTAAATGTTCCATGTAGACTTTCGCACCTAAAGAAACTGCTTCTTCAGGACGAATGCTACCGTCTGTCCAAACATCTAGAGTTAATTTATCAAAATTCGCGCTCTGTCCTACACGAGTATTCTCTACTTGATAAGTAATACGTGATACTGGTGTAAAGATCGAATCAACTGGAATGACGCCAATCGGTTGATCCTCTTTTTTATTTTCTTCAGCTGGACGATAGCCCCGACCACGCTCTGCGTTAATTTTCATATGCAAGTTACCTTTACTATTAAGAGTAGCAATAGGTAGATCTGGATTTAATACTTCTACATCACTATCATATGTTAGATCAGAAGCTGTAACTTTTCCTTCTCCTTGCACATCAATTTCTAATGTTTTTGGTTCATCAGAGTAAATTTTCAGAGCTAACTTCTTCAAGTTCAAGATAATCGTCGTAACATCCTCTACGACACCATCAATCGTTGAAAATTCATGTAATGCTCCATCAATTTGAACTGATGTAACAGCAGCACCTGGAAGTGAGGATAGTAGGATACGACGCAAGGAGTTTCCTAAAGTAGTACCATAACCACGTTCTAACGGTTCTACCACAAATTTTCCAAACGTAGCATCTTCGCTTATCTCTACCGTTTCAATTTTTGGCTTTTCTATTTCGATCATTCCATAAAACCCTCCTTAAAAACGTCGAAACCCCGGTTAGACACTGTCTAACCGAAATTCCTCAAATAGGCAGTTGGCGTTTCTGCGCTACCTAACATTTATCGTACTTTTTGTCTTAAGCGATGCTGTATACCGAGGTTATTATCATGATTCGGTCACGATAATGAGCAACCTCCATGAAATTTGTTAAAAACTTCTTTTTTATATACTTTTAGCCATCATAACCCATTATTGACAGGGTGACAAATTATATACGCTAAAAATTAAACACGACGACGTTTTGGTGGGCGGCATCCATTATGAGGTACTGGTGTTACGTCTCTAATAGCAGTAACTTCCAATCCTGCTGCTTGAAGTGAACGAATTGCTGCTTCACGACCAGCACCAGGGCCTTTAACAGTAACTTCTAATGTTTTCATGCCATTATCAACTGCAGTTTTAGCAGCTGTTTCAGCAGCCATTTGTGCAGCAAATGGTGTTGACTTACGAGAACCTTTAAAGCCTAATGCTCCAGAAGAGCTCCAGCCAATAACGTTCCCTTGCACATCTGTAATCGTTACAATAGTGTTGTTGAACGTAGAACGGATATGTGCAATACCTGTGTCAATATTCTTTTTCACACGACGTTTACGTGTATTTTGTTTACGTGCCATGAATTAGCTTACCTCCTTTTTACTATTTTTTCTTGTTAGCGATTGTACGACGTGGACCTTTACGTGTACGAGAGTTGTTCTTCGTTTTTTGTCCGCGAACTGGTAATCCACGACGGTGACGAAGTCCTCTGTATGATCCAATCTCAATCAAACGCTTAATGTTAAGAGAAACTTCACGACGAAGGTCTCCTTCAATTGTATATGCTTCAACTGCTTGACGAATCTTACTTAATTCATCTTCTGTAAGATCGCGTACACGAGTATCTTCTGAAACGCCTGCTTCTTTAAGGACTTTCTGTGCAGTGTTTTTTCCGATTCCATAAATGTAAGTCAATGAAATTACTACACGTTTATCACGTGGAATATCTATACCTGCAATACGTGCCATAAGCTTAGATGCACCTCCTTGTTATTTAGCCTTGTTTTTGCTTGTGTTTAGGGTTTTCGCAAATCACCATTACTTTGCCTTTGCGTTTTATTACTTTACATTTTTCACAAATTGGTTTTACAGATGCTCTTACTTTCATCTTTTTTACCTCCTTTTATATCGGAGCTCGCTTATTTATAACGGTACGTAATTCGTCCTCGTGTTAAGTCATACGGAGAGAGTTCTACCGTTACTTTATCACCTGGTAAAATACGGATGAAATGCATTCGAATCTTACCCGATACATGTGCTAAGACCGTATGGCCGTTTTCAAGCTCTACTTTAAACATTGCGTTTGGCAATGTATCCGTTACGGTTCCTTCCACTTCAATTACATCGTCTTTCGCCATCGTGTTGATCTCCCTTCTTCAAATCAGTCACAATCTCACCTACAAACTTTGTTAAGGCAAATCGCAATTTCCCATTTGTGACACGACCAGTTTCTAGAAGGCTGTTTTGGACTTCCGGAGAGGTATAATCCATAACTTCAATATGATGTATATTCTTTTTCTTTGGTCGATCATATTTACGTTTTTCCCCATCTGCTAGCAAGACAAACCGATCGTCTATCACCTGGATGACGACCATATATTGCCCAGCTTCACGCCCTTGCATAATACGAACAACTTGACCTATTCGTGGAATCGAATCATCTTCGCTCAACAACGATCACCTTCACTTAGGTATATTTACCTTATATTTAAGGCTTATATATTCATAACCACCATGCGTCACGTATTTATTCTTGTAGCAAATAACATACTTGCATACCTTTTATTATATCTTTTAACAAACAGAAATTCATCTATTCGTGTTGGGGCCATACAGTTCATTGCTTATTTTTCAATGTGTGATTGAATATCTTGGAACACTTGATCAATTTCCTGATCACCATTAACAGTTACAAGATATCCCTTTTCCTCGTAAAAGTTGAGTAACGGTTTCGTTTGCTCGATATTTACAGCCAATCGATTTTTTACCGTATCAGGTTTATCATCATCCCGTTGAATTAACGCCTGGCCATCTCGATCACATATACCCTCTTCTTTTGGAGGATTATAGATCACATGATATGCTTTACCACATGATGGACAAATTCGACGCCCTGTTAAACGCTCCACTAAGATTTCTTCTGGTACATTCACATGTAATACATGGTCAATCGATTGATTCATGTCAGATAAAAGATTTTGTAAACTTTCGGCTTGTGCAATGGTTCTTGGAAATCCATCCAATAAAAACCCATTTTTACAATCATCTTTACTAAGACGATCTTTCACAATACCAATTGTTACATCATCCGGAACTAGATCTCCTTGGTCCATAAAGCTCTTGGCTTTTTTTCCAAGTTCGGTTCCTTCTTTTATTGCTAAACGGAACATATCTCCTGTTGAGATATGAGGGATGTTGTATTTTTCGTTTATTTTTTCTGCCTGTGTACCTTTTCCGGCACCAGGAAGACCCATTAAGATTAAATTCAAAACTTTCCCCTCGCTCTCACTAGCAGCAGATGCCTACTTAATAAATCCTTTGTAGTGGCGCTTTACTAACTGACTTTCAAGTTGTTTCATTGTTTGTAATGCTACACCAACAACGATTAGTAAACTTGTGCCGCCGATTTGTACTGCTTGAGGTAGATTTGCAAGACTACCCAATATTATAGGTAGTACAGAAACAGCTGCTAAAAAGATAGAGCCTACAAATGTTAAGCGATACATAACGCGTGTTAGATACGTTTCTGTATTTTTACCCGGACGAATACCTGGGATATATCCACCTTGTTTTTGTAAGTTTTCAGCCATCTGTTCTGGATTAACTTGAACAAACGTATAGAAATATGTGAACGCAATAATTAGCGCTACATAGATTACCATACCAATAGGCTGAGTATAGTCAAATATCGTCCCAATTGTTGAAGCAATATCACCTTCAAAGAAGCCTGCAATCGTTCTTGGAGCAATAATAAAGGCGATTGCGAAAATCACTGGAATAACTCCTGCAGCATTTACTTTTAACGGTAAATGAGTTGATTGACCACCAACTGGTGAACGATTAACTAGTTTCTTAGCATATTGAATTGGGATTTTACGTAATGCTTGTTGTATAAAGATAACTCCTACAGTTACTGCAACAACTACCAAAGCAATTAATACAACAATTATAATATTTATGAACAGTTCATCACCAGGATTGGTGAAGTACAGCGCTAATAATTGTTGTACACCATTTGGTACTGCTGCAACAATACCTGCAAATATTAGGATGGAAATTCCGTTTCCAACTCCATGTGCAGTGATTTGTTCACCTAACCACATTAAAAATGTTGTTCCACTTGTTAATACGAGTGCAATGATTAGGAACTTAAGCGGATTAGGATCTGCGATCAGTAAGCCACCTGCCATAGCATTGAATCCAACGGACATGGCAATTGCTTGAACAAACGCAAGAACGACTGTTCCATATCGGGTAATCTGAGCTAGCTTTTTGCGGCCCATTTCACCTTGCTTTTTCCATTCTGCAAACTTTGGTACAACATCCATTTGTAATAACTGCATTATAATCGATGCTGTAATGTAAGGCATAATCCCCATTGCGAAAATAGAGAAGTTTTGAAGTGCCCCACCACCAAATGTATTTAAGAAGCCAAACACATTATCTCCTTGGCCCATAATACCTTCAATAGCATTTTTATCTGTGAACGGCACAGGAATAAATGTGCCTAGACGGAATACAATTAACATAAGCAATGTGAATATGATCTTCCGTCTAATGTCACCTACGCGCATAAAATTGGAGATTGTACGGAACATTAGATCACCTCTACTTTACCGCCCGCTGCTTCGATAGCTTCCTTAGCCGAAGCAGAGAACTTATGAGCTTTTACTGTTACTTTTTTCTCGACAGAACCATTACCAAGTACTTTTAAACCTGCTTTTAGATTCGATACGACACCTTCTTCAAGTAAGAGCTCAGGTGTAATTTCTGTGCCGTCTTCAAAACGATTTAGTGCATCTAAGTTAACGATAGCAAATTCTTTGCGGTGAATGTTAGTAAAACCACGTTTCGGTAGACGTTGGAATAATGGCATTTGACCACCTTCGAATCCTGGACGTGTGCCACCGCCTGAACGTGCATTTTGTCCTTTATGTCCTCTGCCAGATGTTTTACCATTACCAGATGACGTACCACGACCTACACGATTACGATTTTTGCGAGTTCCTTCTGATGCCTTCAATTCATGAAGTTTCATGCGAGCACCTCCTCTTTACACATTGTATTTATTAAACTTCTTTAACTGATACAAGATGAGATACTTTATCAACCATTCCACGAATAGCTACTGTATCTTCTAGTACCACTGTTTGACGAATCTTTTTTAAACCAAGTGCTTGAACCGTCTTGATTTGTTTGTCTTTTGATCCAATAACACTACGAGTGAGGGTGATTTCTAATTTTTTAGACATAGTGTTTCCCTCCTTATCCTAACAGTTCTTCTACAGACTTTCCACGTAGTTTTGCTACGTCCTCTGCACGCTTTAAGTTTGTTAAACCATTAATTGTTGCACGAATCATGTTAATTGGTGTGTTTGCACCTAGTGATTTTGTTAAAATGTCACCTACACCGGCTAATTCTAATACCGCACGAACTGGACCACCAGAGATAACTCCAGTACCTTCAGAAGCTGGCTTCATTAATACGTTACCAGATCCAAATTGACCATGAATTTCATGTGGAATTGTAGTTCCAACGATTGGTACAGTAATTAGGTTTTTCTTTGCATCATCAACTGCTTTTTTAATAGCATCAGGTACTTCTTGTGCTTTTCCTGTACCGAAGCCAACGTGACCGTTCTTGTCACCAACAACTACTAATGCAGCAAAGCGGAAACGACGTCCACCTTTAACTACCTTCGCTACACGGTTGACCGCTACAACGCGTTCTTCAAGATCTAATTTGTTCGGATCAATCATTGTTTTCATGTAAGGTTTCCCTCCTTTATCGATTAAAATTCAAGACCTGCTTCGCGAGCAGCATCTGCTAAAGCTTTTACACGTCCATGATAAAGGTAGCCTCCGCGATCAAATACTACTGATTTGTAACCTTTATCTTGGGCACGTTTAGCAACTAATTCACCGACTTTTGTCGCAGCGTCTACACTGCTTGTTGATTCGGCGCTAAGTTCTTTATCTACTGTAGAAGCACTAACTAATGTTGAACCATTTGTGTCATCAATTAATTGTGCATAAATGTGTTTGTTTGAACGATACACGTTTAGACGAGGACGCTCCGCAGTTCCAAAAAGGTTTTTTCGAACACGTGCGTGTCTTCTTTTACGTGCAACATTTTTGTCAGGTTTTGTGATCATCTAGGTCACTCCTTTCTCGCCTAACTAGCCTTACTTAGCAGTTTTACCTTCTTTACGTCGTACATATTCATCAACATAGCGAATACCTTTACCTTTATACGGCTCAGGTGGTCTAATCGCTCTGATGTTAGCAGCAACGGCTCCAACTAGTTCTTTATCGATACCTTTTACAATAACTTGTGTGTTTTTAGGTACTTCAATTTCGATCCCTTCGATTGGATCAAGTTCAACTGGATGTGAGTAACCAGCATTAACAGTTACTTTATTACCTTGTTTTTGTGCGCGATAACCAACACCGATAATTTCAAGTTGTTTTTCAAACCCTTTAGAAACTCCTTCAACCATGTTGGCGATCAGGCTGCGAGTAGTTCCGTGTAATGAACGATGTTCTTTATGATCACTAGGACGCTCTAAAGTTATCGTGTTACCTTCAATGATAATTTTAATATCACTGTGGAAATTTCTAGTGAGTTCGCCTTTAGGGCCTTTTACAGTTACAGTAACTCCGTCTAGTTTCACTTCCACACCATCTGGAATTTCAATTGGTTTAAGTCCTATACGAGACATTCCATGCACCTCCTCATAAAAATGTTAGATTACCAAACGTAAGCTAGAACTTCGCCACCAACAGCTTGTGAGCGTGCTTCTTTGTCAGAAAGTACACCTTTAGAAGTTGATACGATAGCTATACCTAAACCATTAAGTACACGCGGCACTTCATCAGCTTTAGCATAAACTCGTAGTCCTGGTTTACTAATACGTTTGATTCCTGTAATTACTCGTTCTTCGTTTGCACCGTACTTAAGGAAAATACGCAGAACACCTTGTTTGTTATCTTCTATTACTTCATAATCACGTACAAAGCCTTCTCGTTTAAGGATATCTGCAACCTCTTTTTTCATTTTAGAAGCAGGAAGCTCCAATTTTTCATGTTTTACCATGTTAGCATTACGAATACGAGTTAGCATATCTGCGATTGGATCTGTCATAACCATTACTAATTACCTCCTTCCCAAATCGGGGTTTACCAGCTTGCTTTTTTGACACCAGGAATTTGACCTTTATAGGCAAGTTCACGGAAACAAATACGGCAAAGTTTAAATTTACGAATTACAGAATGTGGACGGCCACAACGTTCACAGCGAGTATACTCTTGAACTTTGTACTTCTGTGTACGTTTTTGTTTCGCAACCATTGATTTTTTAGCCACAATTTTCCCTCCTTGTACTAGCTCTAAGCTTATTTTTGGAAAGGCATGCCTAGCTGAGCTAAAAGTTCACGTGCTTCTTCGTCGGTATTAGCAGTTGTTACAACAACGATGTCCATACCACGAATTTTACTTACTTTATCATAATTAATTTCTGGGAAAATTAGTTGTTCTTTCACACCTAAAGTGTAGTTACCGCGACCATCAAAAGCTTTTTTAGAAATACCACGGAAGTCACGTACACGTGGAAGTGATACCGCGATTAGCTTTTGTAGGAATTCAAACATACGCTCACCACGAAGGGTAACCTTTGCACCGATTGGCATTCCTTCACGTAGACGGAATCCTGCAATTGATTTTTTAGCGCGTGTAACCATTGGTTTTTGTCCAGAAATCAAAGATAGTTCTTCAACAGCGTTATCCAATGCCTTAGAGTTTTGAACTGCGTCACCAACACCCATGTTAATAACGATCTTTTCAATCGTAGGCACTTGCATAACTGATTTATAATCAAATTTACCCATCAAAGATGGTACTACTTCATCTTGGTATTTTTGTTTTAATTCATTCATCATGTCGCCCTCCTTTCGTCGCTAAATTATTTATCTAATGCTTCACCGGATTTTTTAGCGATGCGGACTTTCTTTCCATCACGTACTTCATAGCCAACACGAGTTGGTTCACCGGATTTAGGATCTACTGGCATTACATTAGAAACATGGATCGGCGCTTCTTGATTAAGAATACCGCCTTGTGGATTATCTTGTGAAGGTTTTGCGTGTTTTTTAATCATGTTTATTCCTTCTACAAGAACACGATCCTTTTTCGGATAAGCTTCTAAAACTGTACCTTGCTTCCCACGGTCTTTACCGGAAATTACTTTTACTTTATCACCTTTTTTTACATGCATGCTTTACGCACCTCCTTACAAGGCTTTTCGTTACTGCTTAAGAAGTTAAACTTTCATTTATAGAACTTCTGGAGCTAGAGATACGATTTTCATGAATTTTGCATCACGTAATTCACGTGCAACTGGTCCGAAGATACGAGTACCTCTTGGACTTTTGTCATCACGGATAATTACCGCTGCATTTTCATCAAAACGAATGTATGATCCATCTGCACGACGAGCACCAGATTTTGTACGTACGATGACAGCTTTAACAACTTCACCTTTTTTGACAACGCCTCCTGGTGTTGCTTGTTTCACCGAACAAACAATTACATCACCAATATTAGCGGTTTTGCGTCCTGATCCACCTAGCACTTTAATAGTTAATACTTCACGTGCACCAGAGTTATCTGCAACTTTTAAACGAGTTTCTTGCTGAATCATATCGCTGTGACCTCCCTTCGGATACCTTCCGAGCGAACTTTATTATATAATTACCGCTTCTTCCACGACTTCAACTAGACGGAAACGTTTAGTTGCTGATAGCGGACGAGTTTCCATAATGCGAACAACATCACCAGTTTTTGCTTGGTTGTTTTCATCATGAGCTTTGAATTTTTTAGAATACTTAACACGTTTACCGTATAATTTATGGAATTTATATGTTTCAACTAAAACAGTAATAGTCTTATCCATTTTGTCTGAAACAACACGGCCTGTGTAGACTTTGCGATCATTACGTTCTGTCATTTGAGGCTAACCTCCTCTCATTATCAGTTATTTACGCTTATTTCACGTTGACGTACAACTGTTTTCATACGAGCAATAGTTTTTCTTACTTCACGAATGCGTGCAGTGTTTTCTAATTGACCAGTTGCAAGTTGAAAGCGCAAATTAAATAATTCTTCTTTTAACGATTTAACTTTTTGTTCAATTTCGGCAGTGGTTAGATCTCTTATTTCATTAGCCTTCATTGCTTTCACCACCAATTTCTTCACGTTTTACGAATTTTGTTTTGATCGGCAGTTTATGAGAAGCAAGACGCAACGCTTCGCGCGCAACTTCTTCAGATACACCTGCGATTTCAAACATAACTTTACCAGGTTTTACTACTGCTACCCATCCTTCAGGAGCACCTTTACCAGAACCCATGCGGACCTCTAAAGGTTTTGCAGTATATGGTTTGTCTGGAAAGATTTTAATCCAAACTTTACCACCACGTTTCATGTAACGAGTCATTGCAATACGAGCAGCTTCTATTTGACGACTTGTGATCCAAGAAGCTTCTGTAGCTTGAATTCCATATTCACCAAAAGCAACTGTTGTGCCACCTTTTGCTTGGCCTCTCATTTTCCCACGATGTTGTCTACGATATTTAACACGTTTAGGCATTAACATAGAAATGTGCCCCCTTCCTTATTTACTGTTTTTAGTTGGAAGGACTTCACCACGATAGATCCACACTTTGATACCTAGCTTACCATAAGTTGTGTCAGCTTCAGCATGTGCATAATCAATATCAGCACGTAGTGTGTGTAGTGGTACTGTTCCCTCACTATAATGTTCCGCACGAGCGATGTCTGCTCCACCTAGACGTCCGGATACTTGTGTTTTTATTCCTTTCGCACCACCGCGCATAGCACGTTGAATCGCTTGTTTTTGAGCACGACGGAATGAAATACGATTTTCTAATTGACGAGCAATGTTTTCAGCAACTAATGTTGCATCAAGATCTACTTTCTTGATTTCAACAATGTTGATGTGAACACGTTTGCCTGTCAAACTGTTTAATGATTTACGTAGAGCTTCTACTTCTGAACCGCCTTTACCGATCACCATACCAGGCTTACCAGTATGAATTGTGATGTTTACACGGTTAGCTGCACGTTCGATTTCAATAGAAGAAACAGCAGCTGTTTTTAAACGGTTTTCAAGATATTCTCTAATTTTGATATCTTCGTGTAGTAAGTCTGCATAGTCTTTGCCTGCATACCATTTTGACTCCCAGTCTTTAATGATACCGACGCGAAGACCGGTTGGATTTACTTTTTGACCCACTGACTATCCCTCCTTTTTTTCTGTTACAACCACTGTAATGTGGCTTGTGCGCTTATTAATTTTGCTTGCACGTCCTTGAGCGCGTGGACGGAAACGTTTCAATGTTGCACCTTCATTTACAAATGCTTCGGAAATCACTAGATTATCCGTATCCATTTCGTAGTTATGTTCTGCATTCGCTACTGCAGAGTTTAGAACTTTTTCTACGACTGGAGAAGCACCGCGTTGTGTATGGCGTAAAATAGCAATCGCTTCACCAACATCTTTTCCTCGAATTAAATCAACGACTAAACGTACTTTACGAGGAGCAATGCGAACTGATTTCGCTACGGCTTTAGCTTGCATATGGAGTGCCTCCTCTCATTAGCGTTTTGTTTTCTTGTCATCAGCAGCGTGCCCTTTATACGTACGGGTTGGCGCAAACTCACCTAATTTATGTCCAACCATGTCTTCTGTAACATAAACTGGCACATGCTTACGACCATCATATACTGCGATTGTATGACCTATAAATGTTGGAAAAATTGTTGAACGACGAGACCAAGTTTTAACAACTTGCTTCTTGTCTGTTTCGTTTAGTTGATCGATCTTTTTCAATAGATGATCATCTGCGAAAGGTCCTTTTTTCAAGCTACGACCCATGGATAAACCTCCTTTCAGAGTTAAGAGACAGGACTAAGCGTCCAATCGAAAATTCGATTATTTTTTGCGTTTACGAACGATAAACTTATCAGTTGTTTTATTACGTTTACGCGTTTTGTAACCAAGTGTTGGTTTGCCCCATGGTGACATTGGTGATTTACGTCCGATTGGAGCGCGTCCTTCACCACCACCGTGTGGGTGATCATTCGGGTTCATTACAGATCCACGTACAGTTGGGCGGATACCTTTCCAACGAGAACGTCCTGCTTTTCCTACACGAATTAGCTCATGTTCAATATTTCCTACTTGACCGATTGTTGCGCGGCAAGTTGATAAGATTAAACGAACTTCCCCAGATGCTAAACGTACAAGTGTGTATTTACCTTCACGACCAAGAATTTGCGCCTCGGCACCAGCAGAACGAGCAAGCTGTCCACCGTTACCTGGTTTTAATTCAATGTTATGAATGATTGTACCTACAGGAATGTTAGTTAATGGTAATGCATTCCCAAGTTTAATATCTGCATTTTCACCAGATTCGATTTGTTGACCTACTTTTAATCCTTTTGGCGCTAAGATATAACGTTTTTCACCATCTACATAGTTAATCAACGCAATATTAGCACTACGGTTTGGATCATACTCAACTGTAGCAACGCGTCCTGGTATTCCATCTTTATCGCGTTTAAAGTCGATAATACGGTATTGACGCTTATGACCGCCACCTTGATGACGAACGGTTAATTTACCTTGATTGTTACGACCGCCACGTTTATGAAGTGGAGCTAACAAGGATTTTTCTGGAGTATCTGTTGTGATTTCAGCGAAATCTGACACAGACATATTACGTCTACCATTAGTGGTAGGTTTGAACTTTTTAATCGCCATCTTTTTTCCCTCCTTCACATAACTTTTTCTTAAGCTTCAAAGAAGTCTAGATCTTTACTGTCTTCTGAAAGCTGAACGATAGCTTTTTTGCGATTTGGGCGGAATCCTCCGTAACGTCCCATTCGCTTGAATTTACCTTTAAGGTTCATTGTATTTACTTTTTCTACTTTAACACCAAAGACTTCTTCAACGGCATCCTTGATTTGAGTTTTGTTAGCTTTCGTACTTACTTCAAACGTGTATTTCTTCTCTGCCATTAAGTCAGCAGAATTCTCTGTGATGACAGGGCGCTTAATGATATCACGTGCATCTTTCATTATGCAAGCACCTCCCCTGCTTTTTCAGCTGCATCTTTTGTTAAGATCAACTTGTCATGCGTAAGCAAATCTAATACGTTAACCTCTTCCACAGTAAGAACTTTTACCCCTTGAAGGTTATTTGCTGAACGGAAAACATTTTCATCTTTGTCAGCAGTAACGATTAATGCTTTTTCATTTACGTTTAGTGCAGCTAGCATGTTAACAACTTCTTTTGTTTTTGGAACATCAAATGATAGGCTCTCTAAAACAACTAAACTTTCTTCTTTTACTTTAGAAGAAAATGCTGATTTAAGTGCTAAACGACGAACCTTTTTAGGTAGTTTGTAGCTATAGCTACGTGGTGTAGGACCGAATACAGTTCCTCCACCTACCCAATGTGGTGAGCGAATAGACCCTTGACGAGCGCGTCCAGTTCCTTTTTGACGCCATGGTTTACGACCGCCGCCGCGTACTTCTGAACGATTTTTAACAGCATGTGTACCTTGGCGTAATGATGCGCGTTGCATAACTACCGCTTCATGTAATACATGTGTGTTTGGTTCAATGCCAAAAACTAATTCATTAAGAACAACATCTCCAGCCTGTGAACCATCTTGTTTAAATAGTGCTACTTTAGGCATGACATATCCTCCCTTCGTGTGTATGATTAGTTAGCCTTTATTGCACTTGCAATTTGAACGACTGATTTTTTTGCACCAGGTACATTACCTTTGATTAGTAATAGATTTTTTTCTGCATCTACACTAACTACTTCTAGGTTTTGAATGGTAACCTGTTCATCACCCATATGACCTGGTAATTTTTTACCTGGTAATACACGCATTGGGTCAATTACACCCATTGAACCTGGTGATCTGTGGTAATGAGAACCGTGAGTCATAGGTCCGCGTTGTTGGTTATGGCGCTTGATTGCACCTTGGAAACCTTTCCCTTTAGAAGTACCTGTTACATCTACTTTTTCGCCTGTTTGAAAAACTTCAACGCTAACTTCTTGACCAACTTCATAGTCATCAAGAATTGCGTCACGGATTTCACGAACGTAGCGCTTAGGGGCTGTGTTTGCTTTCTCAGCATGACCTTTTTCCGCTTTGTTTGAACGTGATTCCTTTTCATCAGCAAAACCGATTTGCACTGCTTCGTAACCATCATTTTCTAATGTTTTCTTCTGCAATACTACGTTTGGCTCAGCTTGGATTACTGTTACAGGGATTAATTCACCGTTATCAGAGAAAAGCTGAGTCATGCCGATTTTACGACCTAAGATTCCTTTCGTCATCCGTTACACCTCCTATTAATAAAACATTAATTATAATTTGATTTCAATGTCAACACCAGATGGCAAGTCAAGACGCATTAGCGAATCAACAGTTTGTGGTGTTGGGTTAACAATATCGATTAAGCGTTTATGTGTACGCATTTCGAATTGCTCACGTGAATCCTTGTATTTGTGCACCGCACGTAATACAGTATAAATAGCTTTTTCCGTAGGTAGTGGAATCGGACCAGAAACATTTGCTCCAGAACGCTTCGCAGTATCTACGATTTTTACAGCAGATTGATCTAAAATACGGTGATCATATGCTTTTAAACGGATTCTGATTTTTTCTTTTGCCATTATTTTCCCTCCTTTTCGCCCATTTTATAATAGACATTCTCCATGAAAATTCCTTGACATCCCGCCATGGCAAAGGGGCCGGGTGTGCCAACAACCTTTCATTTCATCGCCTTCAATGACCAACATTCTTATTATATAGAATATCAACGGCCAATGCAACCTTTTTTTATGGGAAATCTATTTGTTGCACATCTATGTATTATACTTACTATTATTAGTGATTGCAAGGGTTGTAGAATATTTTTTTATTGGGAAAGTTTGGTTGGGTTTGGGTTCTTTGATGAATTGTTGCTTGTGAGCGAATATTTTGTTTTATTAGCGAATCCTTGCTGGTTCTGAGCGAATATTTCCTTTTCTGAGCGAATCCTCGATCATCCCCCTAATATCCACAAAAAAACAGGCAGCGTCTTAACGCTGCCTGTTTAATTAAAATTATTATTTTTCGATTGTAGTTACAACGCCTGATCCAACAGTACGTCCACCTTCACGGATTGAGAAGCGAGTACCGTCTTCGATAGCGATTGGAGAAATAAGTTCTACACTCATTTCGATGTTGTCGCCAGGCATTACCATTTCTACTCCTTCTGGAAGTTGGATAACTCCAGTTACGTCAGTTGTACGGAAGTAGAACTGAGGACGATAGTTACCGAAGAATGGAGTATGACGTCCACCTTCTTCTTTTGATAATACATAAACTTCAGCTTTGAAGTTTGTGTGTGGTGTAATTGAACCTGGTTTAGCTAATACTTGACCACGGCTGATATCTTCACGAGAAACCCCACGAAGAAGTGCACCAATGTTATCTCCAGCTTCTGCATAGTCAAGAAGCTTACGGAACATTTCAACACCTGTTACAGTAGTTTTAGAAGCATCTTCATTAAGACCGATGATTTCAACTTCATCACCAACTCTTACTTCACCACGCTCAACACGTCCAGTTGCAACAGTACCACGACCAGTGATTGAGAATACATCCTCAACTGGCATCATGAATGGTTTGTCAGTGTCACGTTCTGGAGTTGGAACGTACTCATCTACTGCAGCCATTAAATCAAAAATAGCTTGCTCATATTTTTCTTCACCTTCAAGAGCTTTTAGTGCAGAACCACTAATTACTGGTACATCATCACCAGGGAAGTCGTATTCAGATAATAGGTCACGTACTTCCATTTCTACTAGTTCTAGTAATTCTTCGTCATCTACCATATCTACTTTGTTTAGGAATACAACGATTGAAGGTACCCCTACGTTACGAGATAGTAAGATGTGCTCACGAGTTTGTGGCATTGGACCATCTGCAGCAGATACTACTAGGATAGCTCCGTCCATTTGTGCAGCACCAGTGATCATGTTTTTAACATAGTCAGCGTGACCTGGGCAGTCAACGTGTGCATAGTGACGGCTGTCAGTTTCATATTCTACGTGAGAAGTAGCAATTGTAATTCCACGTTCTTTTTCTTCTGGAGCACCATCAATTTGGTCATAAGCCATTGCAGTACCTTTACCAGATTTTTTGTGCAATGTAGTAGTGATTGCAGCTGTTAGTGTAGTTTTACCATGGTCAACGTGTCCAATTGTTCCAATGTTAACGTGACTTTTCGAGCGATCGAACTTTTCTTTAGCCATTTATAGTTCCTCCTTAAATAAATGAAAGTAATTTTTAAGTATTTACAGCCAAGAAATAACCTTACGTTATTTCTTAGCTTACAATAAAAGTTATACTTGAGAATCAGATAAAAATCAATTATTCTCCAGCATTTTTCTTAATAATTTCTTCTGAGATGCTTTTCGGCACTTCTTCATAGTGATCGAAATGCATTGTGTAAACCCCGCGTCCTTGCGTGTTTGAACGTAATGCAGTCGCATAACCAAACATTTCAGCAAGTGGTACAAATGCTTTTACTACTTGTGCAGGTCCGCGAGCTTCCATACCTTCCACGCGTCCACGACGTGAAGTAACATCACCCATGATATCTCCCATGTATTCTTCAGGGATTACAACCTCGACTCTCATCATCGGTTCTAAGATAACAGGTTTACATTTAGTTTTAGCTGCTTTTAATGCCATAGAGGCAGCAACTTTAAATGCCATCTCATTTGAATCGACATCATGATAGCTACCATCATACAAGGAAGCTTTGAAGTCGATTAGTGGGTATCCAGCTAATACTCCGTTTTCTGCTGATTCTTTAATTCCTGCTTCAACAGAAGGGATATATTCACGTGGTACTACACCACCAACAATTTTGTTTTCAAATTCAAAGCCGGCGCCTTCTTCGTTTGGCTCAAATTTAACCCAAACGTGACCGTATTGTCCACGTCCACCAGACTGACGTACGAATTTTCCTTCGACTTCAGCAGATCCACGGAATGTTTCACGGTATGCAACCTGAGGTGCACCAACGTTAGCTTCTACTTTGAATTCACGCTTTAAGCGATCAACAATAATATCAAGGTGTAGTTCACCCATACCAGAAATGATCGTTTGACCAGTTTCAGGGTTTGTTTCCGTTCTGAAAGTCGGATCCTCTTCCGCCAGTTTACCTAAAGCAATAGCCATTTTATCTTGGTCGGCTTTAGTTTTAGGCTCGATAGCAACAGAGATAACCGGCTCAGGGAATTCCATAGATTCAAGAATTACCAGGTTTTTCTCTTCGCAAAGTGTATCTCCAGTAGAAGTATCTTTTAATCCCACAGCGGCAGCAATTTCACCAGAGTATACTGTTGAAATCTCTTCACGTGAGTTTGCGTGCATTTGTAGAATACGTCCTACACGTTCACGCTTATCTTTTACAGAGTTCTTTACATATGAACCAGAATCTAAAGTTCCAGAGTAAACGCGGAAGAATGTCAACTTACCAACGAATGGATCTGTCATAACTTTAAATGCTAGTGCAGAGAAAGGTGCATCATCAGAAGATGGAAGTGCAACTTTATCTTCTGTACCAGGAACGATACCTTCGATAGGAGGTACGTCTGTTGGTGCAGGAAGAAAATCAAGTACACCGTCAAGCATTAATTGAACACCTTTGTTTTTAAATGCTGATCCAGCAAATACTGGGTAAAATTCAACATTTAAAGTTGCAGTACGAATTGCTTTTTTCAGTTCCTCTTTAGAGATTTCTTCTCCTTCAAGATACTTCATCATAAGCTCTTCGTCTAGTTCAGATACAGCTTCAACTAGGCCTGTGCGTAGCTCTTCCGCTTTATCTTTGTACTCTGCAGGTATGTCACGAGCTTCTGCACGTGTACCTAAATCATCTTCATAGTAGTAAGCAACCATGTCGATGAGGTCAATAATACCTTCAAAGTCATCTTCAGCTCCAATTGGAAGCTGTACTGGATGTGCATTCGCACCCAAGCGATCTTTTAATGTTCCTGTAGAATACAAGAAGTCTGCACCAATTTTATCCATTTTATTAATAAAAACAATTCTTGGTACACCATAAGTTGTCGCTTGACGCCATACTGTTTCTGTTTGTGGTTCTACACCTG
Organism: Ornithinibacillus salinisoli; assembly: GCF_042684965.1. Classification (NCBI taxonomy): domain Bacteria; kingdom Bacillati; phylum Bacillota; class Bacilli; order Caryophanales; family Bacillaceae; genus Ornithinibacillus; species Ornithinibacillus salinisoli. The sequence goes on from NZ_JBHUMI010000044.1 coordinate 35,435, forward strand.
ATTGTGCATCAAGAACTGTTACAGCGCCATCTAATACACGTAATGAACGTTCAACTTCAACAGTGAAGTCTACGTGTCCAGGTGTATCGATGATGTTGATACGATGGTTTTTCCATTGAGCAGTAGTTGCCGCAGAAGTAATTGTAATTCCACGCTCTTGCTCTTGTTCCATCCAGTCCATTTGTGAAGCACCTTCATGTGTTTCACCAATTTTATGAATACGTCCTGTGTAGAAAAGAATACGCTCAGTAGTAGTGGTTTTACCTGCGTCGATATGTGCCATAATACCAATATTGCGTGTCTTTTCCAAGGAGAACTCTCTAGCCATGTATTCTTCTCCTTCCTGTTAATTACTATTTTATTTTTTTGGATCTTACCAACGGTAGTGAGCGAATGCTTTATTCGCTTCAGCCATTTTATGCATTTCTTCGCGTTTCTTAACAGAAGCTCCAGTGTTGTTAGAAGCATCTAAGATTTCATTAGCAAGACGCTCTTCCATTGTCTTTTCTCCGCGTAAGCGTGAATAGTTTACAACGTAACGTAAACCTAATGCTTGACGGCGTTCTGGGCGAACCTCAACCGGTACTTGATAGTTAGATCCTCCAACACGTCTAGCACGAACTTCAAGAACAGGCATTACGTTTTTCATAGCTTGTTCAAAAACTTCCATAGGATTTTGTCCGCTTCTTTGGCCAACTAAATCAAATGCATTATAAAGAATTTTTTGCGCCTTACCTCTTTTACCGTCAATCATAATTTGGTTGATTAAACGAGTTACTAATTTAGAATTATAAAGTGGATCTGGCAAGACATCGCGTTTAGGTACTGGTCCTTTACGTGGCATATGTCCCCCTCCTTTCCTATCATTGTTGTCTTAAAGCTTATTTTTTAGGTCTTTTCGTTCCGTATTTTGAACGTCCTTGCATGCGACCATCTACTCCTGCAGTATCTAGTGCGCCACGAACGATATGATAACGAACCCCCGGTAAATCTTTTACACGACCACCACGAATTAATACCACACTGTGTTCTTGTAGGTTGTGTCCAATTCCAGGAATGTATGCAGTTACCTCCATGTTGTTAGACAAACGAACACGTGCATATTTACGAAGTGCTGAGTTCGGTTTTTTCGGTGTCAATGTACCAACACGAGTACATACTCCACGTTTTTGTGGTGAGCTTTCGTCAGTCAAAGACTTTTTGAAGCTGTTGTACCCTTTGTTAAGTGCTGGTGAGTCAGATTTTCTTGTTTTACTCACACGGCCTTTACGTACAAGCTGGTTGATTGTAGGCATAATGATGTTCCTCCTTCCTCGTTGATAAAATTAAATATAAATAGAAAACAAAACTAGCAAGCCCTTTTGTAAACCCACACATCCAGGCGGTTCATCTTTGGGCAAAAACAAAGCTTTAGCGATTTAGTCGCCAAAACCATCTTTTTTTATTGCTACTGTTGATGCGCCAACATCTATACCACATGCGATACCTAATTTTTTCTTGGAGTCAACGCACTGACACGGTATATCCAGCGCTTTAGCTAAATCCTGTACTTTTCGTGTTATTTGCTGATCAGCATCATCCGCAACATACACTTCACTTATTTCGCCATTTTTCATAGCCTTAAGTGTTTGTTTTGTTCCGATAATTACATTTGACTGTAATTGCGTCACTTTCTCATAAGACATTTACTCATATCCTCCAAAGTAACAAGAATGAATCGGAAGCACCTTGAATATATTATCAAACTCGCATTTTATTGTCAACTCAATTTTGATAATTTTTAAGGAAAGTTTTTTACAGTGCTTCCGATATATTTACTTGTTTCAACAAACCTAACACTACTGAACTGGTTGTTGTTCTACTTCTTCTACGTCATTTTCTTCGACTTCCTCAACCGGTACTTCTATATTACGGTATCGTTGCATACCCGTACCTGCAGGAACAAGTTTTCCGATAATGACATTTTCTTTTAATCCTAATAATTCATCACGTTTTCCTTTAATTGCAGCATCTGTAAGAACTCTAGTTGTTTCTTGGAACGATGCAGCAGATAAGAAGGAATCTGTTTCAAGAGATGCTTTTGTAATTCCAAGTAGTACTGGTTTACCAACAGCAGGCTGTTCACCTTCAACCAACACATTTTTATTGGCATCCTTGAACTGGTGAATTTCTAGTAGAGATCCAGGTAATACTTCTGTATCACCAGAGTCTATAACCCTGATTTTACGTAGCATTTGACGTACCATTACCTCTACGTGCTTATCACCGATTTCAACACCTTGCATACGATATACGCGTTGAACTTCACGCAGGATGTAATCTTGAACACCTTCTACACCTTGAACACGTAGCAGTGCTTTTGGATCCACTGAACCTTCTGTTAGTTCTTGACCAGCAATCACTTCGTCTCCGACAGACACTTTTAAGCGAGCATTGTATGGAACCGCGTATGAACGCGACTCAACGTCACCTTGAACAACAATTTCTTGTTTATCTTTGACTTCAACGACTTCATGAACTGTTCCATGAATCTCACTAATAATTGCTTGCCCTTTTGGATTACGTGCCTCAAACAGTTCTTGGATACGCGGAAGACCTTGTGTAATATCGTCTCCAGCAACACCACCTGTATGGAATGTACGCATTGTAAGCTGTGTTCCTGGCTCACCGATTGATTGAGCAGCAATAATACCAACAGCTTCTCCAACTTCAACCTCTGAACCTGTAGCTAAGTTACGACCATAACATTTTTTACAAACACCATGATTTGTATTACATGTAAATACTGTTCGGATCGTCACTTGTTCAACACCAGATTCAACAACTTCTTTCGCTTGATCCTCTGAGATAACAGTATCATATGCGACAATAACTTCATTGGTTTCTGGGTGACGAACATCTTCAAATGCCGTACGACCAATTAGTCGGTCAAGCAACGGTTCTATCAACTCAGAGCCATCCATTAGTGCAGCAACCGTTAAGCCTCGGTCTGTTCCACAATCTGTTTCGCGTACGATAACATCTTGCGCAACATCTACAAGACGGCGTGTCAAGTAACCTGAGTCAGCAGTTTTCAGTGCTGTATCCGCTAATCCTTTACGAGCACCATGTGTTGAAATAAAGTATTCTAACACGGTTAAGCCTTCGCGGAAACTAGATTTAATAGGTAACTCGATGATACGACCAGCTGGGTTGGCCATTAAACCACGCATACCTGCTAGCTGTGTGAAGTTTGATGCGTTACCCCTTGCACCTGAATCACTCATCATGAAGATTGGATTGCGGTGATCTAGGGATTGCATTAATTTATCTTGAATAGTGTCTTTAGCTTGTGACCAGATCGCAATTACTCTATCGTATCTTTCCTCTTCTGTAATCAGACCACGACGGAATTGCTTCAATACATTATCTACCTTCGTTTGTGCTTCTACTAGAATCTTCTCTTTTTCTGCTAATACAACGATATCAGATACCCCTACAGTCATACCAGCTTTCGTAGAGTAGCTAAATCCTAGATCCTTCATGCGGTCAAGCATTTTTGAAGTTTCACTAATCTTAAATCGTTTAAATACTTCGGCGATAATATCACCTAAGAAGCCTTTTTTAAACGGCTTAATTGTATCTCGTTTCTTAATTTCTTCTCTAATATTTGTTCCATTTTCAACAAAATACATTTCCGGAGTACGGATTTCTAAGTTTTCTTTTGTCGGTTCGTTAATATATGGGAACGATTCTGGCAATATTTCATTGAAAATTAGTTTTCCGACCGTTGTTAACAGCAATTGATTCTGTTGTTTTTCGGTAAACGTTTTGTTGTTTAAGCTTGATGCTTGAACAGCAACTCTTGTATGCAAATGAACATAACCATTTTGATAAGCTAGCAATGCTTCGCTAGTATCTTTAAACACGGCACCTTCGCCGAACGCTTCTTCGCGCTCCATGGTTAAGTAATAGTTTCCTAAAACCATGTCCTGTGACGGTGTAACAACAGGTTTACCGTCTTTTGGATTTAAAATGTTCTGAGCGGCTAGCATTAGAATTCTAGCTTCTGCTTGTGCTTCAGCAGATAACGGAACGTGCACAGCCATTTGGTCACCATCAAAGTCTGCGTTATAAGCAGTACATACTAATGGATGCAAACGAATTGCCCGACCTTCCACTAATGTAGGCTCAAATGCTTGAATTCCCAGTCTGTGTAATGTAGGTGCACGGTTAAGCAACACTGGATGCTCTTTAATGACCTCTTCCAACACACCCCAAACATCTGGATGAACGCGTTCAATTTTACGTTTTGCCGATTTGATATTATGAGCAATTCCTCTTTCAACTAATTCCTTCATAATAAACGGCTTAAATAGCTCTAGAGCCATTTCTTTCGGCAGACCACACTGATACATTTTTAAATGTGGTCCAACAACGATAACGGAACGACCGGAGTAATCCACACGTTTTCCTAATAGGTTTTGACGGAAACGACCTTGCTTCCCTTTTAGCATGTGAGATAAAGATTTTAGTGGACGATTTCCTGGTCCAGTCACTGGACGACCACGTCTACCATTATCAATTAATGCATCAACCGCTTCTTGGAGCATACGTTTCTCGTTTTGCACGATAATGCTCGGTGCACCAAGATCTAACAATCGTTTAAGTCGATTGTTACGATTGATAACACGACGGTACAGATCATTTAAATCCGAAGTTGCAAAACGCCCACCATCAAGCTGAACCATCGGACGAATTTCTGGTGGAATTACCGGAAGAACATCTAAAATCATCCAAGATGTTTCGTTTCCAGAGTTACGGAACGATTCCAGAACCTCAAGACGTTTAATTGCTCTAGTTCTTCTTTGTCCTTGTGCTGTTTTCAATTCTTCCTTGAGTGCATCTACTTCGTTATCAAGATCTACATCTTGTAATAGCTTACGAATTGCTTCTGCGCCCATTTGTGCTTTAAATGTTGCTCCATATTTATCGTAATAAGCACGATACTCTTTTTCAGACAACAGTTGTTTTTTCTCTAATGGTGTACTCCCAGGGTCAGTAACGACATATGCAGCAAAGTAAATAACTTCCTCCAGCGCACGTGGCGACATGTCTAAGACTAGTCCCATACGACTCGGAATACCTTTAAAGTACCAAATATGTGATACCGGTGCAGCAAGCTCAATATGTCCCATTCGTTCACGACGTACTTTTGCTTTTGTGACTTCAACACCACATCTGTCACAAACTACCCCTTTATAACGTACTCTTTTGTATTTACCACAATGACATTCCCAGTCTTTTTGTGGACCAAAGATTCGTTCACAAAACAAACCATCTTTTTCTGGTTTTAATGTACGATAATTAATTGTTTCTGGTTTTTTTACCTCGCCGAAAGACCAAGATCTAATTTTCTCTGGTGAAGCTAAGCCTATCTTCATATACTCAAAGTTGTTTACATCTAGCAAGGGTATACCTCCCTTTTAATGTGCGTTTTTACCAATCCATTTATTTTATAGAGGGAGGATAAAAATACAATTTTTATCCTCTGCTCTTTATAGAAACTAATTATGGTTCTAGTTTTCTTCTACTTCAATATTCAACTTGCTCGCTGCTTGCGTTTCTTCGTCTTCTAGTTCACGCATCTCAATTTCTGATTCATTACTTGAGAGCATTTTTACGTCCATTCCTAGACTTTGTAATTCCTTAATGAGTACTTTAAATGATTCAGGCACCCCTGGTTCTGGGACATTATCCCCCTTAACAATCGACTCGTATGTTTTAACACGTCCTACAACGTCATCCGACTTAACTGTTAAAATTTCTTGTAGGGTATACGCTGCACCATAGGCCTCTAACGCCCATACTTCCATTTCCCCAAAACGCTGACCACCAAATTGTGCTTTACCACCAAGTGGTTGCTGTGTAACAAGTGAGTATGGACCAGTTGAACGAGCGTGAAGTTTATCATCAACCATGTGAGCTAGTTTAATCATATACATTACACCAACAGACACGCGGTTGTCGAATGGTTCACCCGTTCTTCCATCATAAAGAACTGTTTTAGCGTCACGAGACATTCCAGCTTCTTCTAATGTACCCCATACATCTTCTTCTCGAGCACCGTCAAATACAGGGGATGCTACATGAATACCTAGTTCTCTTGCGGCCATTCCTAAATGTAATTCAAGAACCTGCCCAATGTTCATTCTAGAAGGAACCCCTAATGGGTTAAGCATAATATCGATAGGTGTGCCATCTGGTAAGAAAGGCATGTCTTCTTCAGGTAAAATTCTAGATATTACCCCTTTGTTCCCGTGACGACCAGCCATCTTATCTCCTTCATGAATTTTACGTTTTTGGACAATATAAACACGAACTAATTCATTAACACCTGGTGGTAATTCATCACCATCTTCGCGGTTAAATACTTTAACATCTAGAACGATACCGCCCGCGCCGTGTGGAACGCGAAGTGAAGTATCGCGTACTTCACGTGCTTTTTCTCCAAAAATAGCATGAAGTAGACGTTCTTCCGCAGATAATTCTGTTACTCCTTTAGGTGTTACTTTACCAACCAGGATATCTCCGTCAGTAACTTCCGCTCCCACTCGAATAATCCCTTGTTCATTAAGATTTTTAAGAGCTTCTTCACCAACATTTGGTATATCTCTCGTAATTTCTTCAGGTCCAAGTTTCGTATCACGAGCTTCCGATTCATATTCTTCAATATGGATAGAAGTATAAACATCATCTTTCACAAGTCTTTCACTCATGATGATTGCATCCTCGTAGTTATAACCTTCCCAGGTCATAAACCCAACAAGAACGTTTTGTCCTAATGCTAGTTCTCCATCTTCCATGGAAGGACCATCTGCTAAAATTTCACCTTTAGTAACTCGGTCACCTTCACTAACGATTGGGCGCTGATTATAACAAGTTCCTTGGTTAGAACGGATAAACTTTTGAAGTTTATAGCGATCTACATCGCCTTTTACTTCTTTTCCATCCACTTCTGTAACACGTCGAACATGAACCTGTTTTGCTTCCACTCGTTCAACAATACCAGCGTTCTGACAAATCACAGCTGCTCCAGAGTCTTTTCCTGATACATATTCCATACCAGTACCAACAAGGGGCGCTTGTGGTTTAAGCAATGGCACTGCTTGACGTTGCATGTTTGCACCCATCAATGCGCGGTTTGAGTCATCGTTTTCTAAGAACGGAATACATGCTGTTGCCGCTGAAACAACCTGTTTCGGCGATACATCCATATAGTCGATACGGTCGCGAGATACGACTGTGTTTTCTCCTCGGAAACGGGAAATTACTTCATCATCTTCAAAACTACCATCATCAAGCAATCTCGCATTCGCTTGTGCTACGACATAATTATCCTCTTCATCGGCAGTAAGGTAATCGATTTGCGCAGTTACCTTTCCTGTTTCTGGGTCAACTCGTCGGTATGGTGTTTCAATAAATCCAAACTTATTGACTTTCGCATAACTAGATAACGAGTTAATTAACCCGATGTTCGGTCCCTCAGGTGTTTCAATCGGACACATACGTCCATAGTGAGAATAGTGAACGTCGCGCACCTCAAAACCAGCACGTTCACGTGTTAATCCTCCAGGTCCTAGTGCAGATAAACGACGTTTATGCGTTAACTCTGCCAATGGATTTGTTTGATCCATAAATTGCGATAGCTGGGAACTACCAAAGAATTCCTTGATAGATGCTATTACAGGACGAATGTTAATTAATTGTTGCGGCGTTACACTCGATGTATCCTGAATGGACATGCGCTCTCTAACAACACGCTCCATACGGGAAAGTCCAATACGGAATTGGTTTTGTAATAACTCCCCAACCGAGCGGAGTCTACGATTACCAAGATGATCGATATCATCCGTATCTCCAACTCGATGAAGCAAGTTAAAGAAATAGCTTATAGAAGAAAGAATGTCAGCAGGCGTAATATTCTTAACGCCAGTTTCAACATTGGCATTTCCAATAACATTTAGTTCTTTTTCTCCGCTTGGGTCTGTTGGATCAACAATCTTAATGGACTGAAGACGAACAGGGTCATCCAATACGCCATCTTGCGGTTCAAATATTCTTTCACCAAGAATTTCATCATCGTTATCAAGGTAAGGGATTATCTTATCTAGCAGTTTACGCTCTAATTTATCTCCTTTTTGAGCTAAAACTTCACCCGTTTCAGGGTCTACAACAGTTTCAGCTAACACTTGATTGAATAAACGATTCTTAATGTGTAATTTCTTATTCATTTTATAACGACCTACATGTGCAAGATCGTATCTTTTTGGATCGAAAAAGCGTGAAACCAATAAACTCTTCGCGTTTTCTACAGTCGGTGGTTCACCTGGGCGTAGACGCTCATATATTTCTAGCAATGCTTTTTCAGTTGTTTCTGTGTTGTCTTTTTCTAGTGTGTTAATGAGGTATTCGTTATCACCGATTAGATCAATGATTTCTTGATCTGAACCGAAGCCTAGTGCGCGTAATAGCACGGTGATTGGGAGCTTACGTGTACGGTCAATACGTACATAAGCTACATCTTTGGCATCCGTTTCAAACTCCAACCATGCACCACGATTTGGGATGACAGTTGCAGCAACACCTCTTTTACCATTTTTATCTACTTTTTCATTAAAGTAAACACTTGGCGAACGTACTAATTGGGAAACAATTACCCGCTCTGCACCATTAATAACAAAGGTACCCGTGGCTGTCATAAGCGGAAAATCACCCATGAACACTTCCTGCTCTTTCACTTCACCTGTCTCGTTATTTATCAAACGAACTTTCACACGAAGTGGGGCATTGTACGTAACATCTCTTTCCTTTGATTCATCAACAGGATATTTCGGATCACCTAAACTGTAATCCACAAACTCTAATGATAGGTTTCCTGTGAAATCTTCAATTGGTGAAATGTCTTGGAACATTTCTCGCAAACCCTCTTCTAAAAACCAATCATATGAAGCGGTTTGGATTTCGATAAGATTTGGTAATTCTAACACTTCACTAATACGCGCATAGCTTCTGCGCTGCCGGTGCCGTCCATACTGAACTAGTTGACCTGTCAACTGCTTCACCTCTCAAATCATGCATATTTTGTTCTGTGAATTAATGTATTCTTCACATGAAAAACTTCTATAATATTTTCAGAGAACTTAAACCTAAGAATAGCAACCTCAGGAATTAACCCCTCTAAATAAATCACTTAGTTAATTAACACAGGGCCATGATATAACCTTGTTATTAACGCTTTTGGAAACGCCAATAAAAAGGTCTATAAACTATAACCTTTGTTTGTTACAAAACTACTAAGAAATATATAAAACGCTATAAGGTTTTAAAATCACTCTTGCCATACCAATGATAATGGGTTATCATTTTAAAATAGAATAGATTTTCAAACCCCTCAAGAAACCATATGTACAGGGAAATACTAGCAGAAAACGTCCCATTGTCGATTTTATTAGTGTTTCCGAATACCAATGATTTATACATTTCATAAAAATTCCTCTTGACAAAGGAAGTCCCATGTTAGCATTTTATTATGTTATCATAATCATTCTACTCAAGTCAATCATTTAATAGCCCGCAAAATAAAATAGCCTTTATCTCGAGCAACAACTTGAACTTCTTCAAATAAATCTTCTAGTTTCTCTTTCGCCGACGGAGCACCTTGCTTTTTTTGAATAACAACCCATAATTCTCCACCAGATAACAACGATTTTTTACTTTCTTCAAATATCCCATGAACGACTTTTTTACCCGCTCGAATAGGTGGATTCGTTAGGATTGCCGCAAAAGATCGACCTTCCAACTCAGAAAACTGGTCACTTTTAACAAATAAGGTGTTATTCACTTCATTATGATTCGCATTTTGAGCCGCTAATTCCAAGGCTCGCTCATTTACATCCGCCATAACAATTGTCCTACCCGGGAAACAATCAGCTAAAGCAATGCCAATTGGACCGTATCCACATCCCATATCAAGGATATCACCTTGAACATTGGGGGCTTCAAATTGTTCAATTAGTAATTTGGAGCCAAAGTCTACTTCATTCTTCGAAAACACACCAACATCACTAGTAAAGGTATAGTTTTTTTCTCTTAATTGATAATTCCATGTCTTGGGTGAACTTTTTGATTGGGGTTTTTGTGAAAAGTAATGCTCAGACATTTGGGCACCTACTTTGTTCATAATAGTTAGAGAAGAATTAATGTGTAAGTATAGAGCCCGCCGAAAAAAAACGACGAGCTCCTCTTTGAATAAAATTAATTATTTAACTTCTACAGATGCTCCAGCTTCTTCTAGCTTACCTTTAAGCTCTTCAGCTTCTTCTTTAGAAACGCCTTCTTTAATTGCTTTTGGAGCGTTATCTACTAATTCCTTAGCGTCTTTTAGTCCAAGACCAGTTGCTTCACGTACAGCTTTAACTACTTTGATTTTTGAAGCTCCAGCACTTTCTAGAACTACATCAAATTCAGTTTGTTCAGCAGCAGCGTCTCCACCAGCAGCTCCACCAGCAACAGCAACAGGTGCTGCAGCAGTTACACCGAATTCTTCTTCAATTGCTTTTACTAAATCGTTTAAATCTAATACAGACATTTCTTTAATAGCATCGATAATTTGCTCTTTAGTCATTTTTATTTCCTCCTAATTTTTATAATTGATTTTTTATATGATCGAAACACATAATTGATTATTTAACTTACGCGCCTTGCTCTTCTTTTTGTTCCGCAATAGCTTTTGTAGCATATGCAAAGTTTCGCATAGGTGCTTGTAATACGCTGAGTAGCATTGAAACCATACCTTCGTAGTTTGGTAGATCTGCAAGCTCTTTAATTTGATCAAGAGTAGCCATTTTACCTTCAATTACACCAGCTTTGATCTCTAATGCATCATGATCTTTTGCGAAATTATTTAGGATTTTCGCAGGTGCTACTACGTCTTCTTTACTAAACGCGATCGCAGTAGGTCCAACTAATAATTCATTCAATTCGCCCAAGTTTACATCCTCTGCTGCACGACGAGCCATTGTGTTTTTATACACTTTGAATTCAACGCCAGCTTCACGAAGTTCTTTACGTAATTGTGTTACTTCAGCTACATCAAGTCCACGATAATCAACTAATAAAGTTGATTGGCTTTCACGTAATTTATCAGCAATCTCTTGAACAACTTGTTTTTTCTGTTCGATAACTTTAGACATTGTTCCACCTCCCGTAGTTTTATCCATTATACCGTTCGAGCTCAAGTATTATAAAAGCCTCCATGTAGACATGGAGGCTTAACTAAACACAAGAAAGTTGCATTTATTATTAAACACCTCGGCAGGATATTAAGCGATCATTCGCACCTACTGTCTACGGTACAACGTATTCAATTCATAACGAAACTTAGTATAACGAATAGCCTCTGAAAAGTCAACTACCAATTAACGGTAATTTGAAGAATCCACTTTAATTCCAGGGCCCATAGTAGATGTTACAGAAACATTCTTGATATAAATCCCTTTAGCTGCTTGTGGTTTCACTTTTACAATTGTTTCAATTAAAGCTTCAAAGTTTTCAACTAGTTTTTCATTATCAAATGAAATTTTACCAATTGGTACGTGTACATTTGATTGCTTATCTACACGGTACTCTACTTTACCAGCTTTAATTTCTTTAACAGCTTTTTCAACTTCAAAAGTAACTGTTCCTGTTTTAGGGTTTGGCATTAAACCTTTAGGTCCTAATACACGACCAAGTTTACCAACTTCAGCCATCATGTCAGGAGTAGCAACGATTACATCAAAGTCAAACCAACCTTGGTTGATTTTACTAATTAAATCTTGATCTCCTACATAATCAGCTCCAGCTGCTTCTGCCTCTTTCAATTTATCGCCTTTAGCGAATACTAGAACGCGTTGTGTTTTACCAGTACCATGTGGTAAAACCATTGCTCCACGGATTTGTTGGTCCGCTTTCTTAGGATCAACACCTAAACGAAATGCAACTTCAACCGTTTCGTCGAATTTTGCTTTTGCTGTTTCTTTTAATAAAGTAACAGCTTCCTTTATATCATATGCTTTTGAACGTTCAACAAGCTTTGCAGCTTCTTGATAGTTTTTACCTCTTTTAGCCATTATTAATTTCCTCCTCTAATGTGGTTATAACGGTAATACCTCCCACTTATAAAAGCAAAGACCGCTTTTATAAAGCTCGCGAAATGACTCATCTATAGATTAAACCTAACAGTGAATCATATTCATGAAAAAGGTTGCGCGAATGAAAATTCCCTCATCACCGCAACCTTATTTATTCAGAATTGTTATGAGTATTAGTCTTCGATTACAATACCCATGCTACGCGCAGTTCCTTCAACCATGCGCATCGCTGCTTCTACGTCAGCGGCATTCAGATCTTGCATTTTTGTTTCTGCGATTTCTTTTACTTTGTCACGCTTTAAAGTCGCAACTTTATTACGGTTCGGCTCACCTGATGCAGTTTCAATACCAGCTGCTTTTTTAAGCAATATAGCTGCAGGTGGAGTTTTAGTAATAAAAGTAAATGAACGGTCTTCAAACACTGTAATTTCAACCGGAATAATCATACCCGCTTGATCTTGCGTACGTGCGTTAAATTCCTTACAGAATCCCATGATATTAACACCTGCTTGACCTAAAGCTGGTCCTACTGGTGGTGCTGGGTTAGCTTTACCAGCTGGAATTTGCAGTTTAACTAATTTGATTACTTTTTTAGCCACGAGACACACCTCCTTAAAGTCCGTGATGTGGTAATAGGGGATTTTTTTATTTGCCCCTCCCACTCATATTTAGCCATTATCCCTCAAATTTCGAGGGCATGAATAACAAAAGAATTTTAGCATGAATAAAGAAATAATGCAAGTTCATTCTCAAGCTAATTTACATTATAATTTTTCAATTTGTGAAAAATCAAGCTCTACTGGGGTCTCTCTACCAAACATGTTTACATGAACTTTCACTTTTTGTTTATCTATGTCAATATACTCAATAGTTCCCGTGAAGTTGGAGAATGGCCCATCCGTGACTCGAACACTTTCTTTTAATTCGAAATCAATTTGTACAACAGGCTCAGCCATACCCATCCGTTTAAGAATAGTGTCAACTTCATCTGGTAATAAAGGTGTAGGTTTCGTACCCCCACCACTTGACCCAATAAATCCAGTTACTCCCGGCGTATTACGCACAACATACCAAGAATCATCTGTCATAATCATTTCAGCTAATACATAGCCTGGAAACACTTTTTTCTTAACAATTTTTTTCTTACCGTTTTTAATTTCTGCTTCTTCATCTTCTGGAACAATAACTCGAAAGATTTTATCTTCCATCCCCATTGTTTCCACGCGTTTTTCTAAATTTGTCTTTACTTTATTTTCATACCCAGAATATGTATGAACAACATACCAATTTTTTTCCATGATTACAGGACAATCTACGCTGCCCTTCCCTCCCTTTGGATAAGTTTTACTTATTTATGGATTTTGATCTAAATATTTGCATTTATACGGTTACGTATTAAATAATGCTTTTTCTAGAAGATTGTTGTTTTAATACAAAAAAGTATCACTCTGCTATACGTCGCAGTTTATATTAATTTTGAAAAAGATAATCAACACAAATCACGAGAATAACTTAAATAAAAGATACTAAAAAAACCCGATGGTTCCCCGGGTTTTTGAAATATTACTCGCTTATTCATTTACATTATAACATACATATCATGTAATTATTCAAATAATAGCATTAAAATAAATTTAAGACCAATGTTATTAACTGATCAATGATCGCGAAGAAAACCGCTACAAATACAACTGTTGCAATAACAGTGATTGTATAACTAGTTAGTTCCCTACCTTTAGGCCAACTAACTTTTTTCATTTCACGAGATACATTTTTAAGGAATTTAAACATTTTGTACCCTCCCCAAACTCTACCCGAAGAATGCGTTTATTTCGTTTCGCGATGCAATGTATGTTTCCCACAAGTCTTACAGTATTTCCGTACTTCTAACCGTGTAGAATGTGTGGACACATTTTTATTTGTAGTATAATTTCTACTGGAGCAAATCGCACACGCTAAAGTAATTTTCTTAGTCATCGTTTTCACCCCATTAAGGGTTTTTCTCATATAAATGTAGCATGGTTGTCCACAAGTGTCAACGGGACTTTCATCTCATACGTAAAACGAGAAACAAATGCATACTAAAACTAATTTTTTCCACATGTGACGGGCGGTAAGTCTTCCACTTATTTAAGTTTCGCTTTATAAGTTTACTTCTTTTGTATCAAGTAGCTGTTCTAGCTTCCGTTTCACCCGTTGAAGGGCGTTATCTACTGATTTTACATGTCTTTTTAACTCGTCTGATATCTCTTGATAAGAGCGACCGTCCAAGTAAAGGTGAAGCACATCTCTTTCAAATTCGCTCAATAATTCTGATAATTTTATTTCCATATCTCCAAATTTTTCCCTGTTTACCAGTAACTCTTGAGGATCAATTGCTTTTGAACCCGCTATAACATCCAACAATGTACGATCCGATTCTTCATCATAAATCGGCTTGTCCAACGAAACATATGAATTAAGCGGAATATGCTTTTGTCTAGTGGCCGTTTTAATTGCAGTGATAATCTGTCTGGTAATACATAGCTCAGCAAATGCTTTAAAGGATGATAGTTTTTCTCCATCATAATCTCGAATCGCCTTATAGAGTCCAATCATTCCTTCTTGAATAATATCTTCTTTATCTGCACCTATTAAGAAATAGGTTCTTGCTTTTGCGCGGACAAAATTTTTGTATTTATCTATTAAAAAATCCAAAGCTTGCTTATCTCCTTGATGAATCAAGCGGATTACTTCATCATCATCAAGCGTTTGTATATTTTTATTTTTGAGAATCTTCTGCTTGATGTCCACCCACAATGCCCCCTACTTTACACACACAGTTGTAAATATAATCTATTATACAGTAAGCGCTTCAATAACTCAACAGCCTCAACTACTAATTAACAAGGGGAGAACAAACTCAGATGTCCCCTCGTCGCCATTTTTCGAATTTTTCTAGAATTTCTTCATTTAACGCTATTTTGGATTGTGGTCTATTATTTTTGTGAACCTCTACATTTGCTTCGATTTCTCTTTCAATATTATCCATTTCAATTTGCAGTTCACGAGCTGACTTACGCAATGCACCCTGTCCAAAGATTGTTCTTTGTTCAGCATAATCAGAAGTTGCAACGTATACTTGTGTTTTGATATTTTTTACCTTTTTAACTAGTCGTTCAATGCATTCATCCGCCGTTTCTTTTTCCTTTGTATAAATTACCTCCACCTTATGCTGCTTTAACTTACTTTCCATTCCACGCACATAATAGGCATCAAACACAAGTATTATTCGATTCCCAGAATATGCCTGATATTCGGCCATTAATTCAATTAACCGGTCCCTAGCTTGTCCAATATCTTTTTCCTTCAGCCTTTTTAATTCTTCCCAATCTCCAATAATATTATAGCCGTCAACTACTAATACAACCATCATCACTCACCCATAGGGTGCCTTTTTCGGTACACTTCGTACAACAACAAGCTACAAGCAACCGAGGCGTTTAGCGAGGAAACCTTACCTTCCATTGGAAGACTCACTGTCCAATCACACTTTTCTTTAACTAAACGACTCATTCCCTTACCTTCATTTCCAATAACTAGTGCAACAGGAATCATACCATCCAGTTTACGATAGTCCTCTGTAGCTTCCGCTTCTGTACCAACTACCCAAACGTTTCGTTGTTTTAGTTCATCAATCGTATTAGCTATATTCGTCACACGAGCAACAGGTACATGTTCCATAGCACCGGCAGCTGTTTTGGCAACAGTCGCAGTTAATCCAACTGATCTACGTTTAGGAATAATCACACCGTGAACACCCGCCGCATCTGCTGTTCGCAATATGGACCCTAAATTATGAGGGTCTTCTAATTCATCCAAGATAATAAAGAAAGGATCCTCATTTTTAGCTTCTGCCTTCGCAAACAAATCCTCTACATCTGCATATTGATATGAGGCAACATATGCTATAACACCTTGATGATTGTCATTCGTCAATCGATCTAGTTTGTTTTTTGGTACCTTTTGAACGATAGTACCCGCCGATTTCCCTAACTGGACGAGCTTACCTTGCACATTTGTATTTAATTGTTCTGATAGCAATACTTTATTAACTGACCGTCCTGATTTCAACGCTTCTATTACCGGGTTTTTTCCAATGATCATTTCTTGGTCCACTATGGTTTTCTCCCTTCTAAATGCTGTACCGCTTTTTCAAGCAATTCCAATAGCCTGTTTTCATTTTTTAATAAATAATGATAGCCAATTAACGCTTCAAAAGCAGTGCTATAACGATATGTTTGGACACTTGTATTCTTTGGTACAGATCCAGACTTAGCATTTCTTCCACGTTTAACTACACTTTTCTCCTCTTCTGAAAGGAAATCAGATTCTAGCCAATCTAAAATAACTGCTGACTGTGCCTTAGCAGAGACAAACGTTATAGCATGCTGATGTAATTGCTGTGGTTTGATTTGTCCAGTTTGTAACAAATGCTCTCTAACGTAAACCTCGTAAATGGCATCGCCCATATAAGCAAGGGCCAGACTCTTCATCTGTTTAACATCCAAATCCATTTTCTAGCCCCTTTTCCAACGCACACCTTGAGGAGTATCTTCTAAAATAATGTTTTGTTCCTTTAACATATCTCTAATTTCATCTGCTCGTGCAAAATTTCGGTCCTTACGCGCTTCATTTCTTTCTTGAATTAACGCCTCAATATCTTCATCCAATAACTCCTTCTCTTCCTCAAGAGAAATACCTAGTACGTGAAGCAATGTAAGAATCACTTCCTGAAATGCTTCTATTACATGTTTTGAAGTATGATTTAATTGCAGATAAACATTTGCTTCTTTCGTTAGATCAAATAATACAGAGATAGCATTCGCTGTATTAAAATCATCATCCATTTCTGCTTCAAAGCGGTTTGTGAACGATTGAATCTTCTCTAGCCAATCATCCGCCTTTGTATCTATACCCGTACTCATCGCTTTTCGATGACCCAAGTTGTAATAAGCTGTTTTCACTCGCTCTAAGCTATTTTGTGCAGAATTCAAAAGTTCTTCCGAAAAATTAATCGGATTACGATAATGTACGCTAAGCATAAAGAATCGAAGCACTTGCGGATCATGTTTTGCTATTAATTCTCTTGTTAACACAAAGTTGCCAAGTGATTTTGACATCTTTTCATTATCAATATTAATATACCCATTGTGCATCCAATAGTTAGCGAATGTTTTTTCGTTTAATGCCTCTGACTGAGCAATTTCATTTTCATGATGTGGAAACGTTAAATCCTGTCCACCGGCATGAATATCAATTGTATCGCCAAGATATTTTTTGGCCATTGCGGAGCATTCAATATGCCAACCCGGTCTTCCTTTCCCCCAAGGTGAGTCCCAAGCAATTTCTCCCTCTTTCGCACCCTTCCACAAGGCAAAGTCTAGTGGATCTTCTTTTTTCTCACCAACTTGAATTCTTGCTCCAGATCGAAGTTCATCAATTGACTGATGTGATAATTTACCATAGTCTTCAAAAGCTCGTGGTTTAAAATATACATCACCGTCTGCTTCATACGCATAACCTTTTTGGACTAACCCATCAATAAACGAAATAATGTCCTCCATCGTTTCGGTTACACGAGGATTATACGTCGCTTTTTTGACACCTAACGTTTCTATATCTTCTAGATAGGCATCAATAAAACGGTTAGCAACCTGAAATACATCTTCTCCTAAATCATTTGCCGTTCTAATGATTTTATCATCTACATCCGTGAAATTTAGTACATAATCAACCGTGTACCCTTTATATTCAAAATATCTTCTGACCGTATCAAAAACAATTGCAGGACGTGCATTTCCAATATGAATATAGTTATATACAGTCGGTCCACATACATACATACTTACTTTATCTTCATGTAATGGTTTAAACGGCTCTTTTTCACGAGATACAGTATTATAAATGGATATTGTCATTTGCTTTCCCTTCCTTTAGCTCCATAATTTCTTCTTTTAGTGCTTCAATTTCATTTTGTAATTGGGAACATCTATCTTCTATAGGATCTGGTAGTTTATGATGATCTAAATCACGTCTTACTTTATACCCATTTTGCACAACGACCTTACCAGGTATCCCTACAACGGTTGAATGATCAGGTACATCTTTTAGTACAACGGAACCCGCTCCTATTTTTGCACTTTCTCCTATTGTTATAGACCCTAGCACTTTCGCCCCAGAGGCAATAAGCGCATTATCTTTGACGGTTGGATGTCGTTTACCTTTTTCTTTCCCAGTTCCACCTAATGTTACTCCTTGAAAAATGGTGACGTTGTTTCCAATTTCACATGTTTCACCTATGACTACACCCATCCCATGATCAATAAATACTCGTCGCCCCATTTGAGCTCCTGGATGAATTTCGATTCCTGTAAAAAAGCGACTAATTTGTGAGATGGCACGTGCGATAAAAAATAACTTTCGTTTATAAAAAACATGAGCTAGACGATGTGACCATACAGCATGTAATCCAGAATAAGTTAAGAAAACTTCAACATAAGTTCTTGCAGCTGGATCCTGTTCAAATACAACATCCATGTCTTCTTTCATACGTTTAAAAATCCCCATATTGAACCTCCTTTTCACGAAGTTAACGCAAAAACGCCCCTGTGTTAAAAACACAGAGACGCTTTTGCGCGGTTCCACTCTGTTTGAAATTACCTTGATAAACAAGGTCCTTCCCAACTTATCCTCTGATAACGGTAGAGTTTTGACCGCCATTATGTACTAATAGGGAATACCTAAAGTTCCATAACGGACTCCAAGGGGCACTTCGAAACGGATACCCAGAGTCACTCCCAGCCGATGGTGACTCTCTCTGGATGAGTAAGACCGCTCCTACTTTCCCTTTTCAACGTTCCATATTGTATTACTACTATATTACATATTCCCAAGAATGTGAAAAGATTAAGCTCCTAAATCTTTTAATAATGCATCCAAACGTTTCAGAATAACTTCTTTTCCTAACAGTTCAATAGCAAAAGGTAATTCTGGCCCATGGGTTTGTCCAGTAGTTGCTACACGAATTGGCATAAATAATTTCTTCCCACGATGACCAGTTTCTTTTTGTGTCGCTTTGAATTGTGCTTTTATCGTATCTTTATTAAATTCATCTAAATGAATTAATTTATCCGTAAATACTTGTAACACTTCAGGTACTTGTTCTTCTGCCAATACTTCTTTTGCAGCCTCATCATACTTAATTTCTTGATTGAAGAATAACTCGGTTAGTTCAACAATTTCCTGTCCATAACGTAATTGTTCGCGATATAAAGATATAACATTCTCTGCCCAGCTTCTCGTTTTGTCATCCATGTTTTTAGGAAGTTTACCTGCATCGATTAAATGAGGTAAAGCTAAGTCAATTACCTTTTCTAGTTCTGAAGCCTTGATATACTCATTGTTCATCCATTTTAATTTTTGCGCATCAAAAATAGCTGGTGAGGTAGTTAACCGTTCCGGATCAAATATATTAATTAATGTCTCTTGGTCAAAGATCTCCTCTTCGCCAACTGGAGACCAACCTAGTAGAGCAATGAAATTAAATAGGGCTTCCGGCAGATAACCTAAATTATGGTATTGCCCAATAAATTGTAATATATGTTGGTCACGTTTACTTAATTTCTTTCGTTCTTCGTTTAAAATTAACGTCATATGCCCAAATTGTGGCGGAGACCAGTCAAATGCATCATAAACCATCATCTGTTTAGGTGTGTTGGAAATATGTTCTTCCCCTCGAAGTACATGCGTGATCTGCATTAAATGGTCATCAATTGCTACTGCGAAATTATATGTTGGAATGCCATTTTGCTTCACGATTACCCAATCTCCAAAATCAGCAGATTCAAACGTAATATTGTCACGGACAATATCATTAAATACATATGTCTTGTTTTCAGGTACACGGAAGCGGATACTAGGTTTTCTTCCTTCTGCTTCAAACGCAGCAATTTGCTCACCGGTTAAATCACGATGCGCTCCAGAATACTTCGGTGTTTGACCATTGGCTAATTGTTCTTCACGTTCCCGCTCTAATTCTTCTGAAGTCATATAGCACTTATATGCTAATCCTCGTTCTAGTAATTCATCAATGTATTTTTGATAGATCTCTAGTCGTTCCATTTGACGATAAGGACCATATTCGCCACCAACATCAGCACCCTCGTCCCAATTTACGCCAAGCCATTTTAGAAACTTTAACTGACTTTCTTCTCCACCTTCTACATTTCTTTTATCGTCTGTGTCTTCAATACGTATAATAAACTTTCCATCAAAATGTTTTGCATATAGATAATTAAAGAGGGCTGTACGCGCATTCCCAATATGTAAGTGTCCAGTTGGACTTGGCGCATAGCGAACTCGAACTTCATTTGCCATAATTGAATCCTTCCCTTCAAGAAGATTTAATTTGTACTAGCTGTTTTTAAGCATGTTGCTTTTCTAGATTATGAATACTTGTTAATAATTGATATAAACCGCTTAGTAACAACAGGTTTTACCAATATAGCAACAAACTATGTGAAAATAGCCTTATAAATAACTATTGTATTATTATAACAAAAAGCGATAACATTAACTGTTATCACTTTTTATATCCACTATAAGTTATACCCTTTTTACAATGCTTTTTCAAGTAATTTTGGTTTGGCGAAGATCATTCGACCGGCAGAAGTTTGTAAGACACTAGTTATAAGTACTTCAATCGTTTTACCGATATAATTTCTACCTTCTTCTACAACGATCATTGTTCCATCGTCCAAATACGCAATCCCTTGGTTTTGCTCTTTTCCGTCTTTAATAACTTGAACCATTAACTCTTCACCAGGCAATACAACTGGTTTGACTGCATTTGCCAAATCATTAATATTTAATACGGAAACACCTTGTAAATCACAAACTTTATTTAAGTTAAAATCATTTGTTACTACTATACCGTTAATTACTTTTGCTAACTTAATCAACTTACTATCAACTTCAGGAATATCCTCGAAATCACCTTCATAGATTTCAACCTTCACTGGAAGTTCTTTTTGGATACGATTTAATACGTCTAATCCTCGCCGTCCTCTGTTCCGCTTCAAAACATCGGATGAGTCGGCAATATGTTGCAGTTCCCCTAACACAAACTGAGGAATAATAATAGTTCCCTCTAAGAAACTTGTTTGACAAATATCAGCTACTCTTCCATCAATAATAACACTTGTATCTAGGATTTTAGGCTTTGGAATAAGTAAATCACTGTTTTCCTGATCTGTACTTGCTCGTTTTTTGTCTCGTTCTTTTTTATTTATATTTAATAAATTCACAAATTCATCACGTCGTCTGAAACCTACTTGGAAACCAAAATATCCTAATAAAATAGTAATAAATAACGGAATCACTTTAGATACAAACTCAATATCGATAGTTTGTAATGGTATATTTGCTAAATAAGCAATAACAAGACCGATAATTAATCCTAAACTACCAAAAAGCAGATCACCCACAGGTATTTTTACAAGGCCTTCTTCGACCCATCTTAAAAAATCTACTATATAATCTGCTATCCAATACGAAAGGAAAAATAATATTATTGCACCTAAAACAGATCCTAAATACGGGGATGCCACCCATGCTGCATCAGTAAAATTTAACAAATGAATAATATCTGGTATATATAAATACCCAATGGTACCGCCTGTTATGATAAAAAACAGATGTACTATTTTTTTCAGCACCACCCTCACCTCCTATCCATTATTATTACCTATTCATTAAAATAATAACCATTATTTTCAAATTAAAAGATGGTATAACCTAAATAATAGCATAGGTCCTACAAACATTCAATTGTGTAAACGAAAAATTCTATCACACTAATATACTGTTGTCAATTTATTTTAGTTAATTTTCGACAATTTTCTCATGATCTAGTAGTCCATTTATCTCGCTAAACCAGTTTCCAAAGCTTCTTTTACTGATTTTACTCCAATTACTTGAACACCCTCTGGAACAGACCAACCATCTAAGTTGTTTTGTGGACATATTACACGTTTAAACCCAAGCTTTGCTGCTTCCTGTACCCGCTGTTCAATACGAGATACGCGCCTGATTTCACCTGTTAAGCCAACTTCACCAATGAAGATATCATCGGGTCTTGTTGGTTGATCTCGAAAGCTTGACGTTATACTAACCGCAATCGCTAGATCAATTGCAGGTTCATCTAGTTTAACTCCTCCCGCTACTTTAATGTATGCATCTGAAGTTTGTAACATTAATCCCACCCGTTTTTCAAGTACGGCCATTAATAGCGGTACCCGATTTTGATCAATTCCCGTAGCCATTCTACGTGGGTTCCCATAGCTAGTAGGTGCAATAAGTGCTTGGATTTCAACTAACACAGGTCTTGTCCCTTCCATGGAAGCTACTACAGTTGACCCTGAAGCCCCTTGAGACCGTTCCTCTAAAAATATTTCGGAAGGGTTCATCACCTCTCGTAATCCCTCTTCCTTCATTTCAAAAATGCCCATTTCATTCGTACTACCAAATCGGTTCTTTACCCCTCGCAATATTCGGTACGTATGGTGTCTTTCGCCTTCAAAATATAGCACCGCATCGACCATATGCTCCAATAACCTTGGCCCCGCAATTGCTCCTTCTTTTGTTACATGTCCAACAATAAAAATTGGAATACCACTCGTTTTGGCAATACGCATTAATTCACTCGTACACTCACGCACCTGCGATACACTCCCCGGTGCACTAGTGACCTCTTCACGAAAAATCGTTTGAATGGAATCAATAATGACTAGGGAAGGATTTAATTGCTCAATTTGATTTGTGATATCCAATAAATTTGTTTCAGATAACACATACAGTAAATCAGATTTAACACCTAGTCGATCTGCACGTAGTTTCGTTTGTCTTGTTGATTCCTCACCTGAAATATAAAGAACAGGTAACGATTTATCTGCCAATTGAGAGGATACCTGGAGAAGTAGTGTTGATTTTCCAATTCCCGGATCTCCTCCAATTAGTGCTAGTGAACCTGGTACAATTCCGCCACCTAGAACACGATTGAATTCATTCAAGTTAGTTGTAATTCGGGGCTCTTTTTGTGATTCTATTGTTGTGATTTTTTCTGGTTTACTCCCAGATGTAGTTACTCCACTAAATGTTTGTCTACTTCTTGTGTTTGATGCCTCTATTTCTTCTACTAATGTATTCCAGTTATGACAACCTGGGCATTTTCCCATCCATTTTGCAGATTCATATCCACAATCCTGACAGACATATTTCGTTTTTCGTTTTGCCACCTAGAATCCAACCCTTCCCCTTAACTCTATTATATACGATGAACGTAACATAAAAGTTACAGACATCTATCAATTCATTTTCTTTTTTCCTTATTTTTGCCACATAGTGAAATTGTAGCATGAATTAAAAAAATTGTAGAATAAGGAAAAACTAGAAAGGTGGCCGCCCTTTCTAGTTTTTTAGAACTTTATTTTCATAAATATTTATTTCTTAAGGTAGGATGGTAAATTCACCTTTATTATTCAAGCCTATTTTTACTTTTTGACCAATAGAGATCGTACCTTTTAATAATTCTTCAGACATTAAATCTTCTACATTTTTTTGTATGGAACGACGTAATGGTCTTGCCCCATACTCTGGATCAAATCCCTCACTAGCAATTTTATCAATTGCCTTATCAGTCAATGTGAATTCAATATCTTGACCTTTCAAGCGTTTTTGAAGTTGTTTAACCATTAACGTAACAATATCTTTCATATGTTTCTTCTCTAATGAATGGAAGACTATTGATTCGTCTATACGATTTAAGAATTCAGGACGGAATGCTTTTTTCAATTCGTCCAATACTTTCTTTTTCATATCGTTGTATTCTTTACCTTCTTCATCCAGGTTAAATCCAACATATTTATTTCGTTTTAACTCGCTTGCTCCAACATTGGAAGTCATGATTAGTACGGTGTTTCGGAAATCAACAACTCTTCCTTTTGAATCCGTTAAACGACCATCCTCTAGCACTTGTAACAAAATGTTAAACACTTCTGGATGTGCTTTCTCCACTTCATCAAGGAGTACTACAGAATACGGTTTTCTTCGAACTTTTTCCGTTAATTGACCACCTTCATCATACCCAACATAACCTGGAGGGGAACCAACTAATCGTGAAGTGGAGTGTTTTTCCATATACTCCGACATATCGATACGTATCATGGCATCTTCATCTGCAAACATCGCTTCTGCTAAAGCCCGCGCCAGTTCTGTTTTCCCTACTCCTGTAGGTCCTAGGAAAATAAACGAACCGATTGGACGTTTCGGATCCTTCAGCCCAGCACGTGCCCTACGAATAGCTTTGGAAACAGCCTTCACAGCTTCAGCCTGGCCAATAACTCGATCATGCAAGACATTTTCTAAATTTAATAGACGCTCGCTTTCATCTTTTGTTAACTTCGAAACAGGTACACCGGTCCATATAGACACAACACTAGCAATATCTTCTACATTAACCTGCGAATCTTCTTGACCCTGTTTTTCTTTCCAAGCATTTTTGGTCGTATCCAGTTGCTCCCGTAACCGTTGTTCTGAATCACGTAACGAAGCAGCTTTTTCGAATTCCTGTGATTGAACAGCGGCATCTTTTTCTTTACGAACTTCTTCTAGCTTTTCTTCTAATTCTTTCAGATTCGGTGGAACTGTGTATGAACGTAACCGAACTTTTGACCCTGCTTCATCAACTAAATCAATTGCTTTATCTGGTAAAAATCGATCGGTAATATAGCGATCGGATAAAGTTGCGGCAGCTTCAATTGCCTCATCTGTAATCGTTACACGATGATGTGCTTCATAACGATCTCGTAAACCACCTAATATTTGAATGGTTTCTTCTACGGATGGCTCATCTACTTGAATAGGTTGGAATCTTCGTTCCAATGCAGCATCTTTTTCAATATATTTACGGTACTCATCCAGGGTAGTCGCTCCAATACATTGAAGTTCACCACGGGCAAGGGAAGGTTTTAAGATATTTGAAGCATCAATTGCACCTTCTGCTCCACCTGCACCAATTAACGTGTGTAATTCATCAATAAATAAGATGATATTCCCCGCTTGGCGAATTTCTTCCATTACTTTTTTTAAGCGGTCTTCAAATTCACCACGGTATTTTGTCCCAGCAACAACGGTCCCCATATCCAAAGTCATTACGCGTTTATCACGTAAGGTTTCAGGTACTTCATTATTGACAATCTGTTGAGCCAATCCTTCCGCAACCGCTGTTTTTCCAACACCAGGTTCTCCGATTAATACAGGGTTATTTTTCGTACGTCTGCTTAATACTTGAATAACACGCTCGATTTCTTTATTACGCCCAATAACAGGATCTACATTTCCTTCTTTTGCACTGGCAGTTAAATCTCTTGCTAAAGAATCAAGAGTTGGAGTATTGGCACTTGATGCCTGCCCACGCCCTTGTCTACCAGACTGGGACTCATTACTGCCTAAAAGTTGGAGTACTTGTTGTCTTGCTTTATTTAGACTAACACCGAGATTATTTAGAACACGAGCAGCTACACCTTCCCCTTCACGAATTAAACCTAGTAATATATGCTCTGTTCCAACATAGGAATGCCCTAACTTTCTAGCTTCATCCTGTGAAAGTTCCACAACTTTTTTAGCTCTTGGCGTATAATGAATCGTTTGCATTGGTTGTTTTCCAACGCCGATTAGTTTCTCAACTTCTTCTTGAATTTTCGGTACTTCTAAACCTAATGACTCTAATGCTTTTGCTGCGATTCCCTCCCCTTCACGAACAAGCCCGAGTAAAATATGCTCTGTACCTATATTATTATGTCCAAGACGAACGGCTTCTTCTTGGGATAATGCTAATACCTTTTGTGCTCTTTCTGTAAAACGTCCAAACATCATATAGCTTTTCCTCCTATTTCTCTTCTAATTGTAGCCTTTCCCTTATTAGGGTTGCTCGTAACACATCACGTTCATTTGCTGACAACGTTTCTTTAGCATAATGTTGGAGAAAACCAGGTTGTGTTAATACCATTAATTCATTAAGTATATTACGTGATATATTTTTTATGATATCTAAATCGATTCCTAGTCGAACATTTGATAGACATATTGCTGCTTCTTTTGATTCGATGATTCTACTATATTTCAAAACGCCTAATGAGCGATAGATTCGATCTTCTAACTTCGTAGCAGATTGCTCCATTAACCTCGTTCTTGCTTTTCGTTCATGCTCTATTAACTGCTGTACGACACTCTGTAAATCCTCAATGATATCTTCTTCTGTTTTTCCAAGTGTAATTTGATTGGAAATTTGAAAGAGATTTCCAATCGCCTCACTTCCTTCCCCATAAATACCTCTGACAACAAGACCGAATTGATTAATAGCTGGCATCATTCGATTGATTTGTTTCGTTAAAGCAAGAGCAGGTAAATGCATCATCACGGAGGCTCTCATTCCTGTTCCTACGTTTGTTGGACAGCTAGTTAAATACCCTTTTGTCTCATCAAATGCAAAATTAATTTTTTCCTCTAACCAATCGTCAAATTCAAATGCTTTTGTTAATGCCTTCGATAGTTGGAATCCTGGAAAATAAAGCTGCATACGAATATGATCTTCTTCATTAATCATTACTGATACCTGTTCATTTTTTGATATCATCGTTGCCGAGGAATCTGCATTTTTAGCAAGTAAAGGGCTAATTAAATGCTTTTCTACAAGGACACGTTTTTCAATTGCTGATAAATCTTTGATGGAAAAAAACTCAAATTCATCATGGTCTTGAAAGGATGCATGCTCGTACTCCTTTTGAAAGAAGTCACGAATTCCCTCTAATTCATCTACTTCTGCTATGATCGGAAATCTTTTGTCTGCAAAATTCCGAGCTAAGCGAATTCTACTACTCAAAACTATATCACTATCTGGACCGTCTTCTCTCATCCACGGACTAATCGCCTCATTCATAAAGTGTTGGAGTGTCATATATCCTCACCCGCTTCTTTATTTCTAATTTTCAATTCTATTTCTCTAATTTTATCTCTAACAGTAGCTGCTTCCTCAAAGGCCTCATTAACAATCAAATTTTGTAGTTCTGCCTTATACGTATCAACTTGCTTTTTTAAATGCAAGCTTCCACCCTTTCGTTTAGGGATCTTTCCATGATGTTTTGTGTTTCCACTATGAACACGTCGGAAAATCGGATCAAGATGCGTTGCAAAGGTGTGGTAACATTCTGCACAACCAA
Organism: Ornithinibacillus salinisoli; assembly: GCF_042684965.1. Lineage (NCBI taxonomy): Bacteria > Bacillati > Bacillota > Bacilli > Caryophanales > Bacillaceae > Ornithinibacillus > Ornithinibacillus salinisoli. The sequence goes on from NZ_JBHUMI010000044.1 coordinate 62,925, forward strand.
ATTTCCCGACCCGCTTAAATTCAGAAAATGTCATATTACACTTGGAGCACTGCAATTCTTTCATTTGCTGAAATTGCGTACCTTGAGCATTTTTCACTTGTGAAGAATCGAAATTAAATAAACCAGTCAATAAATTGTGAAGGGAATACCCTTCTTCAGGATATGACATATACCCTTTTTCTTTTGCACACACTTCACATAACTGAACCTCTGTCTTATTACCATTGATAACTTGAGTGAAGTGCAAGGTAGCTGGTCGCTTTTGACATTCTTGGCATTGCACTTTTTAATCCCCCTTTATAAAAAATACTTTATGATGCATTCTGTTTATAAAGATTTAACCATTATCAACGTAATCAATAGTTGATATGTATGGCATACTACTTGTTTAAATACTTTAATGTTGTAAGCATTGCTGTTAGTACACGCGCCCTAACCTCATCACGAATTGGTAATTTTAACCCTAACGTATTCCGATCGATAGCACTTACCATGATCTTCGCTTCTCGTTCTGTTAAAAGATTTTCATCCATCAGTCTTTCTAAAACATCGATAGATGCTTGTTGTGTAACGGTGGGGTTAATAAGCCTTATAATTTCATCAATTAATTCCGATTTATCTTGATGCTTAATTCTTATTATCCGGATATACCCACCTCCACCTCGCTTACTCTCTACAATATACCCTTTTTCCATTGTGAAACGGGTGTTAATCACATAATTTATTTGTGAAGGTACACATTGGAATTGATCAGCAATTTCACTTCGTTTGATTTCTATGACATCCTGCCCTTTGGACTGCAGTATTTTTTTCAAGTATTGTTCGATTATGTCGGATATGTTACTCATTTTTTACCTCCTTATTCCCGTTGAACAGCCAGAGTATTCCTATTCCAATACAACCTTTTGACTTTGACTATCTTTGACTATGCATTTATTATACTGTAAAACTGGAATAATGCCAACTATGTTACTCCTTCTTATTCTAGACAAAATAATATAAATAAAAACACGTATAGGACAGAAAAACCGCACACATAGGCACGGTTTCGTTCTTTCGTTATTAAGTTCTCTCACTAATATTTTTTACGTAACTAATTGTTGATAGCTCTTCGAATAAGGATATATGGTTCAGTTCTTTATCCCGTTCAATTTTTATAAAAATACTCCTTAGATCATTTTCCACTTTCACAATTTCAACCTTCTTAATGGATAAATTATATTTTTCAAATACAGATACAACGTTATTAATAGCTAATCCAGGAAGAGCTACGATTTCGATTACCTGTGATTTATGACCTTTCGTAAATAGATTCTCAAAGTTATTTAGGAAGGCTAAGCTTAACAAAATTACTACTGTTGTAAACAATGCTGTAGCATACATTCCCGCTCCAACAACTAATCCTATACCTGCAACGGTCCATATAGATGCTGCGGTAGTTAAGCCACGTATTGTTCCACCATAAACCATAATCGTACCGGCTCCTAAAAACCCGATTCCACTTATGACATAGGATGGTATCCGAGCTGGATCAAATCGAACATTGTCATGTGCATCAATAAATGCCTCAAAACCAAAAAGAGATAACACCATCATTAAACAAGATCCTACTCCCACTAATATATGAGTCCGAAAACCTGCAGAGTGATTTTTCAATTCCCTTTCAAAGCCAATTAATCCAGATAAAACTAATGCTATAAGTACCCGTACAATAATAAGAAGAAAGTTATCATCTATCATAGTATTCATAAACTGTTCCATTTTGTAAACCTCCTTCTTTAATTTCTATTATTAGTTTACAATATTAAGAAGAAGATAAGAAGTGAATATGTAATTTTTTTGTCAACACTCCTATTAGTTTTGTGATTTTCTTGAATGGAAGAGGTGTTTTAATTATGACTAAGAAATGGTTGGATTGGGCTATTCGAATACAAGCACTAGCGCAATCTGGTCTAAGCTTCTCAAAGGATAAGTACGATATAGAAAGATATGAAGAATTAAGAGAGATTAGTGCGGAAATAATGGCAAATCACTCCGAATTGAGTTTTGAAAAGATACATGACTTGTTTGCTACCGAAAAAGGGTACCAAACTCCGAAAATTGATGTTCGTGGAGTTGTATTCCAAGACAATAAAATATTATTGGTTAAAGAAAAAATGGATAATAAATGGTCATTACCTGGTGGGTTTTGTGAAGTAGGCTTATCCGCTGCTGAAAACTGTGAGAAAGAGATAATGGAAGAGGCTGGATTTGATGTAAAAGCTGTTAAACTACTAGCTTTTTTTGATAATAACCATCATCCTCATCCTCCACAACCTTACCATTATTATAAATGCTTTTTTCGTTGTAATATTATTAAAGGAAATGCATCAGTCGGAATGGAAACAAATGATGTTCAGTTTTTTGCTAAGGATGATTTACCTCAGCTATCTGAAAGAAGAAATACAGAGTCACAAATTAAGGAGATGTTTTCTTTTTTAACAGATATGGACAAAGAGACCCTATTCGATTGAATTTCTTCCGTGATGGAGGACTGGACAATGTCCTCCATCTTTTTCTGTATTTTTAATAAATCCTATCTAATCGCAACCCCTAAACAATATAGTAGATTCTCTGTTGATACATATTAGTTTTGAAAGAGTAGATCTAACACGCTTCCTACCTAAAAAATATAGTAGTTATTTTAATATAGAGTACACGCTAACTTCCTTTCCCCATTTTACAATTTTCTTTTCAACTTCCATACCGATCCGTTCAGCTACTCTTGTAGATGGGATATTATTTACATCAGGTAAAGAGATTATTTTTTTCAATTTTAATTTTTCAAAGCCGTAATTTTTACAAGCTGATGCTGCTTCTGTTGCATAGCCATTTCCCCATACACGTTTCGCAAAGAGATAGCCAATCTCCATTTCTGTAACACCGTCTACTTCTTGAGGTACGATTCCACATTGTCCAAGGAAGTCTCCTGTTTCTCTATCTTCTACAATCCAGAGTCCTACACCATATTTAGCATAATTATTTAAAGTCCAGTTAATCCAATCGATTGTTTGTTCTTTGTTTTTGGTTGAAGGGTAATACTTCATAGCCTCTGGGTCAGAGAATATTTCCATTAATTTATCAACATCATCTGTCGTCATTTCTCTTAATATTAGTCTTTCCGTAGTTAATACAATATTATCCATTTCTTCCCCTCCTGTACTAGTCGAGAATCCATCTTTATCCATTTCAATTATATATGGAGAACACAAAAAAAGCTAAGCACAACTTATTGTGTGACTTAGCTCTTTCAACATTGCCTGGCGACGTCCTACTCTCACAGGGGCAATGCCCCAACTACCATCGGCGCTGAGAAGCTTAACTTCTGTGTTCGGTATGGGAACAGGTGTGACCTTCTCGCTATCGCTACCAGACATACACGA
>NZ_JBHUMI010000045.1:0-75021 GCF_042684965.1 Ornithinibacillus salinisoli
CACCGAGTTGAAATAATACATTTAAACGGTGACAGTTATCGAATGAAGCATCGAAAGAACATCTTCGGGCAGGAAAGTGTAACAAATTAATCAGCAAAAACTGTAACATTTTACTTGACGGTCACAAATGTCTTTAAATCCTCCTTTTATAAGGGTTTAAAGACATCCATTTTTTCTATTATTTAACACGAACATTCTTTTTAATTTACATACTCGTTTAGTTTGCTAAGATCAAAATCCTTCTTATTTATAATAGTAAATTCTTGTTGCTGATTATCTTCGTAACTAAAGGTGTGTAATTGCTTATTATCATGCACAGTTAATCCGTATGCCTTCGAATTATTTTCCTTTATGGTGATCCAATATGTTTTTTCGAAACCGTCTAAAGAATTGGTTTCCTTTAATTCTAATTCAGAAAAATTATCCATAATTTTTTCTATTTCATCTGGATCACTTATCGTAACTTCTGTATCATTATGCGCAATCTCAATCGAAGTAATTTCTTCTACATTCAATAAAATAGCCTCTTCAAATAATTTTTTCTTAGGATACATGAAAATAATTCCTATAATCCCTATGATTAAAATAAGGGAAATAATAATAACTTTTTTCAAAATTTACCTCCTCATTTAATTGTCGTTAAATCTCTTCTTGAGGAATTTTTTCAGTTGCTTCCGAGCCCCTAAAGTCGCTTTCTATTCACTAGAGGTTCTCTACGAACAATTATTACATGAAGATCTATGAATAGAATACATAATGCTATTTTCTTTAAAGAAAAGCCATAATTAATTTAAAAATAGGATAAAAACATACAATAGGGATTACTGAAACAATTATTCCAGTCCAAAAGTACCTAAAGTGAATTAACAGGCCTATTACCCAAATAACCAAAAACAAAAAAAACTGAGGATAGACAAAGCCTTCTGATGGTTCTTCTCTAAGACCACTAGCAAATGGAACTGTTAAATACCAAACAGTCAAACCTGTTATAACAAAGTAGCAAATTCGAAAAGATTTTTTCCGTAAATGATTCACAAGACCTAACCTCCTGTAATTTAGAATACTCCCACTTCATATAGAATATATGGTTAGAGAATACTTCAGAATACTAGTTTAATAAAGAGATTAATAATGAATACATAAATAAGGAATAGAACAATCGCTCCAATTACAACAAAGACTGTTAAGTAGGCAAATAATACAAAATACGGAACCCCTTGCAATAATTTAATCTTCTTTATATTTATCTTTAACTATACCTGAACCGATTCCTGCACCAACCATTAAAATTAAAGGTCCAAAGCTCCAAAAAAACGACCCACTATAAAAAGTAAAATCTAAAGCAGTAATTTTATTTAGAGCCAAAGCACCTAGTTTGATAATCAAGAGTGCAATACCTATTAAAAATATAACATCAAACATAAATTTTAACCTGGGATACGCTAATTGCTTGCTATCGTTAATCACTTTCTCTGTCAATTCCTCATCACTCCTTAATAATTCATCAATTGTCACACCAAAAAGATCACTTACCTTTATAATAATTTCAATGCTTGGGTAATTCTGACCGTTTTCCCATTTTGAAACGGACTGTCGACTTACAAAAAGTTTGTCTGCTAATTCTTCTTGAGACCAACCTTTATTTTTTCGCTCATTTTTTAACTTTTCTCCAAAAATCATTTCTGTAGTCACCTTTCTGGAATGTATAATTCATTATTATTAAACCTGGTATGAAAAGTAAAGATAATTGTAGTTGCAATACAATGCAACCGGAAGTTGCTATCATCTAACATCCTAATTTATTCAGCATTTAAAAGCCATTATATATTGTATTATAAACAAAAAATATCATAAGACTGTAAAGCAATTTTGAAATGAAAAAGGTACTAAATTTATTAACGGATTACTTGTGAGGTGCACAAAATGGTGTTGGTTTAATTTAAGGGCATTAGATCTCTCTAAAACCTAGCTAAAAAATAAAGGGTTTTTGGGACTTCTGTCGAAAAGTTTAGAAGAGTTTATATACTAAACATTTGGAGGTTTTAGCTATGATGAAACTATTTGAATATAACTGGCAAGTTCGTGATGATTGGTTCACATGGTGCGAAGACATACCAGAGAAAGAACTACTAAAGAAGCGAGTCGGTGGGTTCGGCAGTATCCTACATACCCTGTTTCACATTGTAGATGTGGAATATATGTGGATCTTAGGTTTGCGAGGTGAACCAGTACCTGAGGAACCATCGTTTGAGGAATATGCTAGCTTACAAAAAGTAAAAAATATTTCAAGTCAATACCATGAAAAAGTGAAGCCGTTTGTGACATCTTGGACAAATGAAATGGATTCTCAGACACTTTCGGAAACTGATTTCAATGTTGAACCGATTAGCTCTAGAGACGAACCTATCAGGCGCCGAGTAATGGAATGTCCACACGGAGAGATCATACGTCATGTCATTGTTCATGAAACACACCATATTGGTCAGTTATCTATATGGGCACGTGAAATAGGAAAAGAGCCTGTTTCCGCAAATCTAAGAGGAAGAGGGCTGTTCCATAATTGAAAGAAAGCAATATAAAAATTTACATTGGAAAAATATTTTGAGAGTCTGCTTTGTTTTATTTTTTCAATGACAGACTCTTGAGTTTTATTATTTCAGACGTTCTCTTCCTCTTCTCATTATACTTTCTTAACAAATTCAGATTTTAATTTCATGGCACCTAATCCAAGAATCTTGCAATCAATATCATGATCTCCTTCAACTAATCGAATCCCTTTTACCTTTGTACCCATTTTTATAACTGATGAACTTCCTTTTACTTTCAGGTCTTTAAGTACCGTAACAGTATCACCATCAGTTAATTCATTCCCATTTGCGTCTTTAATAACCTTACTTTGTTCGCTATTTTCTGTATCTGCCTCTAAAGTAAACTCATGACCACATTCTGGGCAAACGATAAGACTTCCATCTTCATAAGTATATGCTGAACTACACTTTGGACAACTCGGCAACGTATCCATAAAATCCATAGCCTCCATTCTTTTGTGTAAAGAAATATGAGAGCCTTTACGAAATCGATAAAAACAAACTCTCTTAATTAAACTAGCATAAAATCTAATACAAAGGTACATATTCTAAAATAAATATACTTTAAAAACGTATTGCGTTTGAAAAATCGCTTATCTTGGGCCTAAAATGCATATGTGTAAAAATATATGTACATGTAGATGATATGGGGAAATGCATACCTTATCAAGCTGATAGATTGATTAAAATAAACCGTACTAATATTATGTAACATATAGAAAAAGGAGTGACACTTATGCGTGATAAAGATATGTTGAAACAAGAAATTATGGATGCATTCCATTTTAGACATGCCACGAAAGAATTTGACCCAGATAAACAGATTTCTGATGAAGACTTTCACTTTATTTTGGAAACAGGTAGGTTATCGCCAAGCTCATTCGGATTCGAACCATGGCGCTTTGTTGTCGTTCAAAATCCAGAGCTTCGTGAAAAAATAAAACAAACATCATGGGGAGCTTTTAGCAAACTTCCTGATGCTAGTCATTTTGTGATTTTTTTGGCTCGAACGAAACTTGACACGGTATATCATTCGGAATATTTAAAGGATCATTTACGAAATGTATCCCAATTTCCAGAAGAATTGTTAGAGAAGTTTTTAGAACGTGTGGAAGAATTCCAACGGGAGGATTTTAACTTACTCGATGGAGATCGTCCCTTATATGATTGGGCATCAAAACAAACATACATAGCTCTAGCAAATATGATGACTACTGCTGCCCAAATCGGAATTGACTCCTGTCCTATCGAAGGATTTCATATTGAAAAAATGAATCAACTGTTAGATGATGAGGGATTATTAGAGAATGGCCATTTTAGCATTTCTGTTATGGCTGCCTTCGGTTATCGTATGCAAGATCCTCGGCCAAAAACACGACGACCTTTTGATGATGTTGTGAAATGGATTAACTAATAATATACGAAGCTTTTCAAGGATTTTATTATCAATGGCATTAATATATAGAAGTATCTCTTTCAATTGGAATGAGATACTTCTATAACACAGTTCACACTTTTGGTGATCTCTTTCTCCTATTTTTTACGCATTACCCATTCTATAATTATAAAATTAATAATCATCCCTACCCAAATGTTAACATTTAGCGCTTCTTCAATCATTTGCTCTCTCCCATCAGGTAGGGAAAATCCATTTGCCGTGTAGTAGATTAATAGCAATATTGGCACTACTAACCTTCCGCTTACAGCTACTAACGTGATGCCAAAACTACGAATCATCCATTTTCGGTGGTCATCATATTTTTTTCGTATTGCACTACGATACCCTTTCCAACAGGTAAAAAGCCATAATACAGCTAATACGAGAAAAGAAATGGCCTTCGAAAAGTTTTCGATATAGCTTATATACACTAATGCAAGTATCCCACTTATAAAGACACTTATCACATATATCCTTCCAATATAACGATGGACTTTGGGTGCCTTTATTCGTAAGCGATCTATAAATTGACCAAAACCCGTTAATAATGCAATACATGCTGATACAATATGAGCAACTAAAAGAGAAAATTGTATGGATCCTGTTGAAATGGGTACACGGCTGTTAGCGGGATCTAGTGATAAATATGGGGCTACAAAAGGAATTGTTACTGCCAAAGATATAATAAATAATATCCACCAACTTTTTATACATTTCAATACTTTCACACCCCGAATTATTAGTCTACCTTCCTAAAAGGTTTTCTTCACACTCTAAAGTTACATGAAATTTATTAATACCTTCTAAACAAACTCTAAAATTTTTATAAACCGTAGATAACAAACTGCCTCCGATTCCCCAGTAGTATTTATAGTTAAAGTGGCTGTCTACAGAAATCAGATACATTGCTTTAATGATTTCTATTTTCACATGCCAAATTATCCCTTGACTCTCACGTTACGTTAGACAATATACTCCCTTATAAGGTGGAGCAATCAAAACGAAAGGGGGAATAAACATGGAAAAAATAAAAAGGAAAATAAAATTAGCAATTGAAGCCGGGAAAGCAAATCCCGCAAAAGTTGGAAAAGACTTGGCCCCAACCGGTATTAACCTTCTGCAATTTTGTAATAAATATAACGACATGACAAAGGGACAATTAGGACAAATTATCCCCGCGGAGATAACGGTATATGAAGACCGGACATTTGATGTGAAATTGAAAACTCCACCTTCGTCATTTTTACTAAAACAGTATGCAGGAATTCAAAAAGGAGCTGCCAGGCCAAGTATTGAAACCGTTGGGACTATTACACAAGAACAGCTTAGGAAAATCGCTGAAATTAAACTTCCAGACTTAAATACGACTAGTGTGGAAAGTGCTATGAAAGTTATCTCAGGTACAGCGAGAAACATGGGAATTCAAATTGAACACGACTAAACGACCTTCCATCTATAGATCCTGTTTAGCAAAGTGTATGTAGACTACTCTACCCTTCTCAAAAACTTTTTTCTCCCTGTTGACTCTAACGTTACGTAATAGTTTATAGTGAGTATGGAAAGGAGGTCAATGTGATGAAAAGAAAGGTTAAAGAAGTTGCCGATTTAGTTGGCATTAGCGTACGTACCCTTCACCATTATGATGAGATCGGATTATTGTCTCCAGAAGAGTCAACGGAATCCGGCTATCGTCTTTATTCAGATGACGATCTAGAGGTTTTACAACAAATCTTATTCTTTCGGGAACTTGACTTCCCTTTAAAAAAAATTAAAGAAGTGATCAATAGTCCATCGTTTGACCGACACGAGGCGTTAGGGTTACATCGAAAAATGTTGCTTGAGAAACGCCTGAAAATCGATAACATGATTACGACGATTGATAAGACACTTCAACATATGAAAGGAGAGATTCAAATGACGGATCAAGAAAAATTTGATGTGTTTAAGGAAAAAATGATTTCGGAAAACGAACAAAAATACGGGGAAGAAATTCGTGAGAAGTATGGCGATGATACTGTTGATGCAAGCAACGCTAAAATGAGGGGAATGTCTCAAGAGGACTACCAGGCTATGACTAAATTGGGAGAAGAAATATTTGTGCTACTTGAAAAGGCATATGAAACTGGGGATCCTGCATCCGATCTGGCACAGGAACTAGCTGCAAAGCATAAAGCTTGGCTTATGTACTCTTGGCCGACCTACTCCAAGGAAGCTCATGCAGGTCTAGCTGAAATGTACGTTGCGGATGAGCGTTTCGCTGCTTATTATGATAAGGTTGTCAAAGGTGGAACAGAGTTTTTACGAGACGCAATTTTGATTTATTTAGGTGAAAAATAAGCTTAGAAAAATGCAGCTGAAACAAGTGAGTGTTGTAGACATTTACTTGTTTCAGCGTTTTTCATGTGCATCTGTAATAGGTTGTTTTCTAGTACTAGATGGAAGAATTATTCGCCAAGGGTATCCAGCCTGTTACACGAGCACCACCCTCCGAATGATTTCCTACCTCAAGGTCCCCTCGGTGTTTTCGAACGATTCGATGTGAAATGGTTAAACCTAATCCAGCTCCTCCAGTCGAACGACTTCTTGATTCCTCACCTCGATACAGTGGATCAAAAACATGTCTTTGTTCCTCAGAAGTAAATCCTTTACCAGTATCTTGAATCGAAAAGATTACTTTATTGCTTTCCTTATAGCACTCTATTATTATCTTTCCGTTAACGGATGTATGTCTAACTGCATTATCTAATAAGTTATTTATCGCTCTTTCTAGCAAGTATGCATCACCAATGACCAAACACTCATTTGCAACGTTACTTTCTACTATCGAAATGTTCTTTTGTTTTGCTTGCGGACTCAAACTATTGATTGACTGCTTTAGAACTTGTACAAAGTCAACCGTATTTTCGTTAAGTTGCAACTCAATATATTCCATCTTTGTAAACGTAAATAGATCCTCTACCAAACGGTCCAATTGTGCTGACTTTTCCTTGCAAACAGCCACATATTTTGAAATTTGTTCTGGTGATTGAGCAATACCTTGTTCTAACCCATCCAAGTACCCTCTTAAGGCAAATAACGGTGTACGTAAATCATGTGCTACAGCAGTAATCAAGTATCGTCGTTCCTTTTCAAGTTCCTCTTGCTTCTGAGAAGATTCTGTTAGACCAGCAACCATAACATGAAAACCATCACTAACCTCTGCAATCTCTTTTATTCTAGTAGCTGGTAAATGGACATTAAAATCACCTTCTGCAATCTTTCGCGCACGATGACTCATTTCTTCAAGAGGCTTCAGAATGAATCGTCGCATTCCAAGACCAACAATAACAAAAGCTAACACTAAGCCAATAAACGCTGCAATCATCTGAACCATTCTTGAGTTTGACTGATAAATAATAACCTTGCCGATTACGTTTCCATTCTGCAGGATAGAAAACTGCTCTGTTTGTATAAATGTCCGATCTCGAACAGATTCCGTTTGAAAAATCTCTTTGCCGTATTCAGAAAGAATTGATACATCCAATTTCTTATTCTGTAAATGACTTCTTAATTGGCTTTGCCAATCAGATTCCGTCCAACGTTCTGTGTTGGCCTCTATCAGATGAATCGTTTCATCGATATCATCTTGTTGAGCATTAGTTGTGTCGAAATGAAATGTCCTTGTTTCCACATAGTGTGCAGCCAGTAAAAATAACCAAGGCAACAGAAAAATGAAAACCAGGCTGAGTAAGGTAAACTTACGAATACGAATAGTTTTCATTTTAATCTCCTTTAAAACGGTAACCTATGCCCCATACGTTGATTAAGTATTGTGGATTATTAGGATCCATTTCAATTTTTTCACGAAGCCTACTAAGGTGGACCCGTATGGTATGCTTATCACCAACTCCATCCCAGAACTTTTCCAATAACTGGTCGTATGTGAATACATATTTAGGGTGCTCAGCAAACTGCCGAAGCAGTTCATATTCTTTAGGTGTGAGTGAGATCGGTTTACCTTCAATAAAAATTTCTCTTGTAGACAAATCCAGTGTCAGACGTCCATAATCCAAAACTTTCTTTTGAATATCCTGCTGTGTATCGATGCGACGTAATACAGCTTTCACCCTCGCAACAACTTCTCCTGGTGAAGCAGTTTTCACAATATAATCATCGCCCCCGAGTGCTAGACCTCGAATTTTATCTACATCATCACTCCTTGCGCTTAGAAACAATATTGGTACATTACTCTGTTCACGAAGTTGCCTGCACAACTCAAATCCATTCTGTCCTGGCATCATAATATCAAGTATGATGCAATCAATCCTACGCCGTTCGAAAACTGTCAATGCTTGGGAAGCATCGCTCGCTGTTACTACATGAAACCCTTCATTCTCCAAAAAGTCCCTTAATAATTCAACTATACTTCTATCATCATCCACCACTAGGACCGTATGTACTTCTTTCATGAATGTTCCACCTCTATTCAATAAAAGTTTATCATTTTTCGATAAAGTAACAAGCCTGTAAAGCAAGTTGTGATAGTTTTGTGATGCTTTTATAGCTTTTTTTGAGACACGTAGTTGTTATGCTTCATATGTGGAACTAACAGCTTTATATGCAAGACTAATTTTTAATTACTGGAGGCTATATGTATGAATGTACAAATCGTATTGTTTGATGGGTTTGATTTATTAGATGTCATTGCTCCTTATGAAGTATTTACCGCTGCTGCAATGTACTCGGATGAGGAAATATCCGTAAATCTTGTAACTGCTGAAGGTAAGCGAGTAGTAACAAGTGGCGTTAACCAACTAACTTTGCAAGCAAGTGACAAGCTTGATGTATCACATAAAGGAATCATCCTTCTTCCAGGAGCATCAGGGACAGTTGGTGATGATGGAGCTGATTCCATCCCAATGAAATTGAAAAAAGCCACAGAAACAGATTTAAGTCGTTTATTAACCGAAGCAATGAAAAAGCCCGATATCCTAATGTCTACCGTTTGTGGTGGATCTCTTATCTTAGCAATGGACGGCTTATTAGATAGCCGCCATGCTGTAACACATCATATGGGGATGGGACTATTACAGGCTACAAATGCAATACCAGTCCAGGCGCGTGTCGTGGATGATGGTGATCTCGTCACCGGTGGTGGAGTTACTTCAGGACTTGATGTAGCCCTTTATCTAGTTGAACGTGAGATAGGTCCCCGTATAGCACAGGCTGTTGAGCAATTATTTGCTTACGAAAGAAGGGGAACTGTTTGGAAACCTGTTGGAAATATACCAAAAGAAACTCAACTGCACTATTCCGACGAAACAACTATGGAGGATTCTGTCATGCAAACAAATAAAAAAGTCAATATCCACGGGACATGGGATACGATCATTTCTACTCCAATTGGTAAACTATCCGTTTTATTCGATTTCGCTACGAAAGATGGGAAATTGGCAGGGACTGGTAAACAAGGTAATGATATAGTGGCTTTAGAAAACCTTACACACAAAGGGAACCAATTAAAGTGGTCTATGAAAGTTACCAAACCAATGCGCCTTTCGTTACAATTTAAGGCTAATATCGACAATGACACAATATTCGGTGAGGCAAAAGCACGAATGTTACCTGCATCTAAACTAACAGGACATCGTTTAGTAAAATAACGATAGTTTTGTAGAACTTTAACATGAACCATACGATTACTATGGAGGTTCAAAATATGAAAAAAAACATTGGAATAATTGTTGTATTCATCTCATTGATGTGGGTGTTACATACATTTTCAAAGAATTTTATGGTAGATCCTACATTTGCATCGTTTATATCGAAAAAGGATCAGTTGCTTGCTAACGAATCTCTTTGGATGCTCATGATTCGTGTTCATATTATGCTAGCCATTATATCTCTAATTACTGGACCTTTAGGTATTATAAAATCTATACGGGCAAAATCTATAAAATTTCACCGTTGGAATGGCCGCCTATATGTTCTGTCCATTGTCTTAAACTTTATTCCTGGAGTCTATGTTTCGCTGTCTGCAACTGGGGGGTGGCTAAGCACTTTAGGTTTCCTTACATTAAACATATTATGGCTTGGAACAACTTTACTCGGATATTTGTATATCAAAAGACGAAAAGTGATGATACATAGTCAATGGATGACGCGAAGCTTCTTTCTATCCTTTGCAAATATGACTATTTATATCATAGTAGCCATTATGCATAACGCACTACATTTCTCCTATGGGAATTCCTACACGATAGCTGTTTGGTTATGTTGGATTCTCACTCTTTCTATAGCAGAATTAGTCATTAGGAAGAAATTGCTCTTATAACGCTTATTTCTGTATTTGACTGTGATTAAAGGTAATTAAATAAAGGCTTAATTCGGTCTGAATTAAGCCTTTAACACTTGATTATACGGTCTATCATTTAACGATAGTTCGACTTTTCCCCGCTAAGTCCCAGTGTCTGCGTAGTTAGAGTATGAGTCTCCTCAAAAAGCTCTGGGTTTTCTGTTAGTGACAAGCCATAAGAAGGAATCATTTCTTTTATTTTTGGTTCCCACTCTTTCATATGTTGCGGGAAGCATTTATCTAATACCTCAAGCATAACATGAACAGCTGTAGAAGCTCCCGGAGAAGCACCGAGTAATGCAGCGATCGATCCATCCTCAGCACTTACAACCTCCGTACCAAATTGTAGTGTTCCTTTTCCGCCTGACTCGGTATCTTTAATAACTTGCACGCGTTGACCTGCAACTACTAAATCCCAGTCCTCGCTTTTAGCGTTCGGAATAAACTCTCGCAATTCTTCCATGCGCTGTTCCTTCGACGATATAACCTGCTGAATCAGATATTTTGTCAATGAAACGTTTTTTACGCCTGCTGCTAGCATCGTTATGACATTATATGGTTTTACAGAAGTTAATAAATCAAACATAGAACCCGTTTTCAAGAACTTCGGTGTAAAGCCGGCAAATGGTCCAAATAACAACGATTTTTTATTTCCGATATATCTCGTATCAAGATGCGGAACAGACATTGGTGGAGCACCCACCTTCGCTTTTCCGTATACTTTTGCATGATGCTGTGCTACAACTTCTGGATTGTTACACACCATAAATAAACCGCTTACCGGGAATCCCCCAATATGTTTCCGTTCAGGAATACCGGATTTTTGCAGTAAATGTATACTTCCTCCCCCGCCTCCGATAAAGACGAATTTTGCAGTATGCCTTTCAACACTACCACTATCGAGATTCCGTACTTTCACTTCCCATAATCCATCACTCGTACGATTAATATCCTTTACACTGTGTTTGTAGTTTATTTCGACGTCATTACTTTTTAAGTGGTCAAACAACATGCGTGTTAAAGCACCAAAGTTAACGTCCGTTCCAGAATCAATTTTTGTAGCCGCTACTGGCTCATTTGATTTGCGCTCTTCCATGATAACTGGAATCCATTTCTTCAGCTTTTCAATGTCATCGGAAAATTCCATACCTTGAAAGAGAGGGTTGTTTGATAGCGCTTCAAAACGTTTTTTCAAAAACGTTACATTTGCTTCTCCTTGTACTAGGCTCATATGAGGTATTGGCATGATAAAGTCCCGTGGATTACGAATTAGATTGCTGTTTACAAGATAAGACCAAAACTGCTTAGAAACTTGAAACTGTTCATTAACATTTATAGCTTTGCTAATATCTATGGATCCGTCCGGTTTTTCGCTTGTGTAGTTAAGCTCACATAATGCAGAATGCCCCGTACCCGCATTATTCCACTCGTTAGAACTTTCCTCTCCTGGGTTTGCAAGTTTCTCAAACACTTTGATATCCCATTCCGGTGCTAACTCTTTCAATAATGATCCCAAAGTCGCGCTCATAACTCCGGCACCAATTAAGATAACGTCTGTTTTAGATTCTCTGTTGATCATTATACCCTTCCTTATCCCCTATATTTGCAAAAGGTAGACACTCCTGCGCACCACAAAAATAAGGCGCCACCTAGGAACACACCTTTTCTATCTCTATTATAATTATATCATAGTCTATTATAGTTATTTATAGATTAAAATATCTACTACTTCTCTGATAATTTTATACTATTTATAGCTTATAAGAAAGTGAGAAGTTCTTCCACAAGGTCATAGGAATATATAAAATACAGGAGGTAGTCAGATACTTACAAGGGGATTAATGTTCAAGGTCAGTGACTATAGATTTCGTTGTTCTTTTATGTGTATTTCATTCCATTTTGAACCAGTTTATCCAATATCTAAAATTACACCGCATTCACACATCATTAGTTAAAATAATTTCGCTACACCTTTTAGCTTTATCTTGTCTATGTTATTTCGTATAAGTTTAGAGCAATAATAATACTACACTTATTTGTTGAATAGTTTCCAACACTTTAGCGCAGTTCTTATTTGTTAGGCTACCAGTTTATTATAAAAGTTGATTATCGCCTGAACTAAACCTTCCTTTTATTTCCAAAAATTCTAATTTTCAAATATGAGCTTAAGAAGGTTAAAATGCATAGTTAATAAGACTATAATGATTAAAAGAATCCCTTTTGTCAACGTTATGATATATTCTTTTGAATTATGGAGATATTTCCATTGCATGAACGCATCGAAACCACTAGCGACAATGATAAATACTATAAGTAAATTCCCAGTGTTGACTGTAGATAAATGATGATAGATGCTGATTATAAAGATAAAAATTAATACTATTAATAAAATTCCTGATGAGTGGATTCGGTTTGCATAACTTTTTTTATTATCCTTATTTATTTCTAGCCACTTTCTGAGGAAATGATCGGATATAAGTAATATAAGTACAATCAATGATAATAGTGGTAATAGTTTTATCCAAAACTCAATCATTATATTAAACTCCTTTATTAATCTTTTTATTAACATTAACACAATTACAAATTAAACAATACAAGTAAACAAAGCAGCTCCTCGACTTTTAAACGAAATCTTTCTACCTGCTAGACCAGGTAAGTATTCTAATGTGCACGCTTTAGCTAACATTTTCCACACCTTTTAAGCTAGATAAATCCATTCTTTGATACATCCCTTAAAAATACATTGACAGTTCTTAATTATCCACGTAATATAATATACGACTTATAATTGAGAATGAATATCAATATCAAAAAAATACATAAGGAAAGAGGTATTTGTCCATGAAAAAAACATCTTCTCTTTGGTCTATAATAGTAGTAGCAATGTTGGCTTTTATCATTTCTGCTTGTGGTTCAAGTGACAGTAACGGTAATGACTCAACGGAAGAATCCGGTGAAGAAAGAGTCATCTCTCATGAAATGGGGGAAACACCAATTAGCGGTAAGCCTGAACGTATCGTTGTGTTAGAATACTCCTTCGTTGATTCTTTAGCTTCTCTAGGCATTACACCGATTGGTATTGCAGATGATGGCGATTCAGAGCGTATTATCGGTCCAATTGCTGAACAAATTGGAGAATATACTTCCGTAGGGACAAGAAAAGAACCAAGTGTCGAAATTATTAGTAGTTTACAACCAGACTTAATCATTGCTGATATAAATAGACATAAAGATGTCTATGACAAATTAAGTGAAATTGCACCAACTATTGTATTATCTAGTCTAAGTTCAAATTACGAAGAAAATGTTGCTTCGTTTTCTGTTATCGCAGAAGCTCTAGGTGAAACAGAGAAGGCTGAGCAACGTTTAGCAGAACACGAAAATACTATGAATGAGCTAAAGTCTAAAGTACCAGAAAATGAAAGCCGTACCATTTTACCAGCAGTCGTAACAGACAGTGGATTTCATGCTCACTCCTCTACTTCTTATACCGGATCCCTACTAGAAACATTAGGATTCACAAACGCCGTTCAAGGCTCAGGGATTGAAGATGCTACCAATAAAATTGATCTAGAAACACTTGTAGAACATAACCCCGATGTATTATTCTTTATGACATCTGGTGGTGAAACAATTGTTAGTGAGTGGAAAGATAATCCATTATGGCAAGAAATCAGTGCGGTTAAAAATGGTCATGTTTATGACGTGGATCAAAACGAGTGGTCACGTTTCCGTGGATTGATCGCTGCTGAGCTAATAGTAGAAGAAACTATAAATCATCTATATAAGTAAAAATAAGATTAATAGCTTTTCTTAGGTTAACATGACATGAAAAAGCAGTAAGTTAAACTTAGCTGCTTTTTTCATTATAAAGTGAAATCGATATTTCTTATGGGTAATCAAGGAAGTGATTCTAATTATGAATGTCTCTGTACAGAAAAATTTTAAAAGCGCTAAGAAACGCCCTATCTTTTTAGGACTTCTTTTTATCATAGGCATTATCATTCTTACGATAGGAGTTATGCTTAGTATTTCTATTGGGATGGCAGAAGTGCATTTTTCCCATATAATAGAGTCTTTCTTTATTAGTGAGTTGTCAAAAGAGCACTTATTTGTTCAGACAATCCGCTTACCAAGAGCAGTCATCGCATGTTTAATTGGTGCGAACCTAGCCGTTGCAGGTGCAATTATGCAAGCGATTACTAGGAATCCCCTTGCTTCTCCTCAAATATTTGGGATCAACTCTGGTGCTTCCTTTTTTGTCGTCTTGTGTGCGGTGTTCTTTAGTGGAATGTCTCCAAGTTCCGTTGTATACTTTGCATTTTTGGGAGCTGCAATTGGTGGATTGTTAGTTTATTATTTAGGTTCATCTGGCGGCATGACACCTGTAAAATTAGCATTAGCTGGAATTACTATTCACTTCTTTTTATCCGCCTTAACGGAAGGACTTATTATATTTAATGAGCATACAACAGAAGGAGTTCTTTTCTGGTTAGCTGGAGCTCTTGATAGTAAAAGCTGGCAGGACGTTAAAACTATAGTACCATGGACAATTTTAGGATTACTTGGTTCTTTGATTCTTGCAAAATCGATCAGTGTACTAAGTCTTGGAGATAATGTGGCCCGGGGGCTAGGACAGCATATTGGACTAATCCGACTATTTTCAGGTGTCTTAGTTGTCATCTTAGCAGGGGCATCCGTTTCTATTGCAGGACCAATTGGTTTTGTAGGACTAATAATTCCTCATATCACTAGATATCTTGTAGGTGTAGATTATCGTTTGGTGTTGCCTTTTTCCGCTTTATTTGGGGCAATTTTACTCGTTTATGCAGACATCATTGCTCGGTTTATTGCTTTCCCTTATGAGTCTCCTGTTGGAATTGTAACAGCGATATTAGGTGCTCCTTTCTTCTTCTATCTCATAAAAAGGAGGAAGAAACTATCATGACAAAAAATAAGAAAAATCCAGTGACCTCAAGAGGGAAAATACTGACTCCGAAAAGACTATTAGTTTTTTTACCTATTCTTATCATTTTAGTATCTATTATAAGTACGGGTATTGGAGCAGTATTTATAAAACCGTGGGATGTACTTGCTGTTCTAATGGGAACAGGCGCGGAAATGGATACATTTATTATAGAAAGCTTTCGAATACCAAGAATTGTATTAGCGATACTAATCGGATCTGGGTTAGCTGTATCAGGTACTATCTTACAAGGACTTGTTCGAAATCCTTTGGCATCTCCTGATGTAATCGGAATTACGAAGGGTGCCGGACTTGCCGCTATCATTGTTATCATATTATTTCCAAAAGCACCAAGCATTGTTCTTCCTATTGCAGCATTTGCTGGCGCAATGTTAGTTGCGTTAATTCTTTTTGTTCTCGTATATAAACAAGGCGTTCAACCAACTACTTTGGCTTTAGGTGGGGTTGCATTAGGTGCATTATGCCATGCTGGAATACAATACTTCATGATTAAGTATCCTCTTGAAATAAACGCTGCTTTAATCTGGCTAACGGGAAGTTTATGGTCTAGTAGTTGGGAGCATATCTTCGGAACACTTCCGTGGATCATTGTTTTATTGCCGTTATCGATTATCTTAGCTATAAAACTAGATATATTAAACCTTGGAGATGATATAGCGCAAGGATTGGGTGAACGTGTTACACGTGTCAGATTACTTATGTTAACCATTGCAGTTGCTTTAGCTGCCGCATGTGTCGCAGCGGTCGGATCGATTGGCTTTGTAGGTTTAATCGCTCCACATATGGCAAGAAAATTAGTCGGTATTAAGCATAAATATTCACTTCCTGTGTCTGCTCTGATCGGTTCTTTGTTAGTATTAGTCGCAGACTCTATTGGCAGAGGATTAATTCCTCCAAAAGAGATACCAGTCGGAATTGTCATAGCAGTTATCGGTGCTCCATACTTTTTATATCTTTTACGTAAGGAAAGGAATAGTATGTAGAGCCTTTTAAAAAGGGTCATTTGCTAACGGATTCCTTTGCTTTGGGGTGGCAAATGTTAAATCACATGTACATCGTGAAAAGAAGCTTGGTGATGGTCCAAGCTTCTTTTCATTGTTCTTATAATTACTTCTTCTATTAAAGTACTCATTTGTCAAAGTAATAATATAGTGAATATCCTGAGCTTAAAATCTCCTGCTAAAAACATTTGGATAATCAACAACTAAACCATTTGAGTCTACACAAATGATTGTTTCATAATTATAGCAGCGGTAGTTGAAATATCTGAACTCACCTTCATTACGAATGTACTGATAAGATTGAGGAACCTTTTTCGTTTCTAAAGATGGGACTGATATGTACACCATATGAAAATGTTCTATTTGATTAATACTCCAATTAATCCTATTAATAGGTAAAGAGTTTGAAAAAGGGGTAGACGATATATCTATATCAATTGCCCCTTTAAGTTTATCAATTGAATCTCCTTTAGTATTATACCAGTTTCCTTTTCCATCAGAATGTAATTCCAGAGTAGATAAGCTATCAACCATAATACTAAACTTCCTAGTGCGCCATTGTTTATCTAATTCAATCGTATAACTCGTATTATAAGCTTCTGCCTTCTCTTTATCTACATAAATAACTGTACCTTGAGCAAGGAGTGAATTTTCAACAGTTTCCCCTATTTTAAGATACTCACAACCATATAGTTCCTCATTATCCCAAACCACTTTAAAATCCACGTAGAACCCCCTCCTTATTTATGTCATTTTTACTATTAAATTCGTTTTCTTTACTTTTAATCCTTCTTCACAATCCTTTTGTATATTATTACCTCCATAAATTCGATACTAATATAATATTCCATATGTATAGTTTTTTTCACAAAAATAAGACATACATTTAAAGATCGCCGTTTTATTTCTGCACTCTTTAATTAGTTTTGTCTCCCCAAGAGACTACCTCAGCATTCGAGATATTCACCTTACCTAAACTAAAAATGTGGGGGATAAACTGAAACATTCCAAATCGTTTTCCATTTATATGTTCCTCCTCATAATAAGAGATAGTATCAGATGGAATCGTAGCTATCTCTTCATATTTGTTTATATCAAGCAAATGAATAGTTTCATTTACTATTTCTGCATCGGGACCCTGATAATTCTCTTTATTGTATATATAAATTACATTTTTATTATCTTGCAGATTTGTGATTGGTATCTTGTAAAATTTCTTATCTCCATTGATGTTAACACCGACTTCTTTTAATGCGTTGTAAACCAAAGTTGGGTGCAGTGGTAAAAAATGAATAACATCATTCCACAAACAATTCAGTTTTGGTATTTTTCTTTCAAGTAATTTTCTCCGTGCAGGATGGTCATTATATTTCTTTACATACTCGAAATATAAAATTGCTTGTGTTGTCTTTAACTGGTTTAGTGGGAATAGCTTTTCACCTACCATTGTTTTGGGAACCATATGATAAACGTAATTGATAATATTTCCCCCTTTATAATTCCAACGTTACGATTTCTACTTTCCAATTTAATATTTATCAATCGTTAATCCTATCACAGATGTCCTGATTTCTTCTATGTCCTGAAATCTTTCTAGTTCTTGAGGTGTCCCACTAATAACAGCACCACTTATTTTATATTCATTTGACACGAATTCAGGGTATGGAGTTTCCCCAGAAATTGAGATACCATAGGCCTTTTCTCCATACAAAACCTTATCAAAATCATACTCGTGTTTCTTCAATTCTTGAATTTCTTCTTCACTAGTCTGATCAATCCATAACCAACCCACATTCTTATAGCCTAATCGTTCACCTAATTCCTTTGGTGACAGTGCTTCATGAAACGATAAGGCAACCTCAATTAAAGTATTTTCATCTAAACCTGTAGCAATCTCTAGTTCTTGAGGCAAGATATTATAACCTATCACAGGATAATAGAAGTCAATTTGTCTTTCATTGTTTAGGTGATTATATCGAACAGTTCTTTCTTCACCTCCTACGAGATACGTTTCAACCCTAGGAAACTCATTACTTATTACTTTGGCATCACCAACAATGGGATATTTCTTTCTCTTAATATCCCACACAATCCTTCGATCCCCCACCTTCTTATAATAAGTGATTTTACTTTCTACACTTAGAAAACCAGGAGCAGTGAATACTTCATCACTTTCTATACCTGCTCCTTTTACCGGTTCGTCACTTAAGAAAGGGATGGGGGTTTTTGATAGCTCTTCTTCTATCTTCTTATTAATAATAAATTGTCCACCAATACTTATAATTGCAATTAAAATACCAATGGATAAGATGGAAATAAGTATATAGAGACCAAGTTGTTTCAATTTAGTTTTTCTAACAGTCTTTTGAAATTCAGCTCCACTGACAAAATCTTTCTCTTGGCTTTGTCCTGGTTGTTTATTCTCGTCCATCATGGTCCTCCTTATATAATTTCATCAATTTTTTTCTCGCTCGAAATAAATTTGTTTTTACAGAATTTGTGTTTATACCGAGTAGTTGGGATATTTCAACATATGATAAATCAGACTCATATTTTAAAAGAAGTAGTTCTGAATAAAGCGGCTTCAGCCTGGAGAGTAATTTATGTATTTCCATGGCACTTTCTTTTTTAATCATAATAAGTTCCGGATGCTCATCTGTTTTCTCTTTAATAATTCTTTCTTCATTATTAAATAGGTATTTTTTATTTTTCCGACATTGATCATAATAATGGTTTAATGCTACTCGGATTAGCCAACTTCGTACTTTAGAGGAACGTATAGAGTCAGAAAATCTAAGATATTTATATGCTGTTTCTTGCACTGCATCTTCTGCATCAATGTGCGGAACACCTTTTTTCACTAAGTAACGATAAACAATATTTAGTTCACTATTTAATTCATCATTTTTTGTTTTGTCTTCCATGGCCCCTCCCCTTATGTATATAAGACGTATGAAGTGTAGAAAGGTTTACAATATTAACCTAAAATTAAATCTGGATATTCATTTTCATTCGCCTCTACACAAGAAGTATTTCTCTTTTTTTAGCTATGTATCGGGATTCATGATCTTCCTAGACAATATAACATAATGCCCTAAGTGTAACATTAGAAAATTCAAAATAAAGTCACGATAAAAGGACAACATTGAAAATAAAGTAGTTCAGTTTTCGCGGAGAACATTGTAAATGGCATATGAATTAGCATCCTTAATAGCGTCTGGACAATAGATATTGTCGCCGTTTGATTAGGGGTGCTATTTTAGTTTCTTATTGGTATGTCAAATGATGAATCACATTAAAAAAATCAAGGTTTGATACCATTTTATGTTAAAGTATAGTTAAAGATTTCGAATATTAAGTTCTTCAAATAACAAGCAGGATTGGTGAATAATGTAAAATTTAATATGTTTAGGAGGTATGTGATATTGAAAAAATGGCTGGTTTGTTTTCCCTTTTTGTTTGTATTGTTCGGATGTCAATCCATAACTGATAACAGTACACCAGAAGAACCGAAACAAATTGATGATGTATCTTCTTATCTAGTGGTTGAACACCTATCGGACAGTATGGATAGAGGTAATCATGAATATGAGGGAACTATCGTAATCAATGAAGGCTTTTACAAAGAGAATTCTTTTCAAAGGGGAGAAGTTGTTTACTATAAAACTCCTGAACTAAATGAAGAATACTCAAACGCAACGCCTTCCGAATATAACATCGCAAGAATAATAGCACTACCAGGTGAATCAATTAAAATAAAAGATGGTCAAGTGTTCATTGATAATAAGAAATTAGATACGTTTTATGGCAAGTCTTTAAGGTCAGGTTTAACCAAGGAAGAATTCCTAGATGTTGCAAAAAAGTTCTTAGACGTTACGGGAACAAAAGATAATGCTTATAATACAGAATTTTATGAGGAATATTTCTCAAGAAATATGGAAGAATTTAAACTCTCTAATAACCAATTATTCGTTTTAGGAGATAATGGTCCACGAAGTATCGATAGCACAATTTTTGGACCTATCGATACTGATGAAATTGGTGGGAAGGTAGTAGGAATAAAATAATAACCGTTCTTCCACTAACGAGGGCAATAGGTTAAGAGGAGCAACGCATATTCTTCATTTACCCACCTAAATAGGGAGTGAATAAATCTAATACGATGAGATAAACTGAAGGGCTTTAAGTTATTACTCTATTCTGCTATTAAATTCTTTAATTGTTGGGGCGTAATTTCTTTTATTTTTATGTATCCAAAGTGATTAATTAGCAACTTTGATTGTAGGTTATAGGCATTTAATGTTTGAGCAGAATATCCTTAAATCTTTCTATCTGCCTTATAAGATTTTGCTGCTTCGGATAAAAACAATTCGTTCACTCCTAAATTATTTTATCAACATCATTTCCAAATAGCTGAATAAAATAATTTTTATAACAATTCGTGTGGACCCAATGGAAGTTAATGTTAAAATTTAGTTATGATTTTCAGCTAAAGGGCAGTAATGTGAAACAAGAGAATTGGACTTTCGTAGTTAACTTAATGCGGTAAAGAAAGGCGGCTTGACCTAAATGTATTGGAAATTAAGAATACCTTTGATACTAGGGATTATAGGAGTTATATCGGGGATTATCCAAAAGATTCCAAACCTCTTTCTCGTGAATACTTCTTCCTTTATTAGGAGTGCTGTTTTTATTGGTTTAATTGGCATCATTTTTACTATTTTAGAGAAAACAGATGTGAATGAAAAAAAGGTTCATTTTACAATAGGTGTTGGGATAATACTTTTTGGCATTATTTTTGATTATCTAATGGCATAGTTTACTTATTGCGCTAGGGGCGTCAATTCAAGAAAGGATAACGTTATTTTTGTAGAATTTATTATATTGTTGTGCACAGACAAGCTTACAGTAGACCAATTGGTTAATTCGTGTCAATTAGAAGGTTTTTATTGTAACGAGAAATCGAAAATTTATTGGAGCTTATTTAATTAGCGATTCCATTAACGGGGGTTAAATTAAATAACTAACATGCTACAATAAAATCAAAAAACTTGAGGATTGAAAATTTCCTCAAGCTTTTTTGCTATTTGCATTGTTTAGTATGTGGATAGTTCATATGGCAATTTAACCTGCTATTTTGGAAATCGTTATCCACGAAAGCTGAGAAAATATGATCAAAAAAATGTATTGTCTGTCATAGAGCTTCCGTTAGAAAACGTTGTACCCGTTTCACGATGAAGTCCAACGTTCCTTTATCTTATTTACTAAATAGCTTCATTCCAGAGATGAAAGTAATAATTGCAAGTAGTGCTAAACGCAACCATGCCATATAAAGCCAGAAGTCACCACCATATACAGCCACTGGAGAGGCACCAAAATCATCAACATATATCGCGATGTTCCAAAACACCTTTAAAGAGATGACTAAAGAAATGAAACTCAAAACAAAGATTACTATGTTAAGTCCTCTTTTTTCAAAATTTACTTCTTTCCTAGTTTTTACTAAGAAAACCAGCAAACCAATCAATAAGACCACTGACACTAAAGCAATATTAAAGAACATCAAGGATACACCGACCCCAACAAGAACACCAATTAAAATAGCCATGAACTTCATTTTATTTATTCTGCGTTTGATCCCTTTCATTAGCTTCTGGTCATTTATATCCGTATCAACATCTAGTAGATCATTATTAGGTAAATCTCTTTCAACATTATTAAGATAATTCATGCAGTCTTCACAAGAATTAAGATGCTCCTTAATATATTGATTACTATCTTCACTAGTAAGATTTTCTACATACATAGGGATTAAGTCTCTTATCATATCACAATTTTTCCTCATGCCTCTTCACCTCCATAAATAATTGAAGACAGTTTATTTTTCGCTCTATAAAAATTAACCCTGGCCCATGTATCAGACTGATTAAATATTTCTCCAATTTCTTTAAAACTCAATTCGTTATAGAAACGCAAAATAATTATTTCTTGTTGTGGTTGTTTTAGCTTTTTTAAAGCATGTAACACATAAATCGATTCTTCTTTTTTTTCGTAAATAACCTCTGGAGTTTCCTTATTTAAAATTTCATTTTCAAATGTATCTGTATCAGTTACCCATTCAACTTTCTTATTTTTCTTCAAATAACTATAATAAGTAAATTTGGCAATTTGAAATAGCCAAGTAGAAATTTTACTACGTCCCTTAAAACGATGAATGGTTTTAAAGGCTTGAAAAAATGTTTCTTGTGTCAATTCCTCAGCAATGAATTTGTCTCCAGATAAATAGAATAAATATTTATAAATCTGTTTTTCGTATTTGATGTATAACTGTTTAAACTCATCCAATTATTTAACTCCTTTCGTAGGCCTTCATTATGTAAGTGTCTAAATTAAATAAAATGTTACATTATTTTGTGGAAATTTATAGTTCCTACCCTTCAAGTTATTTTATCCTGGTTTCGTTGAATACCAAAACTTATCACTTGTGATCTAAAGGAAAAAACTTGGCCATGAGTCAATAGAAACTACTATGATGTATACGCATGTATTTGATGATGAACTAAAAGATGGTAGATCGGCAGAAAGTTTAATGATATAGCAATTCATTGTTAATCTATACATGTGGGAATAAGAACCTTGGAAAAAGATTTATTTAACGGTTTCTTTTATAAGTAATTTAATAGATAATGGTTTCTGCAATATAATTGATGAGTTCTTAAGATTTAGTTAAAAAATGATTGTTTTAAATTCAGTATGGAAGAAATATTAAATGATTCATTCTATATTTGTAAACTTTTTTTGGATTTAAACGTCTTTTTAACACAGGGGGAGGGACAATGAAAGAGAAAATAAAAAACGAGGAACTGAACAGGGAACTTAATATAGTCTTCCGATTCTTAATTAAGAAAGGTGTACCGTACAGAGACGCTGAAGATGTAGTTCAAGAAACAGCATACAAATATCTAAGTTTTACCGATTCTATACAATCTTCTAAAGTTCGTAGTTGGTTAATTCGAGTAGCCCTAAATTATTACTATGATCAATGTCGAAAAAATAAAAGATACATTTTTAATTACGAGGAAAAGATGATTGAGGATAAATCTATGGATTTGCCAGAACTTATTATACTAGCACAAGAGCGCACAGAGGAATTTTACAAGTTGCTATCTAAGATGAAGCCACTTTTTTCGGAACTCCTTCTTTTAAAGTACGAGTCAGATTTATCATATATTGAAATATCTAAACTATTGGGAATAAGCCAGAGCTCCGTTAAGATGAATTTATTCCGGGCTAGAAAAAAATATATAAAGTTGTATGAGGAGGCTAATTATGACTGATAAAAACGGTCCTGAACAAAACTCAGACAAAGACTTCGTAAGCAGTTCTGCATTCCAAAAATCGATCAATAAAACAAGAAGAAAACAATTTATTTTATACATACTTATTTCTCTCATTACTATAACTGTTAGTATGATAGTAATTTTTAGTGGAAGTAGGTATCTTATCGATAAAAAAATCCAAAAGGAAGATAGAAAGTTAACCGAGTTATACATCGAATCAAATATAGGGGCAGGTATTCTTGAATACAGCACTATGTATGAACATGACTTATTTAGTTCAACAAGTAAAACAACCTTTTACAAAAAAATTGGCGATAGAAAAATCGTTTGGGACATTGTAACTAAAAAGTATCCGATATTTGGAAACGTAGAAACTACGGATCTCGGAAGCGGAAGGGTTGAGTTAAATCATTTTAATGAAGAAGCAAATAGAGTAATCCGATATAATCAACTGAATAATGAACGATTCATTGATTTCTATGATCCAAGTACTGAATATAGTTATCTACCTCAGGAGCTAGATATAGCAACTGGATTAGAGAGTGAAAATAAATTAATAGAGGTTGCGCTTTCTTTTTATGAACCAATGGAATTGGGTCAACTAGGCGAGGTATTAGGATATGAAAATGTAGATTGGTTATGGGAACATTCACCATTACAAAAACAGGATCAATCTCCAAACCTAGAAAAAGATACAAATAAAGTTATTAATGCACAAAATGCTAAAGGATTCCCGGTTTCGGAACGGAGTCCTTACTTTGAAAATTCATTTATAGATTCAAAAATTATTGGTGCGATAATTAGCGGAACACCAAAAGAATTAGAGAGGTTTCAGGAATTAGATATTATAAGGGCTTCTGTAATAGGTGTAACAATTGATAAATATTAAGTGCATATTATTATAGTTAACTAGGAGGGATATTATGAAAGATATGGAGGGTATAAAAATTGAAGTTGTTCATGAAGGGATGCTTCTAAAGGGTTAATGGTAAAACAAAAATTATTAATGCTAATAAGTATGCAGTTTATATAACAAAGCCGCAATTGAGGTATTATTCATAGATAACTTAGCAACTGAAAACGAACCTCCTTCCTATTATATCCTTTTACGAGCATCCAGAGTGCTTATTATTGAACTTTAGAATCAAAACCACCAGTGTGAGCTGGTGGTTTTCTCTGTGACTGATAAAAATTCTTTGAAGTTTTTTATTCTTCAGCTATTTCTTTCGCCTCAACAAAATTTTCTATATTAGTTAATGCTTTCCTAAACGGTACTTTTGCTTCGATATTAGGTACTATCCCTTTAGCTTTATTCAAGTAACCGATTGTTTCATCTAACCAATCTGAAAAAGGCGGGTATTCCTCAGCATAGACTTTTGCTTGATCCAGTTGTTCGAGTGCTTCTTCTATATATCGGCTTATAGCATTAACATCTTCCCAATCATGAATTTCTTCGTTATATGTCGAGTGAATTAATCCAACGATTACCGGTATATATTGTTCTTTGGTTGGCTCAGCAGGACCAATGTTAGGATCATATGCTACAGCAAATCCCATTCCGTTTTTGAACAAGTCGTACCCATTATCATAGTAAACTGTAGTCTTATCCTCTTTTACAACTCCATTTGTTGGAAATTTATAATCTTGAATTTGTCTAATAATTTTTATATATTCGCCAGTCAATTTCTCTGTATCTTTCTCTTTTTCTGTTATAATCTCGTCAATAATGTCTTCACTTTCCTTTGGCTTTTCTTTTTCAGCGTATACTTCTCGGTTTCCGTTTCCTTGATTGCCCGAAAATAAATAAACTGCGACAATGAATATCAAAAAGCCACCAATTAATGCATATACTTTTTTCATTACTAAACTCCTTCTTTTATATTCTTTCATAATATCATTTTAGCTATCTCTCTTCAATTTAATTTTCTAATTATTAAAAATTATCAACATAACCTTAATATACACATGTGTGTATATGTAATTGATAACCTTTATTCAATCTTCGCTACTAATACTTGAGATTAAATTACCAGGTGATTTATAAGTTTATTGGATTAAAATCGTTCCACTAACGCTTCAAAAGCCAGGTTTTCCATCCTTTCCAAATATAACCCTTCTACGGAAAGCGTAAAATTGATGTGGTACCATCTGAAGGCTAATTTGCGTGAAATGAATAAGGATAGGGACTTGAGAAAAGCACATCATCCGATTATCAAAGCACGTTAACCGGAACTATTTTTCGGTTATTCTTGACTAGTTATATCCCAGCCTTGTATATAAAAAAAACACCTCAATGAGATGTCTTACTTTGATCTTCATCAATTTTGTATTCATGGTTATATACATATTCTATAAAATTGTTAAACTGATCATCATAAACATACTTAAATGACCATTTAAACATATTATTCATCAACTTATAATACCAATTAGAAGGTATTAGTGATACCTCTACTGTAAACACAGTACCTTCATCATGTTCAGTAAGTGTATATTCAGTCTTACTTATACCTTCTTTAGTTTCTGTTTCTAACGAACTACAGGGACAGGCACCACGGTCCAAATGTTTATAGATCACTGATTGGACCGGTGAACCTGTCCCTCAGGTCTTTCATTACATTATTTTGTGGAAAATTAAATAGGGGATAGGATTTCCCTACCCCCATCAAAGGATTAGTATGTTGAGCATCTTTTTAAAAGAGCGTTGCATTAGTGTTGCACTTCTTAACATTTTAGGCAGTTACACAGCGATAATTGACCTGTAATTCCGTCACATTAATGCATCATCTCAAACTCTCTACTAGCAAAAGGAATCCTGTAAATAATAAAATCACATATGTAAAAATACGAAAAACATTTTGGTTAATCCACTTAAATAACAACTGTCCCAAAAATAAACCTAACAATACTATCGGTAAAGCCAATCCACTTGAAATCCATATAGTCTGATTCGTTCCTGCAAAAATCACCTGGACAATTAAACTAATAAAGTAAATCCACAAATAAAAAGCAAGTGTAGTACCTCTTAATTTTGCTTTTTGAGTATCTGTTCCAGAAAAGTATAATAATAATGGTGGACCGGGCATACCTATACTTGTTGTGAGTGAACCTGACAGTCCACCTACAAACAAGTCTCTCTTCTGATTTTGGCTAATTCGAAACTTAAGAATAAGCATGATTGTTAAGATTAATACAATAAGACTTACTCCAAACTTTAATCTATTTATATCCATTAACAAGAAGACAGCAATACCTATTGGTAAACCCGTCGCACTTCCTATTACAAGTCTTTTAAGGATTCCAAAATCAATATCATTTCTAATTTTCATTATTAATGCAATAGATATAACAAGAGATAAAACTAAATTTATTTGAATTGCCTCAGTTGGTTCAAAAA
This sequence comes from Ornithinibacillus salinisoli, assembly GCF_042684965.1. NCBI lineage: Bacteria > Bacillati > Bacillota > Bacilli > Caryophanales > Bacillaceae > Ornithinibacillus > Ornithinibacillus salinisoli. The sequence continues at coordinate 27,089 of NZ_JBHUMI010000045.1, forward strand.
GTAAAAGAAGAAAAGGAGTAGCCAAAATGGAAAAACCAAACCCTGTACTTGTTTGAAGTATGGAAGCAACTAAGATAATTATAATAAATTGTAATACCTCCATAAGACACCCTCTTTCCAAAAAAACAGAATTTACTGTTCTCCATAATATTCCCTAAGAATTAATCAACTCTGTAATAAAGACAAAAAAATATGGATACCATTAGTAAACAGTATCCCTTCTACCTTATTTTAACATTTCATTAAATAATCGACTATCCCTACCTAAATCAAATTGATACAGTTTCCCATAGTATTAAATAATAGAAGTATCGGATAATATATTTAATAGTCCAGGGAAATATATCTTATTATAAAATTCAAATAAACCTATCTAAACAGTAATTACTATTTTCCCTTGAGAGTGACCTTCTCCAAAATAGTTGAAACTCTCAGGAACTTCATCCAACTTATATCTTCTATCAATAACAGGCTTCACTTTTCCTGCTTCAATAAGTTCTTTCATGAATACTAAATCTTCTTGGTTGGGCCGTTGTAATAGATTAACTATTTTCTTGTTGCCAGTCATGGAGAGCAAAGGCCCAAATATCATAGCCTCCGTCATTTGACTGCCGGAGCCCCCAATCATGACATACTTTCCTTTGGGCTTCAGGGCACGCTTATACGCTAAAATTGGTTGATATCCATTTATAGCTAGTATAAGATCATATTTTTTGGGGTTTTCAGTAAATTTCTCATTCGTATAATCAATAATATAATCTGCTCCAATGGAACGTAGAATGTCTATATTTCTAGTACTACAAACACCAGTCACCTCAGCACCAAAGGATTTGGCAATTTGTACTGCAAAAGTCCCCACTCCTCCAGATGCTCCATGAATCAAGACCTGTTGTCCCGATTGAATTTCTCCTTTATCTCGTATACCCTGTAAGGCAGTGACCCCTGCCATCGGTACACTAGCAGCTTCTTCGTACGAAATATTAGTCGGCTTTTGCGCCAATGCGGTTTCAGGAACAGAAACATACTCCGCAAAAGCTCCCCAACCACTACTGGCTAGATCACCATATACCTCATCACCTGGTTGAAATTGCGTCACATTCCGACCGACAGCTTCCACTTTTCCTGCAACATCACCACCTGGTATGGAATGTTTAGGCTTTAATAGACCAAAAGCAAACCGGGCTAAGAAAGGTTTTCCTTTCAATAGTACTAAGTTGCCATAATTGATAGATGAAGCATGTACTTTTACTAGTACTTGATTATCCTTAGGTATCGGTTTATCCACCTCTTTCAATTCAAAAACATCTGGTGTTCCGTATCTTCCATACGTTATTGCTCGCACACAAATTCCTCCTCAAATAACTAACATTTATTTGTAGAACTCATTCTCTAGTACACCCGAGTAATTCAGGTTTAACAAAAAAATTGGTTCCAACAGAATTCCAACGTTTTCAGAAACCATTTACAACAACCAGTGTACAAAACTAGACCTTATGTATTTGTTATATCACTGTTTTTTTCCTAGCTCATTGATTTAAGTCAATGAACGGATACATCGCTCCTTGTATAATCAAATAAATTCAAATAATTAAGGGAGGATTATAAATATGTTAGTTCCTAATAATAAATTAACGGATCAGAGAAAAATCGCAGTGATCACAGGTATATCACTACTCATCATGGCAATTGCTGCGTCTTTCTCTGCTGGTTTTGTCCATGAAAGTATCTTGGTGGAGGGTGATGCAAACGCTACACTTAACAACATGATGACATCACAAACTCTTTTCAAAGTCGGAATCTTTGGATGGCTCATTATCTTACTAACAGATATAGTGGTTGCTTGGGGGTTCTATATTTTTCTAAAGCCTTTTAACAAATATCTTTCGTTGCTCGGTGCTTGGTTCCGTCTTATCTATACAAGTATTTTAGCAATTGCCATACTAAATTTAATCGTTGTGTTGTTACTTACGAAAAGCACAGACTATATATCGTTATTGAGTAATGAGCAACTTGCACTAATTGTGATGCTATTATTAAACGCTTTTAACGCAATTTGGAATATGGGCTTGATTATTTTTGGTGGGCATTTACTGATTGTAGGTTATATAGCTTTCACATCTTCCAATTTGCCTAAAATTATAAGTATCTTGTTATTAGTTGCTTCTTTTGGATATATTGTCATTCATCTATGTATTACATTTCTACCACAATATGAAAGAATCATTACAATATTAGAGAATGTATTTACTTTGCCTATGATTGTTGGAGAATTAGGCTTTGGGATATGGTTATTATTCAAAGGAGGAAAATCACTAAGTGACGAAATATCTGCTTAATTAATTTCTTTGTGTACTCGCTTTTTAATTCTGCTTAAAGACTCTGGAGTCATCCCAAGATAACTTGCGAGTTGATGCTGAGGAACCCGATTGATTAAATGAGGTCTTTTCATTTTTAGTGATTTATAACGTTCTTCTGGTGTAGACCCGATAAATGCTGCGAAGTCGTCTTGTACTTGACCAAAGATTTCCTCCATCATTTTGCGTGTCATTGCTTCCAACTGATTATATTGATTGTACATTTTTTCTTCCGTATCAAGGTCACCTACAACCAAAATCGAGTCTTCAAGACATGTGTAGGTGTACGATGATAATTTATCTAGCTTATCATGATTAAAAATTGTTATGGCCTGCTCTTCTGTATAGAAGTTAGAAGTAACCTCTTTTCCCATTTCGTCAATAGCATACTGCCTTATGCATCCCTTCAATACAAAATAACATTTCTTAGGGACATCTCCTTGTCTATGGAGGATTGTTCCTTTTTTATATTCCTTAATCGTTAATTCGTCTATAATCCTACGTTGTTCCTCTTCATTAAGTGATGTGTATTTAGTCATATACTTCATCAAGACACTTTTCATTTCTTTATTCACCTCAATTATTGTTTAACCTTATTTGCATTATCACTCTCTTAATCCTATTCAGCACAATGAAATAATTTTCATTAATTTTTTTGTTTATTAGCTAAACAAACTTCATACATCCTAACTTTCATTAACAATCTAACATCTGTTTTTGTTTTTCTGTCCTCTGATTGAATATATAAAATGTCGATTTTAATTTACATCGTATCTATCTTCTTATAAAACTACTTACTATAATTATAACATTTTATGTATTCATTAAATGATAAAGTATGATATAAAACAGCAAAATAAACTACAATAATAGAGTACTAGATCATATAGGTTTTAGTGATAGCCTCTACATTAAACATAGCTTTATCTTATTGGCTTCCTATCACCTTCTTTAGTTTCTATTTCCAATGTAACCGGTGCTTTAAGGTTCTAGATTTTTATCTGGTTTTCATGAAGAAGAAGCTAATATGTTAAATATCAAAACTCCCCTTTAGACAAGTTATTTCTAAAGGGGTAAAACGGTTTAACATTTTTTAAGTCGCACTAAATAAACTTTTCTTTTTAATTCAACTTATGATTTTTATTGAAGTGGTTGATTGTTGTTGTGAGCAGGATCCATCTTTCCTGATCCGCGTTCTATTCTCAAATCTAATGGCGGGGTTCCATGAATAAATTTAGGTCCTGGCTGCAATTGTGGCTTTTGTCCCATTGCTTTTGGATTTTGAATATATTCAAAGTTAGCCTGGCCATCTAGAGTTGGTCCATTTGCCCATCTTCCTGTTTTGCTTTCCTCTCCCTCAGAAAAATTCATGAAAGAATAAGAAACTTCTTGTTTTTCAAATTCTTGGTTAAACGTACTTGGTACAATTGCTCCTTGAGTTTGCTCTAACTCTTCTATAGCTGCCATCCACTGATTTTGATGCATGGTATCTCGAGCAATTAAGAAAGAAAGCATGTCTCTTACTCCAGGGTCTGTTGTCATTTCATATAGCCTGCATACTTGAAGTCTCCCTTGAGACTCGGCATTGAGATTTGCTCTGAAATCTGCAAGTAAATTTCCACTAGCAATAGTATAGCGTGCAGTCCAAGGGTATCCTACACTGTCGTTAGGTTGTGCTCCTAGTCCATTTACAATTGCATGCTGAGGATTCATTCCACCTAGAACAGCTTCAACCGCTGGGTCTTTAGCTCCTTGTTCCTGGTCATGGACAGGTGCACCATCCAACAATTGAGCAATCATGGTTGCAATCATTTCCACATGAGCAATTTCTTCTGTTGCAATGTCAAGTATCATATCACGATACTTTCCTTCTGCACGACAATTCCATCCTTGAAAAAGATATTGCATCATGACAGACATTTCGCCATATTGCCCGCCTAATATTTCTTGTAACTTTTTTGCATATACAGGATCTGGTTGACTTGGCTTTGCATCATATTGAAGTTCTTTAACGTGATAAAACATACGAGATACTTCCTCCTTATAGTTATAAGTCTTCAGGTTAATTTGTGACGATACATCATAAATATTAGATGTAATATTATCCATACGTAATTTGAAGATTGCATCCTTTACTTTAAGTGCATTATCCACAAATATTATTCTTTTGCACTAGCGTTGTATAAAGTTTCAAAGCAAAAGTCAAGCAATTTACTTATTTAAAAATTAAAATAATGGACATTTTATAATTTCACGACTGTCTTCTAAAGACTCACGAAAGAAGGTTTCGCCACTTTCTAAGGTACCTTAATTTGATTTATAACATGACCTCCTAATGCATCAGAATACCTCTAGTTCTATGTATCTATCCCATTTTTCGGGGTATCCTGACTCTATAATAAAAGTAAATAATATTACAGATAATATCAGTATTAATTATACATAAAGAAAAGGTGATAGAATGTTCAAGAACTATATAAATATTGGTTTTAATGTTGAGTCAATTATTTACATTTTCGGATTTTTGATTGGTTTGATTTTTCTCATTTACTTTTTGAGATTAAATTGGAAAAAATATGGTATCTTATTTATCTTATCTGCTTTAGTTGGTAACATACTTTGCTACATCTTTGTTAAGTTGAATTTCTATTCATTTCCATATGTGTTATTCCCGAAAATACTAGTTATGCCCTTAACTACAATTACATTAACTTTTCCAATAATGGTTCTGTTAGCAGTACGTTATAGCCCTGACCACTGGGGATGGAAAATCCCCTTTTATTCTACAATCGTTCATGTAGGTATGTTTTGGGAAACGTGGGCATTAACAAATACAAGGATAATCGAATATAATTTTAAATGGGATTTTTGGGATTCTTATACTTGGTGGTGGATATTTTTCTTGCTCTTTGAATGGATTGGAGGAAGTATAATACCTAATAATTTTAGAAAACCTATTAATATTGAGTTTTTAAAGTTTGGTAAACTAGGTTGGGCAATTATTCACTTTATATTAATTGTGACAGTTTTTCTTGGGGGTTACTATTTAGGCTCTTTTTAAATAGAGCAATAATAAAATAAAGAGGGCAACAGTCCAATGGGAAGGTTAGATGCACAAGAAATACTAAGTTAGAAGGAGTGTTTTATGGACAGTATAGGGTTTGGAATCAATAAAAAAAGTATTTCATTTGACCATATAACCAATCGTAGTTGAACTAAAAGGTGATTTGTAATACATCATAAGTCTGTCGGAAAACAGTCGGGAGCTATCAAATCGACATCATCCCTGTAAATCCGTGAAGAATAGGGATATTGTCTTTTGTGTAAATCTCTTCAACATGTTTAAATGTTTTTTTGAGGTTTTTAATGCAAATTCGAGATACTCTTTTATTTTGTCATCTTTCATACTTGAAGGTGATGTTCAAAGATACAATAAAACAAACCAAATAATTAGCATATAAGTTACCTAATTCTGATGAATTTAACTTTTGATTTTGTTGATGTTCTTTCACTAGTTTCTTTACTTCTTTATCGTGATAAGATGATGTTTTTATTTTCAATGTTACGCCTCCTAAAAATGAAGAAATTTCATGAGTAGTAATTGATGAATAGCTTTATTTTATTACATAACGAACTTCTATTAGCCGACTTCCACATCATTAAAACTTTTATTAATTGGGAACTGACACCTTTTTAGTACTTAGATACTTGCCTTCCGGATATTAATCAGTTAAACTGATTATATATTAAGCTGATAATTGAGGAGGTGAGTTTTATTGAACAAATTAAGTCAATCTTATGGATTCTTGTTTGGAAAAGTTCTACAACAAATGGAAAATAAGTTTGCAGAAACACTAACCCCATTTAATATCGATGCTAGACAATATGGAGTACTTTTATTTATTATGGAAAATCCTTACTCATCACAAAAAGACATCTCTGAAAGGCTGCAAATAGATCGGACAACTATGGTGAGTCATGTCGATCATTTAGAAACATTAGGCTTTGTTGAGAGAACTAAAAATCCAAACGACCGAAGAGCCTACAGCCTTATGATCACCGAAAAAGGTAATAATGTATTGGAAACTTGCTGGGGGTTATTAACAAATACAGAATCAGAAGTTTTATCCCCTTTAAACAAACAAGAAAAGCATATACTGAAGGACATACTTATAAAAATTTGGAGTTCACTTTAGATACCAGGAGGTAATGATATGAATGCACTTGAATATTTTAATGCACGTCTAAATGCAACAATAAGTCCCATGGATTATTTAAGATCTATGAAAATGAATCCTGAGAAATATTTCTTATTGGATGTAAGAAACGGTCCTAAAAATTTAAGAAATATTATAATTAAGGATGCTAATGTTATACCAGAACAAGAATTAAAAAATCATTTAGATGAGATACCAAAAGATAAAGAAATTATTGTTTATTGCTGGGATGTCTGGTGCAATACTGCTGCCAAAGTAGCAAAATTTTTATTGGAGAATGGTTATAATGTAAAAGAGTTAACCGGGGGTATTACGGCATGGAAAGAAATGAACTTTCCTGTTTCAAAATCAACCTATAATGATAATGTAACTAATAATTGTGGGTGTTGATTCAATGCAAAAATGTACAAGATATTGGATTGGTGTTGCTTCTCGTGACCATGTAATGAAGGGAGTCCATGGTGGATTTGCTCAACTTTGTCATGGAAAAGAGGGGCCGTTAAAAAAGATGAATACTGGTGATTGGATCATTTATTATTCTTCAAAGGAAGGTTATTCGGAAACTACTCCGCTTCGAAAGTTTACTGCTTTAGGGAAAGTTCTCGATGATAATATTTTTCAGTTTGATATGGGAAATGGTTTCTTACCTTTCAGAAGAAATATAGATTTTATAAGTTGTACTCAAACACCCATTCATCCACTCATCCCACACCTCTCTTTCATTAAAAATAAGAAGAGTTGGGGTTATCCTTTTCGATACGGACATTTAGAAATAAGTGAAGAAGATTTTAAACTAATTACAGTAAAGATGGTGGAAGTTTAAAAGGAGATTAGAAAGTCCTAATCTCCTTTTAACTTATTAAACCTTCTGTTCTACCACTATTCATGATGCGGTTTACAACACCATGTGAATTCGTGTTTTACAATACATTTCACTTCTTATTCAAGATAAAAATAGCACCACCATAGCCCAATATGCACCATATTAATAGATTAATATAATTATCTAGACTAGCATCGAAAGTAGACGCTGCTAAGGAGGCACGCATAACCTCAGCCATCGAATAAATGGGCAATACTTCATGAAGTGCTTGAAGCCATTCTGGAAGTCGATCCATTGGGAAGTTTATTGGTGAAAACATAAGTGCTCCAAATACAATTACTTGAGAAATGCCAAGTGATGCTGTTGGTGATAATAGATAGGAAAATCCGTATCCAACACCTATAGATGTTAATGCAATCATGAATAGAGCTGGTACTACAGTCCAAGAGATATCGTATCCGGGACTAAACATAAGATGTGCAACAATAGAGGAAACGACAATACCTGGGACGGTAATTAATAACCATAGGGTTGTATCGGCTCCAAGAATAACGGAACGCTTAACTGGCCATGTTCGCATGAATTCCATATATCCATCTGATTTTGCAGTACCGATTTGTTGAGGCAAGATAACCAATCCTGTAAAAATCAAAATAATAGTAGGCGCTCCTGTTGCTAAAAAAAGAATCGTATTCGTATCTGGATTGGGAATCAAATAGGTAAATCCGATAACAATTCCTACTGATATCAATATTTGAATCAACGCCATAAATATTAAAAAGCCTGAGTTTCTAAGAAATTGCAATTGAAAAACATACTTGTAATGGCTTAATATACTCATTACGATGCCACCACCCTTTTAGACGTTAATTCAATATAAGCATCCTCAATGGTAGTTGGAGACAAGGAATAGTCTATAATAAGACCTCTATCCATTTGATCTTTTGCCCACTCTATTGTAGATGGTACCTTCGAAGGATCCATGGAGAAAACGAAACGGGATCCGTTCTGATGAGAGGAAAGTGCCCAGTTAGGAATCTCTATATCTACTAACTCTTTTGCCAAACTAAGCTCCATACGCATCTGATCACTTACTGAGCTTTTTATTTCTGAAGGGGTCCCTTGGGCTATAAATTGCCCTCGATTTATGATAGCTACACGATCAACCGCCTTTTCAGCTTCTACCACATTATGCGTTACTAAAATAACGGACGTACCGTCATTTGTTAAATCACGGATCACCTGCCATAGATAGCGCCTACGAACTGGATCAACATCATTTGTAGGTTCATCAAGAATAACTAATTTACCCGGAGCAATCACCGCCATACAAAAAGCTGTCAATCGTTTCGCACCTCCTGAAAGCTTCTCACCTTCCGTATTTGCCCACTCGCCCATATCCAACGCCTCAAAAAGCATTTCTAGCCGCTTCGGATTATAATTTTTCCCCGCACGCATTTTACCAATAAGGGTAACGGCTTGCTTAGGTGTAAGAAAACCCAAAGGTACTTGGGATTGTGGCTGTACGGAACAAATAGATCGCGCACGAGTAGGTGACTGAATTACCGATTCGCCTAGTAAGTGGATGTCACCACGATCAGGTGTTAATAGTCCTAATATCTGATTGACTAAAGTCGTTTTCCCAGCACCGTTCTGTCCAAGTAGCCCAAATATTTCTCCTTCATCTATCGTAAATGTAACATTGTCATTGGCAATTTTCTTAGACTTACCTCTACCAGAGAAAACCTTCGTAACGTCTTTTACATGGAGAACCATTATTTCAACTCCTCCTTTGCCATAAATACACGTTCAATGAAATGGATGACATCTTTATCCATAGGGTAAAAAGCAATACCATCCTTTAAATTTTGTAGCGCTTCCCACATATCTCCAAGTAATTCTTCATCATCTCCAAACATATTTTTCACTTGGCTTAACCACCTTTCAACTAATTGTTGCGCCTTTACTGAACTTGGATCAATTTCGAGGTTATTCTTGATATCACTAATAACCCTCATCCATCCCTTGATGTCTTCCTCACTCATTTGTTGTGGATTCATGTCCATAATTTTTTCCATTTCTTCGCTGTTTAGGTAATCTTCATATTGTTGTAAGACATCCCCAGGATCTTGTTGATACAATTGGATAATGCTAAAAATGATTGGCCAATTAATTTCTCCTTCAAATTCAATGGAATACGATACACCTAGAAGAGCTTGTTCTAACATCTTTAATCGTTCCTGTTCCCGCTTTACCATTTCTAACTGTTGTTGGATCGATTGCTGCCAGGTCGAAGTTGAATTTTTCAATATATCTTTAATTTGTTCCAGTGTGAATCCCATATATTTTAATGCTAAAACACGTTCTAACCGCATTAAATCGTCTTCATTGTATAAACGGTGACCACCACTTGTTTTTGATGAGGGTTTGATCAAATCAATTTCATCATAATAATCTAACGTCCTCACTGTTACCCCAGTGTTTTTAGATAATTTCCCTATCGTGTACATTTCTTCACCCCTTTTGTATTTCCTTAAGTATAAAACAACACGTAACGTGTGGTTCAATAGAAAATTTAAAAAATATTTAGCACGACAAAAAAAGAGTTGATCATATTTTATAATTGATACGATCACCCTTGTTCAAAAAGTTCTAATGATATTTTTTATCGATTCTTATTCTGTTACCAGTTTAGGTGAATTTTAACCCTACTTAATGATACTGGGCTAAGTCCTAGGAAGGAGGCAAGGTGATATTTGGGGATGCGACTCTCAAAATCCGGGAAATCTTCTATCACCAACCCTCGCCATAGAGCTTTCGTTTCTACTGTAAAACATAAAGACTATATGCGTATTTTGGAACGATTCACTGTGACATATCTAAATGGAGGTATCGCGTTATCTTAGAGGACTAATCTTTTAAAATAATTATAAATCTTATCTAGTTTTTTCATTTGTTTTCCCCTTGGACTTTCCATATTCCCAAATTCAAAGAATTTCACTTTCTTAATTCCCACAAAATTAAATAAGGCTCTTTTCATAAGAGTTTTATGTGCATTATTTAACCAAATAAGTGGATAGTGAGTAGGACCCTTCATAGTAGATACACATACAACAGACTTTCCTTTCAATAGCCCATCCGGAAAGAGTCCCTTCTTATCCTTATAGGCGAAATTGGAAGCAAATAATTGATCGATATATCCCAAAAGCATCGCGGGAGGTCTTCCCCACCAAATGGGGTAGATAAATACTATTTTATCTGCCCATGTAATTTGTTGTCTATACTTTTCAATATCAGGATCAGTATGCATATCACGTCTTCGTTTTTGCTCGTTAAACACTAGAAGTGGGTTAAATCCCTCATCATATAAATCTAAAATCTGTAACTCTTTAATATTGGAATTTTGTTTACTGCCTTTGATAACGTTTTGTAAAAATGCATAATTTAAACTATTATGATTGGGATAAGTATAAATGATTAACATTTTCATAAATCAAGCACCCCTTAATTATCATTTGATAACTAAATTGTACCACCTCGATAATTAATTATCAAATGATAATTGTATTTTGATAAATACTTTGATATCTTTTCTTTAAGAGGTGAGAATATGGACAAAAAAGAACTTTTTTACAAACTCGTATCATTTACAACTTCTGTTCATCGTGTGAAAAATGAATTAACGAAAAACGCAAAGCCTAATTCAATATCGCAAGTTCAATATAACATTCTTGAATTTATTACTGTTAGTCAACCCGTGACTCCTAGTGAAATTAACGATTGTCAAAATATGTCTATGTCAAATACTAGTCGCGAGCTTAGCAAGCTAAGTGAGAAAAAATTAATTGAAAAGATAAGTGATCGTAAAGACCGTCGAAAACAATATATTTATCTATCGGAGGAAGGGAAAGCTGTAATGAACGAAGCATTTGCTACAATCGAAACCCGTTTTCTAGATCGAATACAAACTGCTTCTAACGAAGATTTAGAGGATATTAACCGAGCATTCGATACTCTTCAGAAAAAATTATTTCATCCTTAAGCATCGATTTTAGTTTTACATAACAATTAACTTTCAATCGATGAAGTTCAATGATGTATAAAGACAGCTCTGAGAATATTACAAAGGGGAAAAGCATTTTAATTTCATGAGGTGAAAAATTTTCTGATTGATATAAAATTCCGCTAAACCCCTATACAATTAATTATTTCTTAATACCACTTGAATTCCATATGCTTTTTTGGTATAGAATTTTCTTAGGGTTTATAACAACTAATATCATTGCGACAACAAAATAAGAAAACATAACATAGACAACTATGTCTAACAAATCTCCTTTAATCATCACAAGAGAAAAATTAAATACTTGGTGACTTACAATCGGTATCACTAGGTTCTTATTTAGATTGTAGAACATGGTCACAATAATTGAATAAGATAAAATTCCAACCATAAAAAACACAATATACTTGATTAAATTCACACCAGTATAACCCGAGGCAAACCATAGTGGAGTGTGCCAAAACCCCCATAAGACACCTACGATTAGAGCTGATCTTAATGGAGAGAACTGCTTTTGAAGTTGATTCAATGCAAATCCTCTCCAACCTAACTCTTCACCTAAAGGTCCCCTTACTAAATTATCTATAAAAGCAATGATCAATAGCCCCAGACCTGTAAATGATAATGCTAATTTTGGAGCATCGTTTGTCATTGAGAGCAGAAATATAGTCACAGCGATGATTATAATTTGAATGATTACTACGGTGCTAAGAACAGAATACCTAAGTCTCGGAGCAAATTGCTTTATTACAAAATCCTTTAGCTTTAACCCCGGATAGATCTTTTTATATAAAATTACAAAAGCAAAGGTTGATGACCATGCAGAGATAATTTGTAAAATGTTCGTTATACTCTCTGGAACACCTAACAGCATACCTAAACCGATCACCATAAAAAACACAAAAAATATTACATAACTTACAGTAACAAAGTATAACAACGATCTCTTTAATGTTTTATTCTCTTTCATAATTTACCACTCCTCTAAAATAAATCATTCGTAATGGAAAAAGTTTCATTTACTAATGAGTTTATTTTAAACCTGTGGCTTACCCCCAGCTCAATACTTTTTCAATTTATTTTATGGGGGAATACATTTCTAAAAAAACACGCTCAAGACCATCTTCATACATTGTCAATAATATGTTTATGTAAGCTATACCTACTAATTCATATCCTTTTTCTTGTGCTATTTTTAACAGCCTTTCTCCTACTTCATGATCAATACTCTTCCCGCCATCTACCGCTCTACCATTTTCTACAACTGTATAAATACACTTTGGGTAAGCATGGACCTCACCTTTAAGATTTTTGTCAGTATCTTCTACTTTTGTAACAATTATAAATTTATCATCTTTAATCCCTTCTCTATCAAAACGTATGACACGTCTTGCACTCGTTAGAGTAACAGCCTTCTTTAAATTTTCTGTGCTATTTCTTAAAATTTCATATTCATTGTACGCCGTATAATCAGTTATTTCGCCTTTTACTTCTAATGGCTTCATCTCTTTAACCGTAAACTTCCCTAAGTGTTCTTTAATTTTGGAACAGTCCTCTTTCACCGATCTTATCTGCTTCAAAAGCAGTTTTTTGTATTCAAGTTCCTCAAGTATTTTCTCTTCTTTCTCCTCTAATACATATTCCAAATCATCTATATTCTTACTTTTTCTGATCTCCTGGATTTTCTTAATCTCAATATCTAGTTCTCTATAAAAATTTATTGTTACAACATCATGAATATCAAATTGATTATATTTTCTATAACCATTTTGATCATCATACTTTGGTTTGACCAATTCCTTCTCCTCATAATACTTTAATGTATCTCTGGAAACACCTAAAAAACTTGCTACTTGACCGATGGTGTACATCATTCATCCCCCCTACAATTGGAATTAAACTTTATACCTAATTATATAATCATTAAACACTTCTGACTCTCCCGGACTATAGTTAGAAACCACTTTCTTGTGTCATTCTAGGGGACAATTCTGTCGTCCCCTAACCCTAGATTGTCCATATCCTTCAGCGAAAACTACAATTCTTTGAATCGTCAAGTAACCTTCGCTGTATCCTTCATACTAACGCCATGCCGAGATAGTCCAAAGATATTTACACGTCTGAGTAGTTAAGAAAGTGAAACGTATCGCCTCTATCTTCATATTATCCCTCCTACCGTCATCCTAAGGACTGTACACTGATTTTGCAATTTTAGGCACTGCCTTAACCCTTCCTCTCATTTCCGAAAATATTTTACAATAATTTTTCAGATTTTTTCAACATTCCCTCTTCCATTCTGCAATTCTTTCCTGTATTATATATCTAAATGATATATAGCATAAAGATAGGGTGGTCCACATGACAAAGTACAATAATACAACCTACGCGATACTTGGAATTCTAACGACCGGCTGCAAATCAGGTTATACCATTAAGCAGCTGATGGATCGAAGCCTTAACCACTTTTGGAAAATCAGTTATGGTCAGATCTATCCTACGTTGAAACTGCTCGTCGAAAATGAACTGGCCACTGTTAAGACTACCTCGCAGGATGGAAAGCCGGACAGAAAGGAATATGAACTCACCGATAAGGGAGCCGAAACCTTGAAAAGCTGGCTTAACCAACCTATTGAACAGATTCCGGTGGAACGAAATGAAGTGCTACTGAAGCTATTTTTTGGCAGATATCAATCGGAGGAACAAACCTACCTTCAGCTTGAAGACTACAAACAAAAGCTGGAGGAACGCCTGCAAACATACACTGCCATCGAACAATCAATTAGGACACATCATGATAATGATCCCGACGCGCGATACTGGTTATTTACACTAGATTATGGAAAACGAACCACATTGGCTGCGATTGACTGGTGCCAGGCAACGATGGAAGCCATCTAAAAGGAGGAAGCTAAAATGAGCAAAGCGATCTTTAACGGAAGGTTTACAACGGAAAATGAGGAAGACCTGGTAGTATTTATCATTGGGATGCGAATCAACAAGCGGCGAGCCATTCACAAATGGCTGCCCGTATTTAACGCCATGCCGCCCATGATAAAAGAGCTTTATACCAAGAAAGAAGAACTTGGATTTTTGTCGATGGAGAGCTTTATCGGACTCCGGACAACGGTCATGATTCAATACTGGCGCTCTACCGAGGATTTACTTGCCTATGCCAAGGGTGAAAAGCATTTAAAGGCCTGGAAGAACTTCAACCAAAAGATCGGCAATAGCGATGCGGTTGGTATCTACCATGAAACCTACGAGGTTCAGAAAGGGCGTTATGAATCCATCTACGGAAACATGCCACAGTACGGACTGGCAAATGCCATGAAACATATTCCGATCAATCCAAAGCGGAGATCGGCAAGAAAACGACTGACATCAGTTTAGGCCATAATGTAACCACACATCATGCATACAAATAACCCCAACACATACGATTAGAATAAAAAATTGTATGTTTTGGGGTATTTTAATAATTTTCTTATTCAACAAAAGCGCCCACCTGTGGAAGGAATAAGAATTCAATTTTCTTATTCAGTTGTTGTTTCTACATAATTAGCTTGAAATTGACTCGGTGTAAGTCCAGTGCTGCGTTTAAACGCATTATAAAAGCTGGAAATGCTTATATAGCCTACTTGATAACCAACTTCAGTACTATTCAAGGTAGTTGTGAGAAGAAGCTCTTTCGCCTGCTCGATTCTAGCCTTTTCCAAAAACATACGTGGCGTATACCCAGTCCTGTCCTTAAAGAGTCGATTCAAATAAAAAGGGCTGACACCTACATCTGATGCTATATCAATTAGATGAATGTTTTTCCTGTAATTATTTTCTATAATTCTCTTCGTATCCTCTATTATCGATTCGAGAGGGTCATATTTTTTTATTTTTAGATCGGGGCGGCATCTTTTACAGGGGCGATATCCTGCTTTTTGGGCATTGGCAGCATCAAAAAAATAGGATACATTTTTATACTTTGGGGTTTTTGACTTACAAGATGGCCGACAAAAAATCCCTGTTGTCTTTATCGCATAAAAAAACTTCCCATCATATTCAGGGTTACATGTAACTGTTGCTTCCCACATGGTGTCCTTCGAGATCTTATTTTGATCCAACATTAGATTTCACCACTTCCTTATAGGAAAAAATCCTCTTAACAAAAAACATATAAATCACATATATAGCCACGACAATTAACGGGGTTAAAATGTACAATTGAAAAAATGGAATCACAAATAAACATAAAATTAAAGATACTAACGATGCCCACCAATCCAGCTTATTCTTCTTAAACAATTTAACACCTGCCGCCATCGAAAAAATGTAGACTAATATTCCGAGGGAAGTCGGTATAAACAAAATATCGTTAAATGTCAGTGATAGGGCCACAGTTACTAGAATACCTGCTATCGCAAAAAAGATAACAAATAAAACCATCCGTCTAGGAATTTGCGTCGTTTTATCCATTATTGAAAAAGCTTTTGGAAAAGCACCATCTCTACTTAACGAATACCCTAGTTGAATGAGACTAGCTACAAATGCATTCACTGTTCCTGTACATATGATTAACGCTAATACAGCCGTAACAACTTTAGCACCTATTCCCATTGTATCTTCCATTATAACACCAATAGGAGATAGGTTACTTTCTATACTTCCATAGGTTGCTGTTCCAATAGTGACAAGGCTTAGCGCCAAGAATAATATGCCAATTACAATTGCACTAACAATTGTACCTTTTACAATATCTTTTTCCGGCCTTTTAAAGTTATTCGCCAGACTACAAATCGCCTCCCAACCGAAAAAAGACCAAAATATAATAGTTATAGCACTTCCAACAGAAAACCATCCATTCGGAGCAAATGGGATGAAATTATTCCATTGTATATTTGGTAACGATACAAATATAGTTAACAATAAAAGAACCAGTAAACAAGTACTTAAAATCAACGCGACGTTACCACTGACAGTTACACCATAAAAATTTGAAACTCCTGCGATCACCAAAATGAGGATGGCAATTAGAGTAGTTTCAACATGTGAAAATCCAAATGCTTTACTAACATAAAAAGCACCAGTCAAGGATACAATCGTTTGTCCGACTGCTGCTGTTACAAAATAAAACCAGCCGACAATATTACCAAGATGATATCCAAAAGAAATTCTAACAAAGGTTGCAGTTCCACCCGCATCAGGATATTTTCGAGCTAAACTCGCAAACGTGTAAGCAAGTGGAAAACTTATTAGAATCACTATTAGCCACGATATGATGGAAGCAGGACCAGCAATTGATGCCGTAACCCCTGACACAAACAGCACGCCTGATCCCAGAACAGCTGCAATATATAACGCAATTCCTTGAAATAATCCAATAGATTTATTGTCCATACTCCTCTCACCCCTTTTTCTATATTTAGCGTACCAAGGAAGAGGTGAGATTTCTTCCTGTTTTTTGCGGTTAAATTCTTTAATAACATAATTAAAATATTTTTTTCATGTGAAAATATTTATTCCACATAATGACTCTTAAAAGGAAAAAGCACTACCCTTATCCAAGGATAGCACCCATTTCTGGAACATCTATTAACTAGTATTAACTGGTATTGTTAAACTACTTTGATTACAAGTTACCCTACTATGTTTATTTAATTTGCTCTGCCAACTCTAAAATAATTCCCTCTGGGCCACGTATATAGCATAACTTATAAGCGTTTTCATAGTTTTGTATTTCACCAATAAGCTCTGCGCCTTTATTTTTCAATTTGGAAACAAGGGCTTCAATATCTTCAACAGCGAATGCAATATGCCGGATACCCAAAGTATTTGCCAAAGGATGCTGTATGCCATTCTCATCTGATGGCTTGTGAAATTTTACTAGTTCTATATCCGCTTCACCATCTGGCGTTCGCAACATTACAACTTCCTCTTTCACGTCTTGCAGCCCTATTATCCGCTCTACCCACTCTCCTTCCACTTCTCCTTCCCCCAGCATTTCAAGCCCAAGTTCAAGAAAAAACGCTTTCGCCGCAGGAAGATCATTGACGATTATACCCACATGATCTATTCGATGTATCTTCATATCCCACACCTCCTATGTTCCTAAGTTTATTTCAAATGTCTCCTAAAGATTTCTTCTCGATTGCTTAATAGGTAGTATTCTTTTTATTCAACACCTTGATCCTTATATGCGTTATTGTCGCTTTTCCAGTTGGAGCTAAAGTTGCTGAATGGATTTTTATTCATTACCCTTTCTCCCTTCATTTGTACTACCCTTCCATAATAAAGCTTTTATTTTTTCTTGAGTAACTACTTCGACAACACTTTACACATTCCCTGCTTCGTTCATTATTTGATCATGTTGAAAAGGACACAATTCTTAGAAAAGAATTGCGCCTGATGATTGAACACTTTTTCATATCACTAAAGTTTTTCTAGTGTCTCCATTAAATTGTAGAAATATTTTGCGTCACCCGTTTTGAAGTAGTTGTACCACGCCTCGAGAGTTTCTTCAGTAAAGACATCTAATTTTGCCAATATCCAACACTTCCATTGCCGTTACATATAGAAGTAAAAAATTTGAAACGTAAGACAACCCATATGGATCAATCCCATTCCTGCAAGGTGGATTGGCCTATTTTTATTATTTTCATCATTTCCATATTGACTGATTACACATATGCTGTTATGGTTATACACATAAGTATATAACCGTATGAGTGTATAACAAAACGAAGGATAGTGGGAGATAAAAATGAGAGGTCCGTTTGTCCAAGATAAACCAATATATGTCCAGGTTCGCGAAATAATCGAAGATCAGATTATTAATCATCAGCTAAAAGAAGAGGAACAGGCGCCATCTACTAATCAGTTGGTTGATTTTTATAAAATTAACCATGCCACTGTATCAAAAGGAATTAACCCATTGGTGGATGAAGGTATTCTTTACAAGAAGAGGGGAATTGGAATGTTTGTTGCTGTTGGGGCGAGAGAAAAATTGATTGAGAAGCGAAAGGCATCCTTTATGGAGGATTATATTGTCAAATTGGTTCATGAAGCTGACAAGCTAGAAATTGAGGAAAATGACATTATTCGTTTAATAAAAAAAGTAAAAAGAGGTGATACCAATGAACATTAAAGTGGAAAACCTTAGTTTAAGCTATAGCAACCATACAGCTCTGGAAGATGTAACATGTGAGCTAAACGAAAAGAAAATATATGGACTACTAGGTAGAAATGGTGCTGGTAAAACAACCCTTTTATCCATTCTTGCCTCATTTAATAAACCCTCCAAGGGGTCAGTTACCATCGATGGAGAAGATCCATTTGAGAATGCAAACATCATGCAGCAAGTAGCCTTTTTATATGATAAAAGCTATAAAGAAGAGTCGAGTCATGTAATAAATTTACTGAAAGACGTTCAGAGATATCGACCCAATTTTGATATGAGCTATGCGGAAGATCTTATAGAGAAATTTAAACTCAACAAAAAGAAACCGATCAAACATTTTTCAAAAGGAATGCAATCTGCACTTAATGTCATCATCGGGTTAGCGAGTAGAACACCGGTCACGATATTTGATGAGGTATACCTAGGTATGGATGCTCCGTCGAGAGATATATTTTATAAAGAATTATTACAAGATCAACATGATCATCCGAGAATTATGATCCTCTCGACCCATCTCGTATCTGAAATGGATTATTTATTTGATGAGGTCATTTTATTAAACAAAGGCAAAATCCTTCTTCAAGAGGAATTCCATTCCCTTATGTCAAAAGGAGCAACTATTACTGGAAATACAGAAATCGTAGATGATTTTGTGCAGTCCATGAACCAAATTAACTTCAAACAGTTAGGCGGTACGAAATCGGTAATGATTTACGGAGAACTTCGTGACGATAAGAAACAAGCTGCATTGGATAAGGGTCTTGAAGTAACACCCATCCCCCTTCATGATTTATTTATCCATTTAACCGAGGAGGAAAACAAATGAAGAATAATGCAATCTATCTTAAAGTTACGAAGGATATGTTTTGGGTTCAAATGGTCTGGGCATTTGGTGTTTTCGGTGTCATGTTGATCATACAGATTGGTAAGCTAATACTCGGCGCCAATCAAGGAGACGCCCCAGATAATTTCTATAGTTCATTCTTTATCGTAGCCAACTTTTTTACATTCATTATTGGGATCATATCCATTTCCTTTCTCCCGCATTATGTAGGAAATGGTGTAACAAGGAAGGATTACTTTAAAGGAGCGTCTTTGGCATCCATTGGTTTAGCTATTATTCTTCCAATAATAGCCTTGGTCATATCTGTATTAACACAATTTATTTTACAGAATGTAGCAAGTATGACCTTTAAAGAACCAAACTTTGACTCATTTGGAAGCGATAGTAATCTAATAGGAGACATTATTCAGTTTCTTATTTTAACTCCTTACGTTAACCCTGAAAATAATGTGATTTTAGCGCTTGGCATATTTAGTTTAAATATTTTAATGTATTATTTAGCTGGTTGGTTGATCGGTGCAGCATTTTACCGGTTTCATACTATTATCGGGTTAGGATTTATTCTACTTGCAATAGTTATCTTAACGTTTGAGAACGTACTAGTGAGAAACACACTGAATTTACCAGTACTTGAAAACTATTCATTCATCGAGTTACCAGTAAACATTGCAGTGCCCGTTATATTTTTACTCGTTATCCTGTTGATTTGGTTGATCCGCTCGCTAACTAAAAACGTTACGATTAAAATGTAAGCCTTAGAAAAAAATAAGATTTTACCTGACCTCAACTGGTTCGCATTTGCTATGCGAAAGTTGAGGTCTACCTTTTTAAGTGGTGAATCAGGATCCTCTCTTTATTCTTACGGAACAACAAATTTTCATCTAAATGGTTGCTAATTCCTCAACACCCCGGCAAGTTCATACAAGGAATCATACTGGTTAATTTGATAGTTCCGTCCTTCCTTTTGCAAGTATCCTTTATCGCAAAATTGTGTAAGCACATGCAATAAGTGCCGATAGGATACACCTAAATAATCACAAACCGTCACGTGTTTCTCCTTATATATCCCTTTATCTCCAGTTTGCAGAATAAAATCCGCTAGCCGGTTTTCAAGTGGGAATGCTAGACTTTGTGTATACTTCGCTGCCATAAGTGTTGCCTTCACACTTAAAAACTTAGTTAATTCTCTTAGAAATTTCGCATCTTCCAACAATTGTTTGCGATAGTAATGGATAGGAAGCGCAAAACAAATAGTCTTCGTTGAGGCTTGGATTCCTTTTGTATAGTACACATCATGTAATAATTCCATTTCCCCAATATAGTCATTGGCATTGATAAAATTAATTAAAGATACTTTCCCATTTTGATGTGTTATATATATCTTCGCTTTCCCCTCCATAACATAAAATAGAAAATCAGGTCTCATTCCTTCCTGTATAATCCAATCATCTCGTTGATATTCATGTACTTCCATAAACTCTTCGACTGGGAAGGAAAATAAATGTGCTATAGAGTTCTTTTCCAAATATAGTCGCTTCTTCTCACCTTTATAAATTTCCATCATTCACCTCAAAATATGAGATATCTCATATTATTCGCATCTACTTCCATGATACCATGCAATCAATGAGGGGGATATAGAATGAACACACAACGGTGGATGAGTATAAAGTTTTTTAGTTTCTTTTTGACATGGGGCATTTTTCTACCCTATTGGGCAGGTTGGATGATTAATACAAAAGGGATTTCAGTTTCAGAAGCTAGTTTGATAATGAGCTTTGGATTGATTGCAAGAGGACTTTCTACATTATTTGCATTTCCTTATTTATCAGGGAAGCTCAGCAGTAAACTGATATTACATATAGCGGGAATTGGTACACTGGTTGCTATTATCTGTTATATTCCGGCGAGTTCTTTTGCTAGTTTACTAATAGTAACGATCGTATTACATATATTTTATCCAACGCTGATGCCTGCGTTAGATAGTGCTGCCGGTGTCCTCGTGCAAAGCAAACAATTAAGACATTATGGAAGAAGTCGTCAGTGGGGATCCATTGGGTTTGTCTCCGTCGGTATGATTTTAACCATTTTTACTGGGATGCTTGGTGATGAAGTGATTTTATGGGCACTGTTACTTGGTATAGCTGGATTTGTGTGTCTTGGTTTTATGCGTGCACCTGTTATTTTATCGGAAAAGCCACAAGTAGACCAAACACAAAAGGGAGGCATGTTACATTTATTCCGTATTAAACACTTTAGCCTGGTAATCCTTATTGTCATTTTACTGCAAGCGGCACATGCTACTTATTACAATTACGGCTATATATTTCTACAAGAAATCAACGCACCAATGTACTTGATTGGTCTCATTATCAACATTGCGGTGATTGCAGAAATCATCTTCTTCTCCATTGCAGATAAAAGATTTAATAAATTTTCCGTAGGCTCTTTACTGACACTTGCAGCAATTGGTTCAACTGTACGTTGGATATTAGTGTTTGCCTTTCCAAGTGTGATCATTTTCTGTATCGCGCAAACCTTACATGCATTCTCGTTCGCAATGGCACATTATGCCTTTATGAAATACTTAATCAAAAATATTCCACATGCACAGATACCGAAAGCACAAGGTATTTATTCTGCATTGGCACTAAGCTGGAGTACTGCTGTATTCACCATCTTTGGTGGTTATTTATACGAAATCGAACCAAGATTTGCTTTTATTGGAATGATTGTTTGTACTATTCCGGGTATGGTGCTTGCGTTAGTATATCGGAGACTGGAAGTTAGAATGAAAGCTAAACCTTCAATTTAGGTCATTATCTAGAAGTTCGTTTAGCTGACTCAATCTTTTCAGCTGTTCAGGCTTTAATTCTTTCGGTATAAGTATATTTTTGTTTTTTTCCACAATAAAATAAAACAGGTTTATCTGCTTTGGATTAGCCTCTCCTATTTTGGTAGATTTTTTCACGTATTTTAGGAGAAACCTCAATTACTTGTGGTACGGTTCATCACCTTATTTATGGTAAAGCAGGGTACATATAGTTTTCCTTATGTCCGATAAATTCTTTTATCCTAACACTAAAGATTAACAATACATTTAGCAAAAACCCCTCAATATACACACCGACCTATATACAATGCATAGAATAAGTCATAAGTTATAAAAAGGAGGACAATTATGTATTCAAATCAACCATATTATTTTCCATATTATAATGATTTTTATCGGTCGGCACCTGATACTCAACTTCTAAATGATATCCAAAAAGCAATTAATGCTGAGTACAGTGCAATTTCTTGTTATGAGAAATTAGCTAGCATGGCGCCTACACAAGATACTAGGGACAAAATAATTGAAATACAAAAAGATGAAAAAAGACATTTTGAAGAATTTATTAGAATTTTTATGAATTTAGCCGACAGGCAGCCAACTTATCAAATCATTGAGGAATGTCCAGACAATTATAGTGCAGGCATTGACTTTGCCTTTAAAGATGAACAAGAAGCTGTCGATTTTTATTTAGATATCGCAGATAAAGCACAGGATAGGACAATCAAGGATAGGTTTCGTCGTGCAGCATCAGATGAACAAAATCACGCTGTCTGGTTTTTGTTTTTCTTGTCGGTAAAATAAAGGACTATCAATACTTATAGACAAATTGAAGATTATGGTACTACAGGGGCTTTAAGCGATCCTTCTTTAACCTTACCTCAAATGTTGCTCTTAAGGACGAGTATCTTGCCTAATCAAGATATAATATCGGAATCTTTGCTATGAAGCAGGTGTACAAGGGGAAATAGATAACATATCTATTTACAAAAGTTTCTATCCCAGAACATCCAAATGAACGTATACAAGAACATTTTTAACCGATCAGCCGCACTACGTTTTTGGTTTTAGAACAGATACTGAATCGTAGAACAAAAGTATATGAAAAAAATAATTAAACAAACGAAAAAATAAAAATGTTACGCATTTTTTCGCCCCAAAAACCACAAGTACCCTTATCATCAGGACTCTTGTGGTTTTCACTGTCAAACTTGAGATTATATCTTTTGATTTATTCATTCACTTTATTTGATCAATCAACCTCATATATTGTGAATCCCCATATCCTAATGTTGGAAAAACCTCGAATAATCGCTTAAGCAATTCGGACGAAGGTAAATGTTTATTTTTTAAAATATATCTTCTGACCTTGTTATTTTCTGTCTGCATTTCTAAAAATAACTCTATAGCTTGATACATCACTGGCGGTACTTCATTAGTTGGTTTTAAATGATTGACCAATACTTCTTCATAGACGGAATAATAGTTACCTAAAGTAAGCTCCGTTTGGCTTACTTTAAATTCATCCTCTCTAAAGCTATTTAAGAATATTTTACCTCTATACTGAGACTGTTCAAGATAGGCAAGGATCGTTAGAAGATTCATTTGACAAAACATATCTTCCCCAAACCATAAAACAATATAGTCATAGCTTTTCTCGAACAGATTATTTAAGGGCTTTATTACCTTGTTTCTGTATTTTTTTTCAGAATCACCATGTCCTGCTGCTCTTGTTTGAATAAACGCATGATCGAAAACAGATGTTGTCGTCGCATTTACACACATTGCTTCATTGAACGGTGAGTAATCAGAGTCTCCCATTAGCTTTTTATTTTTAAATTCCTCATATATTACTTGACCGTTCAATATGTTCAGTACATTTTGGTCAAATAATTCTCTCCTCCTATTTTTTAATTGTTCAACCTCAGTTTCTCTAGACATATTCACTCTACAACCATCCTCACCCTGATTAATAGTGAGCTTAGCATATGATTGAACAGGCATTTGATTGAGTTGAAATTCTTTTGGACTAACACCAAAAATTGTTTTAAAAGCCCTGCTATAGGATTCTTGGGATGAATAATGATAATCAAATGCAATATCGATTATCTTCCGATTATTTGCTAAATCTTCCGTAGATAAATACAGCCTTCTTAGAAGAATATAGCGTCTAATGCTAACACCTGTTACCTGATGGAATTTAAAAGAACAATAATAAGGGGAGTACCCCATATAACTAGCTAAATCCTCTAACGAAAATTCTTCTTTAAATTTCCCCTCAATCCAATCAATCATTAACTGTATATATTCATTCATTTGCCTCACTCCTGAATAAAATTATAGATGACATCGACTTTATTATTTTGATAGTTGTTGTGCTTTAAATACTATTCCACAAATATATTTCCATTTAAGCATAAATAAGAAATTCTTATAAAGAAAAGCCTATCTGAACTTATTTGTCTTGGATAGGCTGGAATAAGCTAATGTATTGATAGACTTCATCATTATCATTTTCATCATGACCCTATAATAGTTGCTAACAAGATTAAAAAAATGAAATTTTTAGTAGACCACTTCATTATATATGATGGATTGGAAACAATAATTGATAAGAAATTTGATTCAATCACGCTTTCGCAAACTATCTCACGTGGGATTTGCCCACTGGTTAACAGGCAGTGCGCAATCGATTTATACATCGGACTTTTTAAGTTATTTATCTATGGAAACCACGGATAACGGACATAATAATTGGAGCAGTTAATCCAGATGAAATTTACTCAGCTGAATATTTGTTGAATAGTTTTGGATTGGCGAGCATTGTAGTAGGCGGTAGAGTTGCTAGGAATGATTTGGGAATGCCTGTCTCTTTTAGTTCCCTTATTCACATGAATCATAATGTATTTCTTATGTAGCAAGGATGAAAAGTACCGTAAAGCAATAAGGGAGGAACGAATCGTGCATGATTTAGATTTACATCATATATTTGAACTCGGACTTATTTTAGTTATGATTGCAGCTGGCATTACGGCGATTGCAAAAAAGTTCAAACAGCCTTATCCCATTGCTTTAGTCATTGTTGGGGCAATCATTGGTCTTGTCAACATTCCGGTATTGGAACCATTAAAGGACTTTATTACAGAAGGGGAAGTTTTCAATTTTGTCATTATTACGTTGTTCTTGCCTGCTCTATTGGGAGAAGCAGCATTGAAGCTGCCCTTTTCACACTTAAATGATAATAAAAAACCTATTCTTACACTGGCATTTGGCGGAACTTTTTTATCTTTTATCATCATCGGTTTTTCTTCTACTTGGCTTTTACAGTTTTCACTCCCTGCCGCCTTTGTATTTGCAGCGATAATGAGTGCAACTGATCCGGTTAGTGTTTTGTCTATCTTTAAAAGCGTAGGTGTTAAAAAAAGGCTTGCTACTGTCATTGAAGGAGAAAGCTTGTTTAATGATGGACTAGCAGTTGTCTTATTTAACATATCGGCTTTTTCCTTAATCTCCTATATCGATCTTGGGCTTTTAGGAGCAGGTTATGGCATATGGGAATTTATTAAAGTAGTAGCATTAGGTCTGATAATCGGTGCTTTACTAGGCTATGGGTTCTCACATCTAACAAGATTTTTTGATGATTACCCATTGGAGATCATATTTAGTATCATTCTCTTTTACGGCTCCTTCTTACTTGCTGAAAGTGTTGAAGCATCCGGTGTAATTGCCGTTGTTGTTGCCGCACTTATATTTGGAAACTATGGTTCAAAAATCGGAATGAGCCCTGCAACCAAATTAAATATTAATAATTTTTGGGATGTAGCAACACTGCTTGCAAATTCCCTCGTCTTCTTAATGGTGGGGTTGGAAATTACAAGAATCAACGTCGCAGAAAACTGGGGACTGATTTTTATCGCCATTTTAATCGTACTTATTGCCAGAAGCATTACGGTATATTGTAGCCTTTTTTTCATCAAGAATATCCCACTTTCCTGGAAGCATATACTCAATTGGGGCGGTCTGAAGGGATCATTATCCATCGCTCTAGTACTTAGTCTTCCGAGAGATTTTGAAGGGCGGGAAGAAATCTTGCTCCTGGCTTTTAGTGTGGTATTGTTCTCCCTTGTTGTACAAGGCTTATCCATCAAACCACTTATTTCTTGGTTAGGCGTGAATAAAATAGAAAATGGCAATCAAGCGTATGAAGTATTTATTGCACGTGCCCATCGATTTGAAACAGGTATTCAGGAAATCATAAATGTTAGAAAGAAATTATTTGTATCAGAAGTGGTATCAAAAGAGATTATCGATGAATACGAAAAACAGCGTACGACATTGCACAATGATATAAAGGAGCTTTTCCATAACCATCCTGAACTAAAAGAAAAACAGAAAGTGGCACTATTGAAACATTCATTATATGCGCAACACGAAGCAATTGACCATTTGTTAAGAGAAGAGATCATTTCCAGTGAAGTTGCGGAAAAAGAGCAGGACTTGATAACAAATAAAATTGTGGAGCTAGAGGATGATCATTAATATGGCATTATGGGGGAAATGGAAATTGTGAAATGAGAAATTCTTAATACCAGCCCCCCTGATCTGCCTCTAAATGAAGTTTCTAATTAAATATAGCCCAAATCCTAGCGTATCTCTGCCCCGCTTTAGTGCCTGTAAAATTTGCTCCAATCCACTTAAGATTCCAACTGATATTCTTTAATTCCTTCTACAATTGCAGAAGCAACGCGATTTTGAAATGTATCATTCAACATTTCACTCTCATCATTTGGATTCGTTAAATATCCTATCTCTAGCAAAACAGCTGGCATCTCCGTATCCTTAACAACAAAGAATTCTTCCTTTTTGACCCCACGATTTTTAAAACCAGTAGCTGCAACCACATGCTCATGCACGATCTTAGCAAACGAAAGGGAGTTCTTGTGATAATAAAATGTCTCTGTACCAGAAACATTACTATCCGTAAACGTGTTCCCGTGAATAGATATAAATACATCTGCATTTAAATCATTAGCAAACGTTGGCCTATACCGACTTTCTTGAGATATATAACTATCATCTGATCTTGTCATATAAACTTCCATATCTGTTTCTTGCTCCAATAGTTCCTTTACCTTCATAGATAAGCTTAATGTAAAGCTTTTTTCATATTGACCACTTGCACCTGTAGCTCCAACGTCTTTACCTCCATGCCCAGGGTCAATCACAACTTTATAGGTTGAATCTAAACTGTTGTTGTCTTTGGTTATCTTATCGTTCGTTTGATTATTATCCTCGCTATTACAAGCTGAACAAAGCAGTATGAAAAGAATGATTACTGTAACATTATATATTTTATTTCCCATATTTTAACCTTCTCGCTTTCTCAATTTTAATTAGCGTTCAAGTTTTTTGTTTTATATTTTTCTACGTTATCCTACTAATAGATTTGCTCTACCACTTACACCCCTTTTTAAGTAATTCCATATAAAAACAAAAAACACTTACTGACTTAGTACTTAAATCGTACCAATTCAGTAAGTGTAGTTCTTTCGTTTATTTAGATAAAAATCATACTTTTTTCTATAAAAATTCCTACAAAATTCTTACGAAGCTTCCGGTAAAAAAACCGTAAATCTAATGGTTTCGTTTTCACTAAAAACCGTTATAGAGCCTTGATGTTTTTCAACAATTTCCTTTGCAATAGCAAGCCCTAAGCCCGCACCCCCAGTATTCGTACCACGGGAGACATCAAGTCGATAGAACTGTTCAAAAATGCGGCTTTGCTTTTCCTGTGAAATGGTGTTCCCTCGATTTTCAAAATGAACCACTACTCCGTCATCCTTTTTCTCCGCAACAATTTTAACTGTACAATTTTCAAAGCTGTAATTAATAGCATTGCGGATCAAATTATCGAAGACCCGTTCCATTTTATTTACATCACATTTAATTTCAATATTTGGCTCCATTTGCAAGGAGCACTCAAGATTTTTGGTAGCTAGCATTGGCTGAAATTCATATGTGATTTGTTCTAGCATCCTCGTTAAATTCACTCGAGATTGATCAAGTGATAATTGACTAAGGTTAAAGCGAGTAATCTCAAAAAATTCATTAATTAAATCCTCTAAACGCTCCGCTTTTTCTAAAGAAATGGACAAATATTTCTCGCGAAGTTTCTCGGATATTTCCTTCTCATCCCTTAACAAGGTTAAATAACCGATGACTGAGGTAAGTGGTGTCTTTAGATCATGAGCAAGATAAACAATCAAATCACTTTTTCGCTGTTCCGCTTCTTTTGCAAATCGGGCGTTACGAATAGCTTCTTGTTTCACCTGATTCATCTGATCTTCTACCTGTTTTAATTCTACTGGTAGATGAATCAGATTATCGTTTGTTTCCACCAGCTCATTACTCGCTTCAACAACGGTATCGATATATCGAAGCGTCTTTTTCCAGTGTAAAAGGAAAATGAGAATGAACCCGATTACCCAGCATGTTAATAGAATGGGGACTTTATTGATATCTATTTGATGAAGTATTCCATATAGGAAGTCACCTTCATACCATGTAAACCTAGTTATGATGTAAGTAGCTGTTAAAAAAACAATGCCTAATATTACCGTAAACAGGACTAATGAGATAAACATGCGTGTAAAAATTACCTTTGTTAACTCTCGCCCTGAGGGACTATTCTTTTCCTTACTCAATCGTGTATCCAACCCCCCACACCGTTTTAATAAACTTCGGATTCCTAGATGGTTCGTTCATTTTTTCTCGTAGCCTTCTAATATGAGCCATCACTGTGTTATTGTTATCTATATATTTTTCGCCCCATACAGCTTCAAAAAGATCTTCTGAGGAAACGACCTTCCCTCTATTTTCACACAAATACCATAAAATCGAAAACTCAATAGGAGTCAAAGATATCTGTTTTCCATACAGCGTACATTTACGCGTGTCACTATTAATCGTTAGTCCAGCGAAATCATATTCTTTTATATGATCTAAATGTACTTCATCCATAGAATCATTGACATTGTAACGCTTATAACGTCTCAACTGTGCCTTAGCCCGTGCCACCATTTCAAGCGGATTGAATGGCTTCGTAATATAATCATCAGCACCAAGCGTAAGACCATTAATCTTGTCCATGTCTTCCACCTTAGCTGTTAACATGATAACTGGATAATTATAATTCTCCCGTATTTTTTGGCATATCGAAAACCCATTAACATCCGGAAGCATTATATCCAGTATAGCGAGATCATATTGATTAACCGTTATACTTTCCAGTGCTTCTTTTCCTGAGTGTATTACCGTAACTGTGTATCCTTCGTTCGAAAGATATAACTTTACTAAGTCTGCAATTTCCTTTTCATCATCCACCACTAAAATATTTGTACTCATCCTACTCACCTTTTATATTAAATACTCATACAAAGCAAACCGAAAAATTCCTCCATATTATACGTGGATTATAACATAATATTATGGAATGTAATGTGAAATCGGACATTCTCCTTAAAAAACGGGGTTAGGCCTTAACATCGGCAATCCCATGAGTTTGGCTAAATTTCTTACCTCTTATATTAACTCTGGCACATAAATCTTTCTCAAAGGAACTAGCGCCTTTACCGTACCTGGCATCTCCTCATACCACTCCACAACCATTCGTATTAGTTCATCTAGGTCGATAATCCGAACAGAAGCTTGACTGGCAACACTTAACGCATTCGGTGTAAAGCCACTAGTGGATATAAAGAGACTCCTAGCATCCAATGGATTGGCACCTATTAATTGTTGGACTTCCTTAGAAGCCACTTTCTTTTTCCTATGCTTAACTTGTACCTTTATCATTGGTTTTTCCATTCCCAAGGCATCATTATAAGCTAATACATCTACTCCACCATCGGGACCCTTACCCCTATCTTCCGCATGAAAGCCCATTGCAACTAGTAATCCTGCTACTAGTTTTTGCATTTCCCATGGGTCTAGATCTTCAATATTATCTTTTATAACATTTAAGACTACATCCTCCTCCCTGAGTATGTATCTCAACAATTCTCTACGATCTTCTATTAAAGTCATCCAATACTGCCTAATTAGTAACCCTCCTCTCATTTAAAATTTGTTTTGTTATGTCTAGAGATTGTACAATATCACCCGAATTGTATTTTTCCAACATGTGCTTGTCCGTTTGCCCCTCCGCCTGCTGGTTCATGGTGTAGTCCATCGTTCCTTTCACATCTTTTCCACCTCATTCATCATACCTTCTAAAACAATCCTCCTTCATTTATATAATCGTTTCATTTGATAAAAAGGTGGCATATTACTACCATTCGGGTGTCATTCTAGTAGCCACGGTAAAATCCTCGATCCATGCAGCCTTATTATCAATATGTGACAATGTATGCTTAAAATTGCCGAAGATGAGGATAACGTCTTCCTCTCCATCAGATCCTAAAATGCATTAAAATTCTTTAATATAACTCATCTATGTATCTTCCTTTCTATTAAATAGATGGGGATAATCCCCCAAATCTATTATTTATAAACCTACATAATTATCGAGTATCCCAGAAGCCCGCAATTTCTATTTAGCCTCTCTCGACCAGCTCTTTATTGCATCAACACATACTCCCTCTAGCTCAGCAATCTCCTTCTGCAACAACTCTTGAATGAAGTAATAGTCTACCCACTTCCTGATTAGGGCTTAGAATCTTCTTTACTTTCTCCCACACCACTGTATCTGCTACCTCAATATCCTTAGGTGTTATAAGAGGCACGCTACTAGTCGTAGATTGATTGCAATCCTGCATATCAATGCTCTTTTTTTGAGCATAAGTTTCATTGATTTTCTGTATTCTAGCTCTACTTCGAATCATATCAATCAATCGATTCCGAATCACAAAATTGAAGTAAGTTGAAAGTGGAATCTGGTTGATAGTTTTTATAAGCAAGCCACATTGCATAAAGCCCCTCTACATAAAACTCGTTATACGGATCTCTACGCAGCTTATGAATGTGATAGTGTATTCGATTTTCATTTTGTTTAAATATTTCTTCATACGTGCATTTATTATCCATCTAACATTCTCCTACCTGAATTATTTGTACCGGCAACAAAAGAATAAATGGAGTAATAGAAATTGTCACATCGCCTAACTATGGGAGATATCAATGCAAAATTGAATTATCTCTTAGGAAAATTCATTTTTGCTGAAAAAATGAAGCTACAAATTCAATTTCGGGAGGGGGTATGAAAGTTAAGTAGTATTTTATTAAAAAATTAAAAACCCATTAAATAATTCCATAATTTGTAAAAATACATACGTTCGTTTGTGGTCTAATCGTTTATCTCCTACGAAAATGAGTACAAAAAGGACGTGCCCTGGTGGAAAAAGAGCAGCTGCAATTAATATCTCATATTTTTGGAAATGAACTTAGAAAAATTCGTGATATTGAAAAAGATGTCACTCAAGAGCGATTCGCTCAAGATACCGGGATTGGCCCTGAGCATATTGGCGAGATAGAGAGAGGTTCAAGATTACCACGTATTGAGACCTTATTGAGGTTACGGCATGCTGGGGTAGATATTAATCTTATATTCGATCAGATTATTCAAGAGTTGGATAATAATGGTTTTGATTTAACAAAGTAACCCAGCAAAATACTAGCTTTTAAGAAGGAAGTTCTATCATATGAGTAGTTTAGTAATGTCTCATTATGAAATAAACGAACAAACAATGGCTCTAATCCCCGCTAACTATACTGACTATCAGACTATCGCAATGGAAACAGATAAAAAACTATACATAAAGAAAACCCCTTTTCAAATAATCGAAAGAGGTTGTTTGAATAACTTTAGTTCTTTTGAAGGCAGAAGAAATTCAGTTAACTATCTAACTGGTTTTAAGAGGAAAGCACCTATACCAATAAGTGTATACCGAAATATTTACGCCTTCCCCACTCACGCTTTGAAGGACTGGGATTGTTGTTGGATATTCTATCATCATGTAGAGAGTGTTGTGAAAGTTAAATCTAATCATTCCGTGATTTTGCTTAAAAATGGGACTCAAGTGTCTATTGATATACCTAGGTTAGAGTTGTTAAAGCAAATGGAAAGGACAAGTTATATTTTATTCATTTCAAGAGATGGTCTTAGGAGCTAATTCACTAAAGAAGGTGTAACATTCCATTATTTCCTTGTAGGTACCTTTATCTTTGATAGTATAGATGGTATCTGGACTGTAGCACTTCTGGTGTATAACGGTATATAAGTCGTCTAAGAAAACCTGATCTTTCATTTTGTATAGTCTATTACATTTCGGGCATCGTATTCGGTCGAAATCGTGGTTCATTTTTATCACTCCGATTAATCTAATTTTCTTATTAATTCAACATAATCTTTGTTTTTCCTGCTAGTTGACTATAGAATTTCAGTTTCTTTTTTAATAGCCTTAAGATATAGGATTTGGGTTAATGGTATTAACTCGGTTAAACAATAATTTATATGCCTACTTATTTATGTATGGTGAGATTCGTGAGTATTTCGGACATAATGAGCCACTAGTACGAAGTTTAGAGCCACTGAATGCGGACATCTGTGCCAGTAAGTAGGGGAACAGATCCACTATCATTATATATACAAATACCTTATTAAACAGTGATAGGAACAATCTATTGCCAAAAGTAGTGCAAATTTGGTAGTCCGCCCTCATTGACTTAACTTTTATCCGTATTGTGGTACTGTTGCAGGCGTGGCAAAATTAACGCCTAAGAGGCACACCTGCTATAAAAGGATAACGGACAAATCGATTCTAAGCAATCACTGGTGGGGCCCTGCCCCCTTCCACCGCCTGCTAAGAACCGGACGTTACAGTCAATGGTAAACAGCTCTGCTGTGTGGCTATGGCTCTATTCTATAAATGAGTAGTTCTACTAGTGGTTTGCAGTACCGCAATTGATGGCTCTTTTTTCCGCAATGATCGTCTCAAAACTCCGCATAAGTGACTCAATTTACTGTATCAATTGAAAGGTAGCAGTTTTACATTCTGCCAATAATATATTTAGTGCATAGAAAAAGGATGGGTGTTATAACACCCATCCTTTATTATTTCTGCTCAATTTGATACGTGCCTAAACCCATTGATGCCCAAAGGATTCAGACTCTTCACAATGATGATTACAACTGACCTCAGACCTGATTGGCAACAATATTAGATGCAAATCGGAGTTTTGCAATTCATAAAATTAATTCTGTTTAGGAAGAGGGTTCATTTCTTCTATCCAAGTTTCTACCTTGTTAATTGCAGTTTGAATTAGTTCTACTGATTTCTGCTTTGATGAAAAATATTTTTTCATATTGTCAGCAATTTTTTCTTCCTCATGACCTAATCGTGGTATAAGTGTTTTCGCTACATCGGATGGCGATAGGTGTCCATTAGTAGACCCAGTTATCCACCTATAAAATTGGTTCTGACCCACGCTACTTTGAAGAACAGCTAATAAGTAATACGGATCTATATTCTTTGCTCTTAACCTCAACATATCTCCAGAGAAAGTAACAGTATCATATTTTTGAATTATACCTATCTTACCAATAGTTGCCCCAGTTACTGCAAGAAGCAAATCATATTTGTTAGCCAATGAATTCTTAGACTCACTTATTAAACCTAGAGAATTAGTCACTATCTCATAATTTTTTATGTCCTTAATACTCGCATAATTGATATCACCATTTGACACGGCATCTTGTTGTGTCCCCTTAAGAATTGGCTCAATTAGCTCTCTCAAATACTGATAATCGCTATTATTCTTAATCGCATCTTCATATTTTGTATACTCTGGATTCATACATTGTGCATCCATTCTTCTTACTTTAATTAAATCAGAGTTACTTACTATATACTTGTTTAGATTCCCTTTATTATCTACTTCGAAATTCAGTTTTCCAGCTATTGTACTTTGAACATCTTTAAAAAAATTATTTGAATTAACTAACTCGTTATACGCTTTATGGAGTAGCGTTTTTATTTGTTGTTGTTTTGGCATATCAACAAGTACGGTTTTTAGCATTCTCAATTGTTTCATACTTAACCATGGTTGAACATTGCCGGTTGCGAATCTTTCTACCTGTTTTAATCCAAATTTCGTTGACCAGAAAACAACAAAATACTCTGGTAGATGATTTGGATTTTTCAATCTAATATTTACAACATTATCATTTGAATTAAAACCTTCATGCTCTGGAAAAATAAGAGTTGCACCTCCAATTTTTCCTTTTCGAGCCATTAAGATATCACCATTTTGTGTTTGTGTTTTGACTAAATTAGAATGTGCTTTTTCAGAAATAAATTGTAAGTCATTAGTTTCAAGGAAAATATCACCGACATTGCCTGAACGTATATACGGAACCACTTTTGGGTTGTTATCATTGAGTATCTCAAAAATTCTCTTAAAAGCTCCGTTAGATTGTAAATCAACAGTTTCAGAGATATCGGACAGTTTTTGCCCTTCATTAGTGAATGCCTCTAGTTCTTGGTACTCTTCTTTGTAAAATTCAGCATCAAAACGGTTATGGCTTTTAACTTCTGAAATGTTTAATGTACTATATAAAGCCATATTAATCCTCCCAGAAACTAAATTTTTGCTCTTTAGCAAATTTAATAAATGCTTCTGCAACATTAAGTTCTGACTCATTTATATTGTCAATTTCATTAAGGTCATCAATACTAATGTTATAGTTCACCAAATCTTGATCTACAATTGGACCATCTTGATTTTTGGAAATACTTCCATCAGCATTTAAAACGTATACGTAATCTCCAGAGTTATTTTTCCCTCCAACTTCACTAACCGCCATAAAAATAGGATAGTCTAATATGGTAGCAACTTCTCCAATTATAAATCTTTCTTTGAGTTTTTCGAGTAATTTACTATCATTTTTAATTAGCTCTAACCTACCCTTATTTGTTAAACTTTTTAGATTGATCTCAGCTTGCAAAATGCTTTTTGTGACAGAATTTTTTCTATTAGTTAATTGTTTGCGGGCCTCTTGAAAAGATGCTCGAAACTCAGACTCTATTTCTTTATGTTTGGCTTTTATAGGTTTTAGGTGTACATTTAAGTCCTTTTTCAAACCTACCCATTCCTTAGAAATTTTTTCAATTTCAGCGAAAAACCCTTCCCTCAATTCCTGAATTTGTTGATTAATCAACTCACGCTCTTTCTCTATCTCTTCGTATTCAATCTTAAGATTCTCAAGAAATTCTTCGGCATTTTCAATTATATCTTCTATAGCCAATGATTCTTGAATATCATCACTTTCATTAGTATCTGTCTCACCATCATCCAGTTCAATGTCAACTTCAACTTGTCCAAATTCTTCTTGTATTAATTCAGCAATTTCTTCTGGTATTACTTCATCCTTTATTTCATCTTCTTCATTGTGGGCCTTAAGTAAAGCATTAATAATTTCTTCATAGTCTGGACAGCGTGTCTCTACTTCTTCTTCAACCCGTTTGATTTGTTCAAGTTCTGATGAAGTATATTTCTGAATAAATAAAGCAGATGTTTTCGTTCCTGTATGAGGTTTAAAAGTATTAGGGTGTAATCCAATTACTGCCAGTATTCTTGCCTCTTTTTGTATCCAGTTTCTTATGAAATTGAGAGATGAATTGTTAAACTTCCCTTGAGGCAAAATTATAGCTGCTCGCCCACCAGGCTTAAGCATTTTTATTATTCGCTCAATAAAAAGAACATCTCTTTCTTCTTTAGGAACTTTTCCTCCACGAGCTCTACTTAATGCTGGCTTTGCCAACTCAAAGTGTTCCAACAGAGATTTGTTTTTAATTTCTCCAGCGAATGGAGGATTAGAAAGTACGATATCAAATTGTAGTTCATCAAAATAGCTCCAAGCATCGCTCGGATCCGTAATGTCAATATCTACCGCAGGCATATTCTTTAGAAGTCTTTCTTTTCTTAACTCTTCCATTAATGATTTTCCAGAACGCGTATCAAACCATTCTTTTGGATTTAGACCGCTAACGTCTGGTCCAAATATCTTTGTATGCCCATCACCTGCTATCAACATTAAAGCTCTTGAGGTTTTTGCAGCTCTTTCCTCCAGGTCAATTCCCCATAAATATTTAGATGCATATCTACTCATTCTTATTAATCTTTCGTCACTGTTATTTGCTGGGTAACACCACTCCATTGCATGAAGTAAGAATCCTGCAGAGCCACACGCAGGGTCTATGACGTACTCCCTGGATTTTGGATTTAACATTTTCACACACATATCAATCACAAAGCGAGGAGTGAAGAATTGTCCCTTTTTCTTCTTTGCCTCAGTTGGTAAGAGATATTCAAAAGCATCATCCATAATACGCATGTTTGAACCCATTAGTCTGATGTTCACCATAGGACCAATACAAACAGATAGGTGATCTGATTTTAACTCTATTCTTTCCCCTTCTTTAAATATACCTGGCCACTCAGAACTCGCATTTTGGAAAAGTTGATTAATTGTATTATATGTTGTTTCTGGATCCAAACTTTTCTTAAATTTAAGCTCTTTATTCGGTCTATCTCTTTGATTTTCTTCTGCTTCTTTTTCATCCCATATTTTAGCAAATATCAATTTGAAAATCTCATTAAATTCATCTTTTCCTGAATCCGCAAGTACTAATTCCTCCAAATCCTGAATGATCTTTTTAAAGTTGAAGTTTGAAGAAAGCTTGTCAAGTGTAAGTACTGCCTCTAGTAGATCGTTTGGTTCTTGATCTCTATTGGGTATGTCAGTCAAAGTGTCATCAAATTCTTTCGGATATGGTCTATAAAGAATAATTCGCTCACTTCCATTAGACCAAACTCCAATAGGAGAACCTTCAACGTTTAAATAACTCTTTAACTGACCAATGCCATCCTTTCTATTAGGCTTTTTAACTTCTATTATTATTTTTGGCGTTACCTTATCTTTTCTAGTAACGAGTATATCTGCTGACTTTGTTCCTATTTCTACACCAGCCTGTATAGGCTTTTCAACTATAATTTCATCCCACTGGTATCCATAGACGCTATGTAGTTTATAGAGCCATAGCTGTCTAACTATTTCCTCAGGGTTAGATTTACCTTCAGAGTAAACCTGGATTTCTTCTTTGCCAGAATAGAAGTTCTTAAAGCTCTTAATAAAATATTTCACTTTTCCTGAATCCTTACCAGCGGATACTTTTTTCGGGTAAATATTGATAATGTCTTCGATTTCCTTATCTAAATTTAAAAACTCTAATAGCTCGTATCTCACCTTAGGGTCTTTAAAAATTAATTCTAAGACCTCTGTGGTAGATAAAATTCTAGTGTTAGACATGCCTTTTCGCCTCCTTTCTACATTTTATCACATTTTTTTAAAGTAAACTGTTATACCTTCTCTAGTTTGTTCAAAAAAAATACACTCTATATATAGAGTGCTATTCTTTATTTCCAAAAGCCTTGTCAACTGTTTGGATAATTTCGTATAAGCGCTGTTGATCTTCTAAACTTTTGTTTTGTAACAATAATATAATTTGATTTAATACTGACTTTTCCTTCCCTATACTAGGGTCTATAGTACTGAAAAATTCTTCTAATGAAACATTTAATGCTTTAGTCATTTTTACTACACTCTCTAAAATTAAGTTACTTTCTCCTCGCTCCACTTTACCAACAAATGTGTAATGTACTCCAGCTTCATACGACAGTTCTTCTTGGCTCCATCCCTTTTTCTTACGAAGCTCTCTTACTCGATCACCAACTAATGTGTTGATTCTGTCCACTTTTACCACCCATAGGGCAAGTAAATCGCAAATAATACCAATTATGAATATAACAAACTGGTATATTGGTGCATGTACATAAGGGAAAAGTTCTCACATCATGACAAGTTGATCAACATTGCTATTAAGATTTACGCTTATTGTGACTTACCTTTATTAGAGATACTATCTATCACTGGCATAAAACAAACAACATTTTATCGTCATCTACAGGCGCAGGGAGTAGAAAAGAGAAGGTTGGATTCTTCCCAAAGAAAAGATATTTGCGTAGTTGAAGGTTGTCATTCCAAAACTGATAGACGGAATCTCTGTTCTAAACACTACACTCGTTGGTATAGATACGGTGATGTTAGTAGGACAAAGTATAAGAGAAATAGACAGTGACATTAAGGAAGATTAAACATGATGTTTATATTACTATATGAATTTTGCTTAATTTTTTAAAAAGCAGTTAAAGAGTGGAAGCCAGCAAGGTGCTATTTATCCACAACTTTCACTTATTAACGTGCTAGCTGACGCTCTAAAAGAAAACGACTAGTATAATTGATGCGCCACCCCTATCGAACTTTCAATAGGGGGTTATTCTTTAGACTGGCTACAAAAAGGCTTATCATTTAATCATTATTGTTAAAGGGTCTGAAGGCTTTATTTGGAACTTTAATTAAGTTAAAACTTTTTACTGACAAATCATTTATAGCTTGTCGTGTATCGCTATCCTTCACTGTCATACCTACAACAATTTGATGGTAACCCTGCAATTTAATAATGCTATTAAAAAACTCCTTCATATCATTTATAACAATACTATGTTGAGCGGGCTCATCAAATATTAATACGCCTGGATGATTTCCATCTTTTTCATTCGAGGTTTGTAACAATGCTAATATGAATGCCCATATAGCTCGAACATTGTCACTTGCTGATGAATCAAATTTCATATCAAAACCTTCTATTATTGGAAGATACGTCTCTAAGGAAATCTCTACTTGATTTAAATTAAGAACACTTTTATAACCAAACTTTTCTAAATTTGTAATAAAATGACTTCGTAAAATCTTTAATTTTTGCTCGTCCGATTTAGAAAATTTCTTACTTGGTAATAAAGATTTTTTTGAAAGGTAGCTTTTCCATTCGCTAGATAATTCTTTAAGTTTATTTTTCTGTTTCATTAAGGTTCCTAATAACTTCTCAAGACTACTTATTTCACTGTCTAATTGTATCCGTTTATACATAAGTGATTCAGACATGTTGTCATTAGTTTTATAAAGATCACTACGTAATGTTCTTGCTAAGCTACGTAGTTTAAACAAGCTATTCTCCAAATGAGTAATTTTGTCTTGAAGCTTGTTTTTATTTTGTATGTGACTTTTATGAGCAAACTGAAGCATCTCTTTTTGAGCATTTAAATGTCGAATGTTTTCATCAATACTCATAACTTCTAAATCTGATGTATTAGGAATTAAGGTATCTTGAACTTCCTGATTGCACACAGGACATAAATCTTTTGAAGTAGATAATTTCAATTCTGACCCAAGATCACGAAGGCGTGCTGCATCTTTATTATTTCTAATATCAGAATTAATAATTTCAAGACTTTTTTCTAGTTTTTCAACACTAATATTCTCAGAAAAATACATATCTTTACTTTTAGCAAGTTCTTTCTCTAAGCTATGAATTGCATTATCTGTCTCACTTAATTCTGTTTGTATCTCATCAAAATTGTCAATAATCTTTGGTTTCATCAGTATTAAATCATTATATTGCTCTTTTAGAGATTCTATGTATTCATCTATGTTTGTATTTTTTTTGACTATACTTATGGCTGAAATATCATTTTCCAATAGGATCTTAGGATTTTGTGGAAAACTTTTCACTTCACAAGACTCCCTATTCGCAAGAATTATTAATTCCTGTAAACAAGTCTCCCAATCCTTTTTTATTTTATTTTCTAATGCTTTTAATTCATTTTTCTTCTTCTCATTATCCAAAGTATCAAGATTCAAGATAAACTCTAAAATCCGTTTTTTTGAATCCTTAATTCCTAATATCGGCATACCTGATAATATATCCGCCCATCCATGTT
The DNA here is from genome assembly GCF_042684965.1 of Ornithinibacillus salinisoli. Classification (NCBI taxonomy): domain Bacteria; kingdom Bacillati; phylum Bacillota; class Bacilli; order Caryophanales; family Bacillaceae; genus Ornithinibacillus; species Ornithinibacillus salinisoli. The sequence goes on from NZ_JBHUMI010000045.1 coordinate 67,286, forward strand.
TTTGTTCTACAAACATTCCAGAAAAAATTAATTGTAAATACAATTTCCTAGTAACATCATCCGATGCTGGTACTAGAGGTAGCTCCAAATGTATAAATTTCTCTAAATAATTATGAAATCCTTTACGGTTAACTGCTGAATTTGGCATATGTACATACATATCCTCACTAAATACATTTGGTTTATCAATTTCATATAACGAAGAATGGTACACTGATAATAGTTTATTATCCCTCCCCTCCATTTTAGCCGAACGATAGATAGTGATTACTTCTTCCCCATTTGAAATCTCCAAATAGGCACCTGATTCTAGGACAGATAATACATTTTCTCCATCTTCAATAGAATTTTTATATACAGAGGTAAGTACCTTCTCGCCTTTCCCTCCAATAATCTCTTCAAAACCTAGGCAATAATAGATTGCTGCTATAATTGAACTTTTACCACAGGTGTTATCCGTACTTGCAATGAGGTTTAACCCTTTGCTAAAACTTTCATCAAATCCATATAGCCCCTCATTTGTCTTAATTTCGATTTTTAATCTATTAATTCTCAGCACTGGAATACCTCCAAAATGATGTGAGTGTTTTAATTTTATCTTCTGATAAATTGGTTGACAGAATACTGAGATATTCAATCTCTTTTCCCAACAACTGATTGTCTTTAATTTTTTTGCTGTAAATTTTTCCCCTTTTTAATAATCGAAATAAACCATTCTTTTGTTGAATAAGGAGCTCCTCTGCGAGGGCGTACCTTACAGCATGATTAACAGCTGGATCTAGCCTAACAACGGTATAATTTGATTGCTCACCAAAGGCAAATTCTTTTAGTAATTTCATATCTTCAATTGTACTAAGACCAACTGAAATCATATGTATTTTCAACAATGAAGCCCCACTACGTCCACAGCACATATCTAAGATCAAGCAGATTTGCGCTAGCTTATAACTAATTCTATAACTGTATGGAACTGCATCAGGTTTGGGATTAAATAATATTTCATCTCCAATGAGATTATTTTTATCCACCATTTTTGTCACCTACTTCTAAATTCCATTGAACAATCTGCTAACCATCCACTGATAAGGTCTATTTTTAATTCCATTACTGAAGCAGTATTAAGGTAAGTAAACTGTTGCTCTAATTTACTTTGAAAATCATCTAAAATTTCGTTAAACAACCTGGCATTAATAGAACTGTCTGTGTTCATTTTTGTTTTTAAGGAAACTTGTTTTTTATATGATTGCTCTAAAATATAAATATCTTCATAAACTTCGGCAAATGAAACACGTAATACTCTAAGAATCTCAATACCTTTAATGTATGAATCTATATACGTATCCACGATATCATTATAATCACTATCTGATTCATCAACGCCCCCCATGATAGCCTTAACTTTCCTTTTGATATTACTGACTTTTTCGGAATCACATTTTGACCAATCAGGTGAGGAAGTATGATAGATTGCTAGGTTAAGTTTCATATCAGATAGGGATGTACGAATTATTCTTGATAGTTCAACTTTTAAGTCTTCTGCTTGCTTTATAATTATTACAAATTCATCATCAATATACTCATAATTTTTCGGTTGTTCTTTCTTTATCTCTAATACTTCTTTACGTTTAGTCTCTGCATGTTTTAATATTCTTGAATCTTTATATTGTGGTATTACAAAATGCCATTCTTTTATCCTTGGCACACCCAACTCTTTTAATCGTTCAGCATATTTAAGTGAGATCAGCTTATTTATATCCTTTGTCATCTTATCCCTTAGATGATTGTGTAATTCATCATCAGAATACTCGCGTTCAGGACAATAACACTGATATACCCTGCCTGTCCTTGTAAATCCCTCAATACCTGCGTCTCCATTATGAACTGCTGGTATTTCCGTAAAGTGTTCATCTTGGTATTTATTTCTATAACAAGAGTTACAAAGTTTTTCCCAGGACTCACCATTTAATGGACCGTCAATAAATTCTAGTATCATTTTCTAACCCGCCTAGTAACTTAATAGAGAGAGAACTACTTTCATCAGCAGTTTCACTTAATGCATTAACATCGACCATAAATGAAGTAAATGAACAAACATATCTAACTTCTGCTAATTGAAATGTTGGAATTATTTTTAAAATAACTACCTCTTTATTAATGAAGAATGTCCGATCATTAATTTTATAATCCATATCTCTCATAATAATTATCCCTTTGCTTTGGAACTAATAAAAATTATCAAAAGCTCCAATCTATATTATCACACTTTTAAAAAAATGTATTTTTTTGTATAATTCAATCACATAATAATAAATACCATTCACAATGGTATTTTACCTGACGTTTTACTAACATAAGTAACCTTAAATACATTTTAATATTACATATAGGAATTTGGTATAGGGATATACCTTATCATTTGTTTCAAAGAATAATAGAGTAGATTATTTATTGATTATTTTATTAAACCTTAAGATTTTACAATGTTTGATCTATTATTCATAATTACAAAACTTTCAAGATCCATACCATAATTGTTTTTATGGTCATTAAAGCTGACAGTATGTTTCTTACAGAAGAGTCTACCTTTAGTTTTTACTCCGCAATTATAAATAACACAACCTTTACCTCCATATTTTTTCATTATGTATTCTATTTCCTTTTTAGATTCAGCAACAAAGATAGGAACGCTATTTTTGTATTCATCTGCTTCAAATATGAATTGATGATAATGTTCTATACAAAGATCCTCAGCATGGGCTCTACTAAAGCAGTCATTAAATATACAAATTATTCTGCTCATTCCTCCCCCCTTGTAAACTAATAATAGTACACTTTTAACACCATAGGTTATTTTAGCAAAAGTATATAAACGCATAATTTACTATTTCTTCTTACGCTCAATCCTTCTTTGCTTTCTATTTTTTGGAAATTCAATTGCTTCAATCATTCTTCTACCCTCATCAAAAAAATCCTGTGAAAATAACTTGGTGTACTTAGCTCTAGCTTCCCAAAAATTTCTTCCATGAATTGAATGTTTTATAAGTCTTTCCGAAAATTCTAATCCTTGTTTTCCACTTATTGCACCATAACCAGTTGTACAATTAAATGCTTCTGAGACTCTACGTAGTTCATATAAGTCGTGTTCAGGAACTAATTTCTCAAAAGTAAACAGTCTAGTTATTTTTTCTTCAAATCTGATTTTTTCTTCATCATACCCATCTTTCCAAAGAACTAATAGAAAAGCTGCACTAGAAAATCTGAATATATAGATGTTCTCAATTAGTTCAGAGCTAATAGTCTTCTCTCTATTTCTTTCCTTATTATACAAACCATAAGTCACACCAAGTGGCAAAAGTTTTGGATTTTTAATTATAGATAATGATAACTTTCCATGTACCTCTTCCGGGACTGGTAGCATATTAATATGCAAACCTGCAAATAGTGAGAAATTCCCTTTAAAACTCCCCTCTCCTTCTAATATGTAATTAATGTTATCTGTGAACCAGTTAGAGTCTGATTTTTCAACACGGTCATAATTGTAAGCTATCTTAAGTAGCCACCTCGATAACAGATGAAAATTGAATTCAAATTGGAATTCATTATTGTAATTTTGACCTATACCTAATGAACACATAAAGTGATTTCCTATTAATCTATTTCCATAGTTATCCAACTCACTTAAAGTTTCGTTATTACATACATTACAGACATCACCTATAGTAAGACCAGAATTGTCTTTAAAAGCTCTTTCTTTCATAAATGTAATGTCTTCTTCTGGAAATAATCTGATTAGCCCATTTGGGATAATATGTTCTTTAGTTTTTATTAATCTACCTTCTATTGTATTGTTACAATAAGCACATTCCATTAGTACTTCTCTCCCTTCTTTTTACAATTCCCCCAACAACATCCACGTCTATATTACCATAATTAACCATAATATTTTAGACTTCTTTTTTGGAAAAACTCAATTGAAAACTTAGAACAGAGTTACTAATATTAAGGAGTGCTACGTGGTGGCAATTCAAAAAAAGTACCTTTAAGGGATCTACCCCCGGGCAAGTTTTATATTTTATCAGAATATAAGATAATACATTCTATGCTATACTTGGAAGAGTTATATAAAGAACTATATATGGGAGCTGTTTTATGTGGAAAGTTCTGAACTCATTAAAAAACTGAAACCCTATAATAATAACACATTGGATAAAGAACCTTTCGAATCATACAAATTAAGAGTTGCTCACCTACTACCCAATTTTCCAGTAGAGGTATTAGAGCAATGGATCTACAGGCATTATTCGGATATAAATGACTATTCCTTTCTTGGATTGGAAAATATGGCGTTTACTGAAATTATTATGAAAAAAGATGATATTTACAACAATATTAAGTCTTACGATGATAAAATAATTGATTCTCTAGGATATCAAATCTACGAGAGGAGCAATAAAACATGGCTTCAGAAAAAAATGATTAGTCAATTCACATGGCCTGTGCCAATTATAGTTTACAAGAATTATGATAATCCAGATATGGGGAAACCTTACCATTTAATAGAGGGACACTTGAGGCTAAACTACTTCAGAGCCATGTACAGAAGAGAAAAAAACATTCTTTTGGATAATCACAGAGTTTGGGAGTTTGAATTATTCGATTAAGTAAAATCACTTTTAATATCGGGGGCTACATAATGAATTACATGCCTAAAATCCAAGCTACTACCAAATTAATAGCTGACAGAGTCACAGTTTCTAAAACAACCTTAGAGGATATTATGAACAAAATAGAAAACCACGATGGTATAAGGCTACCTGAAATAATTAAAATCGAAGGAAATAATAATTTTAAATCCACTTAACCTAGAACAAAAAAGATCAGGTGTTTACTTTAAAAACTGAATGATTTGGAAAGGAAGCAAATAATTGATTTTATCAATGGGTTTTTTAGATAATGATTAAAATTTCCATACTTTATAGTTCCTTTCCTATTAAATTCACATTTTCCCATAAAATTTCCGAGTTTCTAGATAAACGAATATGCTATGTTAGCAAAAATAGTACGGAGGGGAATAGAGTGCATTATGTAGAATTGTTAGATGAATTTTATCTATCATTGTTATGTACCTCTAGATAGTAAGATTAAATCCGAAATAAAAGACTCCTAGACAAAACTATAGCAAGAAGAAAAAGAATTAAATATTAGACTAAATAATTTACACACAAAAGGTTGGTACAGATGTATGAATACCCTAACCATTTTATTTTGCTGTGAACAATACCACTCGATACTTGTATAAAAATTATAAAATCAGTTTGGCCGATATAATTCAGTCCTTTCAACGCTAGAAAGCATTTCTTTTACTTTGAATTGGTTACTTTTGACTTCATCCTGCCCAATAATAATTAGGTTTCGAATTTCCTATAGTTATCACCTTAACTGAAGTCAAACTAGTTGTTATTGTTGAATTTACTGAAAACATTTAAGATGAAATTAAAACTTTTGTAAGTTTATTACTAAAGTTAAAAGATTGATATAAAATAAAATACTAGAGGGGGATACGAAAATGCTAAAATATGATAATAATAATCCAGAAACCATTTACTCAGCAGTTTGCTTCGTGGATATTTTAGGTTTTTCACAATTGGTTCAAGATTCTTTTAATGCAGGAACTGGGAATGACCTTCTCAAACGTCTTCATAAAACACTTACGGATGGAATTAATTCATTAAGACCGCGTGAGGAGTATGTGGGTGTATTAAAAACATTTACTGACAACATAGTAATTGGTCATCCAATTTATGAAGATGGTGAGAGCCAATTAGGTGGGATATTTTTAGATTTTGCAGCTTATCAATTGTCCATGGCACTTGAAGGATTCTTCGTAAGGGGAGCTGTTAGCATAGGAGAATATTATGCTGATAATGAATTCGCTTTTGGCCCCGCTCTATTGGAAGCACATCAGCTAGAGAGTGAAGAGGCAATTACTCCCAGAATTATTCTAAGTAATGAAACTAGAAACATGGTTCATGAGCATATCAATTATTATGCTGATCCCAAATGGGCACCTCAATCAAGAGATTTACTTAAGGACAATGTTGACGGAAATTATTTTATTAACTATTTAGAAACAGTTATGGGTGAAAAAGAACCCCAGGATTATCAATTCGCATACACCCTTTTACAAAATCATAAAGCAATCATTGAAGAAAATTTAGCACGTTTTCAACATAACCCAAGGGTTTTTCCCAAGTATGAATGGGCTGCACAGTATCACAATTTCTTTAGTGATTTGAATTTTAATAATACACATAACAGTCAACTACAAATTTTAAATGTAGCTAATGGAGATTTTTCTTTAATTGTATAAAATTTTATGACCGTTTTCTGTAGATATCGGTCATTTTTCACTAAATTTAAAAATATTCTTATTAAATTAATCTGCTCTGTTAATGTAAGTATATTGAACAACTGAACCCACTTACAATGAGGGTATCATATTCCCCCTTCATTACTATTCACCTTCGAATCATCTGACAAAAGATGATTTTGGTACCAGAACCCTGTTGTTAATCCTTAGTACCTTAAATTTATTAGAATTAACTAAAGCATATGCTTGTCTCCTACCAATACCTAAGATAACTTGAATTTCCTTCACACTTAGTATAATCGGTAAATCATCATAACTCTTGTACATAATAATTTTTACCCCTGACAATATCATCATTAACCGTTTTTCTGTCAATTATAAGTAGTTTTACACACATCATTATGCACTCTGTTGTATCCTCTTGTGTCCTTTTGTTTCCTCTAATTTCCTTTTGTTTGAAACATGATTATTTTTTCTAATCGTATTCATACTTAATGGAAAAAGACATGTTGGAGTATCAAGTACTTATACAGTATGAAACATGTCTTTAAATTTTATTAAGTTACCTTAAGGAGGCATGTACCGTGCAACAGTTAAATGTGAATCTGTCTATCCCTATTCCACCTGATACAGTAATAATTTCAAAGATTGAGTTTGAAGAATTAAATCAAGATCAACTGGTGGGCGTTTATTAGTCAATGAAAGATTTAGAAAGTAGGATAAACCGAAAAAGCGAATGGATTAAAGAAAATATACTTTATCCAACAGAGTTTAGAGAGATACTGGATGCCGATAATGGTGGGTTTGTTTTTTATCCAAAAACAATGGGACAAACATGGTCGTTTCATGCAAATAATATGGCAAAATTTCTGGACGAAAATTTTCATCGCATTTTCTCTTAATAAGTAGTCTATCAAACAAGTATACAAATCCTATAAAAGTAGTTATGATAAAGGGGACCTAACGCTCTGATCACCCTTATCTAATTATTGATAGAGGTGATAAACAACAATGGCAAGTATTATAAAAAGAGGAAGCACTTACCAATACCATATTAGTCGTATGGTAAATGGAAAACAAAAACCAATAAGAAAGGGTGGCTTCCGTACAAAAAAAGAAGCACAAATTGCAGCAGCAGAAATAGAAATGCAAATTGCAAAAGGAACGAATCCAGTAGTTAATAATGTCGCTTTTAATGAATACTTTAAGAACTGGATTGAACTATATAAAGCTCCTCAATATAAATGCTAGTTTATAAATGTACATAAATGATCATTTAAGAATGTACAACTCTGATCGATAAATGCATACTGAATTTGGGGTGAGGAGAATGCATTTATCGATTAATTTAACAACGGACTTTAAA
>NZ_JBHUMI010000046.1:0-111196 GCF_042684965.1 Ornithinibacillus salinisoli
CACCGAGTTGAAATAATACATTTAAACGGTGACAGTTATCGAATGAAGCATCGAAAGAACATCTTCGGGCAGGAAAGTGTAACAAATTAATCAGCAAAAACTGTAACATTTTACTTGACGGTCACAAGCCCCCTACAAAGAGGGAGTTGTCTTATTTGACGGGGATATTACAGTCCGCCGTGCTCATGCTCACGTTCAAACCCAGACCACTTACTGAACCTTCGAGATTGTGAAACGATATGCAAAGACAACCAAAAAAATAATTACTAGCAGTGAAACTCCTTTCAAAGATTTTTTCAATATGTACCTACAACCCCGCATATGTGGTTTCGCCCGACATACATAATGCTAAGTACCTATTGACCGTAGCCAATCAAAACTCCACCGAACCGTTACTGCAAGAAGTCGTTCCCAATTCTCTAAGTCTCACAAGTCGGTCAAAAACAGCAGGAAAGACCTTGCCTATGATTATTGCTACGTTAATTTCCTGCATTGGCTCAACTCACCTGAGCTGTTATTTTTCGTTCGTGACTTAAGGGCAATTCCCACGGTAATTTTCTTTGTAGTTTTATTATGTCTAAACTATCAAAAGACAGCGTATTGACAGAGAGTGCGGCTCTGACCCTAGGGGATTTTTTATATTGTAAATTAAATAAAACCATTTAGAAAAAATATTACAAGAACTTACTTATGGTAATATAAAAAAGAACAGTAATAATTTTTGGAGGGGTACAATTTATGTTGACGCATAGTTCTATAGAATTCAAAAGTGAGGAAATCTATCACTCTAAATCAAAAGAATACTTTGATGAGGTATTAAGTTCATATCATAATGGGAATTATCGATCGGCTATAGTCATGTTATACACTGTAGTTGTTAGTGACCTAATATATAAACTTCAAGAACTATCGGACAGATATTCTGATGAGATTGCCACTTCTATATTAGAGAAAGTTAAAGTAGAACAAGAATCAAGCCCTACTTCCCCAAGGTGGGAGATTACATTAATATCAGAAGTTAAAGAAAGAACAAATCTTTTAGAATCTCAAGATAAACTTAATATAGATTACCTGAGAGATCAACGACATCTATGTGCTCATCCTGTTTTAAATGGACAGGACATGCTTATAAGTCCTAATAAGGAAACCGTAAGAGCAAATATGATGAATATGTTAGATGGAATCTTATGCAAATCACCATTATTATCTAAGAAGGTCATTAATACATTCTTACAAGACTTAGCTTCTGTAAAAGACCAGTTGATCGAGGAGACAGAATTTAAGAGGTATTTAAATACGAAATATCTTAGTAAATTTAATCGAGTTACAGAGGAAAGGTTATTTAGGGATTTATGGAAATTTTCTTTTAAGTTATCTGACGATACCACAGCTGAAAATAGAGGGGTTATCAATAGAACTTTATTATTTTTATTTGAAAAGAACCGGTCGTCTTTTATAAATCTAATAGAAAGTGATAGTGGTTATTATAGTGACATTAATTTAGAAGACCAAACAATATTTACAAATTCTTGTTATTTCTTTTCAAAATTCCCTGAAGTTTATCAGTTTATGGAAGAACCTATAAAAATATTAATAAATTCAAAGGCTGAAGAAAATATAGAAACATTTAGTAGATGTCTATTCTTGTCAGAAAGTATGGAACAACATTTTGAAGAAATTAAAAACAGGATTGAAGGTTTATTACTTGTACCAAACATAAGTGACTTTACTAGAAAATATTTATATTATTTTTCCAAAGAGTATGATGTTATAGATGGATTCTTAGATTTTCAAATTTATTTAACAGAGAAAAGTAGTTATAGTTATGATGACTCAGATTATAATTTTAAGAACTACATCCTACCATATGGGGAAGATTTTAGTTTGGAGCAGTTCCAAAAAATATTAGAAATTGTTAATTCAAATTCGCAGATACATGATCGAAGAAAGGCTCGTTTAGATAATAGCCAATTAAAAGTATTTATAGAAAAGAGATATGGAGATGAAATCGATTATAGTGAATATCCAAATGTTGAATTTTAAAAAAACACCCTACCTCCACAAAGAATTTAGATAAAGACTGCAATTAAATTGCACAGATTTTATAGAAACAATGGAATTAACAGAAACAAATTGCATAAATAAACATCCAGAACCTGATTAAATGGACGTATTAGAATTTATAGATGCATAAATACTAGATAAAACTCACTCTAGAGAATTGGCAGGGTGGAGGTCGTTGGTTCGAGCCCAATCGGGATCCTTATGTGAATATATTTTGATAAGATAAAGGTAATCCTATCGCCATTAATGTCTAATCTTGTTGGAAAGAGAGCAAGGATAAAAGAATCAAGAACAAGAAGGATAAAATAACATTTTTGAAAGAGTTGCTTTTTTTGAATGATAAAAGGAAGCAACAGCGGCATGCTGAACTGACACAACACACCACTTTTGTGTAAGACCTGTGCATTTGAATAGAGAGTTTAATAAATAAGGGAATTGAGTATGTTTAGTTATAGTTGTCTCTTTTCTTCTTTCTTACGCAAAATCCAATCTTTAAAGTCATGCTTTTCGACTCTTTTTGAAGTACCAAATTCAAAGTTTGGAATACCACCTACTTCCTCATGAAGCTGAAACAATTCATATACTCTTCTTCTTGAAATATGAAGATACTCAGAAATGTGGAGAGCTGTTCAGCTCCAACTTAGAAAGGGATTCGTTATTTTTTGTATTAATGATGTCTACAGGAAGTCGACCATCGGAAGTCATTTATACAAAGGTTAACAACATAGATTATCTTAATGGAACAATCTTTGTAGAGAGGACAAAAAATAAAACGAGTAAATATATCATATTAAGGGAAGGTGTCGGTGCTGTTCTAAAGCGATACGTTGAAAAATACAAATTAGGGAATGATGAGTATCTTATTAATGAAAATGGAAAACCTTTGAAATTGAGTGAGTTACAAGACTTGTTTAATACGTTTCTGAAAAAAGCAAATTTACCTTCGTTTACCCTTCACAAACTAAGACATTCTTTTGCAACGATTATGGCTGAAAGTGGTGCAGAAGTTATGGTGATTCAACAATTATTAGGGCACAAAAAAATAGATTCCACTAGTACATATATTGAACTAAACTATGTCCGAAATAGAGGAATCGAATTACAAGTAAATTAAGATATATATAAACATATTCGTAAAGAGAAATATAAGAAGTGATATGTAATTAAGAACGCTCTCTGTCTCCAAATCAATCTACAAATTAGTAAACCCTTCTCTGTATTTCATTTGTAATGAACTCTACAAAGTGTTTGAACAAAGATAACCCCTTTTACAAATAAAAGGGGTTATCTTTGTATTGGATTTTAATTAATGGGGCATAAGCAAAACTGTTAGACTTCATTAGACAATTAATCGAATATTTGATTGCTATCAAAAGATGCCTGTTAAATCAAATATATATAAATTAAACCCGATTATTGAAGAAATACAGTATATTAATTTTAAACAAATAGAGAGCTAGAGAACTAAAATTTAGAGGTTTCGTCCCTAGATCATTTAATATATAAGTATAGTTTTGCTTAACTAGTCTCTTAAATTATGTTCTTTTCTTCTTATACCACCACAATCCTCCGATTCCTGCACCTACCAGTAGAACGATTGGTACAATGACTAACATTAATGGAAAAGAAGATGCTGACTCTGATTCCACTTCAGCTGATGGACTGGTCACCTCTTCAATTTCCTTATCGTTATCAGTTAATTCCAATTCTTCTTCTTCTTTTGGCTCTATTTGTTCTTTTTTATCAGTTTCATCGGATTTTTCCTCTTTTTCTTCATCCATAGAATCTGGTGTTTCAGATTCTTCTTTTTCTACAGGATTAGTTTCCTCTTTCTGAACTGTCTCTTTCTTATCTTCTTCTGTTACCAATGGTTGTTTTGTGTCAGTTTTTGGTTGTTTAGATACCTCTTGCTTTGGTTGAGTTGTAGTTTTTGTTTCTTCTTTAGTGTTTTGTTCTTGTTTAGGCTCTTCCGTCGGCTTAGTTTCTTGTTTTGGTTCCTCTTTAGGTTCAGTCGGTTCAGGTTTTGACTCTTCCTTAGGTTCTTCCTTAGGCTCTTCAACCTTCTGAATATAAACTGTTACGATTGCATGAGAATAAGTTCCGCCCATTGGCATTTCGAATTTTTGACCATTATACTCGACATAGCCAAATAAAGCACCTTGTAGAATGAATTCGTCAAGATTTGGACTATAGAATCCCCATGCATAGTCTTTTTGTCCACAAACTCCATCTGGGCGAGCTGGATTAGAATCTGTGTGTACGTTAGATTTGATCGTCATAGTACATTCAGGAATACCAGTTTTTTCTGTAAAGGTTACATTTGTGAATACTATCACTCCTAATAACCATCATTGTTAGTAATACTTTTTTCATATAAATTCCCCCTCTATAGTGTGTGTTCTCTCTATAATAGTTTGCCGAGTAAATAAAAAAACGCCTTATGGAAGTAGATAAAGACACACTATTAGTGTGATACATATCCACGTTCCCATAGGACGGACGCATTACGTTTGCTTCATTCCCGCTAATCCATTTCTATGGATTGCAAAAAACTATAAAACCTAAATATAATTAGGTTTTAATCGTTAGTATTATTGTGCGTCTGGTCATTTCTTTTCGTGCATATCATTGCGAGTGTTTGGGTTGATTATGCCCTAGTAAATCTTGGATATAGGCTAATCGCATTCCCCTAACTGCGCGATAAACACCCTATCCATTCTAAAAACTTAAACAAAGAAAAAATCAAAATTATTAAAGTATTATTCCGTTCCTTTCAACTAAAGTGTTATAAAACGGAAACACGCTAGCTACTAAGCTGGCGTGTTATATTCTCATATTAATATTTAACTAATTTCGTATTTGTATCTTGCGTTTGTTTTGACTTCGTAGGTTGTTGCTTACTTGTATTTAGTTTCGGTTGTGCATTAGTATTTCAATTTTTATAAAAAAAGCTTCTAGTTATAAAAAAGGATTTTTTGCAAATGTTACTCTGCAAAAATTGAGTTAATCTTTTAATAATTTTATTAAGTTATTATTTTTAATTCCTTTTACTCCCCAAATGATAGAAAGTGATACGATAATAATAACAAGTAGAGATAAGGAAACAACATTTTCAAATGTTAGTAAATTCGTAAAAAGATGACCATACTTACTAGTATTTAAAAATATAAAGTCAGATAAGAAAGCTAATAAATAAGCAATTAAGAAATAAATAGTGAAAATTACGCCATTTTCCAAAGATATTATTTTGATTATATCTTTTTTGGAATATCCTTGACAAAATAAAATAGCGAATTCTTTGGTGCGGTCGTAAATATAACCTTTATTAAGGAAGATTACAACTAAACCAATAATTACAGCTATTGTGATAGAGCCTACAACTAAATTCCGAACTAACGAGTGGTATACAAATGATAAATCGCCATTCTTTAAATCATATTGTGAAATGAATTGATATTTAGGGAAAACTTTCTTTAATTCATTATAGACACTTTCAAAGTTTTCTTCATTGTCAACCACGACTATCATTTGGTCAAAACCTGTTCCCATCGATCGTTTAAAATGTTCGAAATCTTTAGTGATATTTTTAGAATATTCTTCTGTTGCTTTATTTATTTTATAAGTTTGTACATGAAATTGATAAGCCTCTTCGGTCAATTTATCTTGACTTTCAGCTTGATGAAAGTAACCCACATAGATTGGGTAAGATGGCGATAAATTATATCTATATCCCGTATCATAAATACCGACAATTTTATATTCCTCAGTAATCATGTCATTTTTAGCAGAAGTAACATCTAATTCAATTGTACTATTAATTAAATTTGTATAATTTTCAGAGTCAGATATCATAAAAGCATATAGATCTGGAATTAATATTTCTTTTGAATCATCCTTAGGAAACTCTCCTGAAATTATATTTATATTATTAACGTTGTAATTATGAATGACTGAATAAGGAACGCTTTGTGCTGTTAATGTAAAGGTTATGGATTCTCCATTTCGAATCTGAGCAAGATCTTTTCTTAAAAATGCAGGTATATTTTCATAGTCTAATCTATATTCAAATCGATTTCCTTCATGATCATAAAAAGATTGTATACCTTCCACTGTAAGTTCAATTTTATCGATATGTTGAATGTTTTCGACCTTTTTAACATCTTCATTTGAGAACCCAATTCGCTTCCCATCATGACTTGCTAGAATATTATTCTCTTTTAAATCTTCTGCTGCTTCAGAGGTTAATTTCTGAGTACTAAAGACAATGGATTTATTATCGACTCCTGAAAAAAAGTTAGTAAATGATTCTAATGAAGCCGCTTGAAAAGCAGTAAAACTTAAAATGAAAAGCAATAGAATAATTACAATTGGTACCCCTAATAAAGAAATTCGTTTCATTTTACGAAACACACTTAAAAATGTATAGAGAAGAACATGTTTTTTTTGTTTAGTTTTTTCTAATTGATATGATTTTTGTTTTGTTTCACTATATTCCTGTTCGTTTTTTGAATTAGTTTGATTAATTTTCCCATTTTCTAACTTAAAAACTATATCTGCATAGTCAAGAATTGAATCATCGTGTGTAATGACAAAGAATGATATTCCTTTATTTTTCAATTTACTGATATAACTCATGATTTTATCGGTTGTCATTCCGTCTAAATTTCCTGTAGGTTCATCAAGTAAGATAATCTTTGGAGAACCTAAGACAGCACGCCCGATTGCTACTCTTTGTTTTTGCCCCCCACTAATATTTTTTACAACTTCATCTTTTAACTCAAGTAAGTCCATACTTTCTAGAACAGAATAAATTTCATCCCCTTTATAATCACCTGATAGATAAAGATTTTCATAGACAGTTAATTGTTCGAATAATTTAAAATCTTGAAAAACCATTTTTATTTCATTGGTTCTTAGATGATCCCAGTCTTGATTTTTGTATGCTTTGCTATCTTTTCCAAATAATTTATAAGAACCTTGATAGTCATTATCTAAACCGAATAGTATATTAAATAAGGTGGTTTTGCCACTACCACTTTCCCCAGTTAAGACATAAAGACTAGAAGGATTAGTTAATTGTAGGTTAATATCATTTAAAACAATTTTATCACCAAAAGATTTTGTTAAATTTCTTAAATCTAACATAGTATCCTCTTTTCTTAATCAACAAAAATCCATATCCTAATTGTATAGAATATGGACTTTTGTTAATAATATTCTTAATGGTTGAAGTACGGTGTGAACCATACTTGAGGTGATGCTGAAATACGACCTTGCTTATCCTTTAAAGGTGCAGACCAATGAGTAGTGCTGTATTCTTGATGAGCACCAATTCGTTTATTACTACTGCTCAAAATTTCACTTCCTGCACCCCATACTTGAAATTGAAAGTAATATGGATCTTCCATCGCGCTCGTTGCACCAATTTTTGAGGCCCCATTCACATCATAACCCCAACTAGATTTCCATGTACCTTGAGCAGCTGAAGCAAAAATAGGTGAAAGTAAAATTAAAGTAGCCCCTAAAATAATAGCAATATTTTTCCTCTTTTTCATAAAAACACCTCCCTCCACAATGATTATATATATTAATCTTACAAAAAACAACAATATTTGTTATAATTATGTCATAAGTTAGATTATTTCTGCTATATTATTAAAATCTATTACTATTAAAATAACTAGGATGGAGGATCATTTTGAAGAAAAAATTGTCTTTAAAAAAAGTTATACTTTTTTTCTTAATAAGTGCGATTATATTTTTATGTTTATATATTTTATGGGGTATATACAAAGCTCAAAATATTAGTGTAGTTCCTATTGAAGACATAAACAGCATCAGTATATCTGCAGACGAAGTTTTATCAACAGAAACTGAAATTACCGGAGAAGTTAAAGTAGATCGTTTTGAAGCAGTATCTCACATAAATAAAGAAAAAGTTGATGAAGTATTATATATCATCATTCATAAAGAACCATCTTTTTTTAGTAAAGGGACATTTTCAATTAATTTAAATGATGTAAATGATGTAGAATCTATTAATAATATCTCGATCATATCAGGTAATATATATACAGGAGAAGGAGTAGAGCGAGGTTATTCCCTTGGAGATTTAAAAAAAATACCTGATCAGGAAGTCATATGGGAACAACCTGCAGACTAATTGTTTTTTGAAAGCCCCCTCTCTCTTCGAAAGTTAAGTTAATTAATCGAATGAGGCCACACAATTTCGATAAAGGTCTGGCAGTTTCATAGACTGAAGGGTTATGAGGTAACGCTCTGAAAGACACAGACTATCCCTTAGGACAGTCTTTTTAATAATGTGATTTTAATTTTTCCTGGATGGGATCCCTCCCACTTTCTGTAGATATAAATAGTCTCATTAATACGGGATAAGGAATTGAAAGAGGAGTATGAGAAAATTAAGAAAATGAGTAGAGAAATTTTTAATAGAAAACATTAAGAAGCAACCCGGTAACTATAACAGGGTTGCTCTTTTATCATACATATCTTTTTCTATGTTATTTATTTTCTCCTTGAATCTAAAATTCCTACAACTAGTATAAGTACATCGTTAACGCTCTCCAACTATAATCTAAACCGACTCCATACAAATTGTTTTCCACCAATTCCCGAATGAATCTGACGATATAACAAGATATAATAGGTACTACAAGGAGGTTATTGAATGTTTCAATCACCAATGTTATTAAAGCAAGCAGATGAACAATTCGACATCCCGAATTATATCTTCGAACCGAAAGCGGATGGTATTCGCCTAGAATATACGAATATAAACCATAACGTAAAATTCTTTACTAGACATGGTAATGAAATAACTTATAAATTCCCCGAGTTAAAACAATCCCCTATTAAAGAAGATGTTATCCTCGATGGTGAGTTATTCGTGGTAGATCCTCAATCTGGTATTACTGACTTCGAACTTTGCATGAAACGATTTTCAGCTTCTAATAAAAGCATCATAAACACTCTCGCACATTACCAGCTATTTTTATCGTCTTTGATATTCTGTATTATGATGGAAAGAATTTAAAAGGGCTTCCTTTAATGGAGCGTAAACAAATCCTATCTGAAGTCGTACCAAAAACAGCACACTTTCAACCGATTATTTTTATGGGAAATACAGGGACTATATTATTTGAAGCACTCTCTTCTTCCCCATTTCGCGAAGGTATAGTTGCTAAGAAAAAAGCAGATTATATGTAAATAAACGAAGCTATGATTGGTTAAAAGTCATAGGATCACGCTTAGATTTCTTCGTATTATAGGAGTGGTAGTTATGATTATTGAAAAAAACGTCTGGATTATTCGACCAATGCCCGACGGAGTTAACCGATTGAAACAATTCTTAGACGATAACTTTATTGCCATTGGTTACCCAACAGGAACATAATTTGAGAAATTAAGTTACGATAACATTAGAGATTTATTGGAGCAAGAAAATTGGACTGACGGGATTGGTAATGTTAACCTATTTGTAAAAAAGATGCGTATTGGAGATTTAATTCTCGTACCAGACAACAATAAAAAATATGTTTACATCGGCGCAATAGAATCAGATTATTATCATGATCCAAAAGTTGATAAACCAAATGAAGGTTCTTATCCTCATCAAAGGAAAGTAAAATGGTTCTATGATAAAAATCCTCTCTTACGAAGTGATTTACCAGAGGAGATACGTGGTTCCTTAAGATATCCAGGAACAATTGCTAATATAACAAAACACATCGCAATAATCGAAGATCTATTAAATATAAGTGAAAAAATCAATCCTAAAGATAGCCTTGTAAAAAAGGCGCTCAAAGTTTTAGAAGAACTACTTGAAGATAATGATTCTGAAATTCGTCTTAAAGCTGCTGAAATTATTGTCAGACACGGAACACTAAATGAATAATAGATCTATTTGTCCAGTATTGGAAAAAAGGCTGATAAAATTAGTGATAAAGAATAGTTAAAAATAATTGAAAAAAGGATTTTAGTAAAGAAAAATGGCCATTGGCATAGTTTCAGGGTAAAAGCCAGTTAGAAGGAATTTCTGTTGAAAAAAATAGGAGCAATTGCTAACATTTTGCTAACGCAATCCTATGAAAAACGGTAAATTTAAGTTAAAAATGTTACACCTTATATTTCTAAAAACATTGATACACCGCACTTCTCGCACACATCATTAAAGATATTATACACTCTCAGCTTACGGGCGGCATGATGTAATCTGCCTCTCTAACCCTTGAAAAAAAAGGATTTGTTGGTAAGGTGAGAGTGAAATGCTAACATTTTGCTAACTAAATAGAGGAAGCTTCTCTTAAGTTAACTAAACTTGTGAGAGGCTTCTTTTATTAAATTCTTGCATAACGTGGAGATATACATTTGGTGGTAAAATCCCGTGGCCGTAATCAGCCTACATATCTTTTAAATTCAATAAATAGTTAATGAAGAATTTACTATAGCTAGTTTAATATTAAATACATACATCGGCCTTGGTTACACCATGAGTAATAAAATAAGACCAGATTGTTTTCATACTGAACAATCTGGTCTTTTTCACTCCTTGATACTGAGCATGACCATCTAGTTTTCATTTTATTTATTAGGGAGAGATGACAATCCGTAGAAAAACAATTGTAATAGTTGTTCTAATTCTTCGCTATTATTATTTTTTGTATTGATGTAATCATTTATTTCTTGAAAGAATAATTTAAAGTACCTCTTTAAGATCTGTTCAGAATAGTGGTGAGCAATATATCCATTGCTTTTTCCTTGTTGTATTAATTTGAGAAAAAAAGATTCAAATTTCTCCTCTATATTGTTAAGAAGAAAAAGAACTGATTCCGACTGATCTTGGTAAAGGATTGTCAAGAGCTTGATGTTTTTAGCCTCAAGAGTCATTATTTCCTTAATCTTTTCATTAAATGGAATCTCCGAATTTATTATCCTCTCATAGTCCTTTAATCTTGAATCTATCCAATTATTAAGCATTTGTTGATATAGCTGCTCTTTGGTGCCGAAATAATTGTATATCGTAGCAGGTGAAACACGGGCCATATTAGCAATTTCATCTACTCT
Source organism: Ornithinibacillus salinisoli (assembly GCF_042684965.1). NCBI lineage: Bacteria > Bacillati > Bacillota > Bacilli > Caryophanales > Bacillaceae > Ornithinibacillus > Ornithinibacillus salinisoli. The sequence goes on from NZ_JBHUMI010000046.1 coordinate 11,149, forward strand.
TACCTTGTCAAACCCATACTTCATAACCAATTCATGTGAAGCTGAAAATATCTGCATTACTTTTTTTTCTTTTCTTCTTTCATATCCATCCATGTATTTTCACCTCAAATTAAATTCTATATTAACTTTTAGAGTAGTTCAATACATTTACTACATAATCTTATTGCAATTCAATATATAGTTATATACTTAATGTATAAAACAACTATAAAACTTTAAGAGGAGTAAAGTAAGAATGGATATTAAAATCCCTACATTTCTTCATGAAGTCTTTGGTGAAAGACAGAACATATTCCAATTAACAGTTATCTTACTCTTTGGAGTGCTATTTACATCATTACTATTTATTTATTACTCCAACACATTCTACGAGGTAGCATTATGGCGAAATGTATTAGCTTTTCTGTTAATATTTGATATTTTTTCTGGTTGTATAGCAAACTTCACGAAGTCTACGAGCAATTATTATGCAAACAACAAAAAGAAACAAATTATTTTCATATTAATTCATTTTCATCTAATATTTGTTGGATTCTTATTAGATACATCCATTTGGGCTGTTACTTTGGTTTGGATCTATACTATTGTATGTGCTTTTATCATTATTTCCATAAAAGAAAAAAATCAGACTTTTGCGGCAGGTTTATTATTAGCAATCGGTATAGGAGGGACTCCAATGCTTGAAATGGAAGTTTATATGCTGATTGTCAGCATGCTTTTTATGATTAAGGTAATATATAGCTTTAGTGTTAATCATTATCAAAATAGGATTTAGGTGATGTGATTATGGGTAGTAAGTATTCTATTAAACGATTGGATAAGAGGGCAAAATCAAGTTTTGTAGCTTTAATGGTAAGTTCATTTGAAAAAGATCCACTCTTTGTTTATTTGTTTGATGATGGTGATCAAAATAGGTTTCAATATAGAGCGCGCGCATTCGTATCATTTTTGTTTGATAAAAGTTTCTTTTTATTCGAAGAGATATGGGGTATTTATGATAAAGGAAGACTTGTAGGTGCCTATATTATTGAGTTACCGAATGTAAAACGAACTGATAAAATAATCGGTGGACTTTTATTGCTAAGTGGAATCGTTAAGCTAATGACTAAACTATCACTAAGCACTATAGCTAAACTTAATAAATATATGAAAGTATCTAGGTCACATGTAAAGAATAGGCGATTTCATTATCTCATCATGATTGGTGTTTTACCAGCAGAGCAAGGAAAAGGTATTGGTGCAATGTTAATTTTTCATATATTGAAACAAGTTAATGAAGAACAAAATACAAATGGAATCGCCCTAGACACTGAAAATAAAAATAATGTAGGCTATTACTACAAATTAGGTTTTACTCTAAATAGTGAACATCAATTTGGTGACATTACCATTCATAGAATGATAATCATAACATAAATATAATATTCTTTCTCGGCGGATAGGAAAGTGCATAAGTGCAACCAAGGCATTCACCATAAAGAATTGGTGAATGCCAAGTTTTCTACTAGTGAGCAACAACAGTGGTTAAGCGTTTGTCTGAATGCTAACATTTTGCTAACACAATCCAGTGAAAAACAAAAAATTTAATGATAAAGAAACTACAGACAAAATTCAACAAAACGCTGATAAACCGAACCCTCCGACACCAAGTTAAAGATATTACACGCTTGCACCTTAGGGGAGTCATGAAGTAATATGCCGTTCCAACCATTGATATGAGTGGGTTTTGAGTAAGATGAGAGTGAAATGCTAATATTGAGGAATTTAACGTAGGCTTCTCATTAGTTCACTGAACTTTTGGGAAGTTTCTTTTTTCATTCTTTCGTGACATGGATGTACATATTTTTGGTTATTTGGTCATCTGTATGACCAAGACGGTCCATAATTTGTTCGAGTGAGACACCTGTTTCAGCAAGAAGTGACGTTCATTATCAGTTTATTAAACCTACTGATTTTACTCAGTGAAAAATATAATAGAATAAAAAACGTTCAATCAGGCTCATCTCCATTTTAGGGAGGTGGACCGTTTTCTTATGTATAAAAGTCTATAAGAATAAGAATGTGGTAAAATAAGTTATGAATAAGTAGTTGTCACTACTAACTATCGGTAGCTTATTTAATAAAAAGAACGGTAGGATAAGAAATTAAAGTGGTTGAGGGGATTGTTGTCGGTACTCAGAGTGTGACAATTACCCAACTTCAGCTAGAGCATCGTTTAATAAGATGAAAAAAATCCAAAAAAAATAGAGGAAGATTTTTTTAAATTAACTTACTCAATAATCAAAACAGTAGATCAAAAAGATTTTAGCTTTGTAAGAAGTTGTCAAACAGTAATAAATTTCATGGAACATTGGAGAGGTTAAAGTGAAAGATTAATAACAATAAGTCAATAGGATAGAAAGAGAATTATTTATCTGTAGAGCCAAAAGTTACTGCCCTAATCGGAAGGTACACCTCAATATCACGAGGGAAGAAGTATTTTTAATGGGAAGATAAAAAATGCAGAGGCCTTACTTGGTAAGTATGCAGGAAAAGGACAAAGAGTAACAGATTATAAGGAGAGAGTTAATTTCGGTTCAAACATAGGCAGGTATATAGATTCTGAAGGAACAGCATGGCTCTCTCGTAACGGGATGATTGTTTATTCGAAAACAGGAGCACACATTTATCCTACAAGACCTTAAATTAGGAGGAAAACTATGATTTGGGGAGAACTTGCACTATTCGTAGAGAAGATCCCAACTTCGACAAGGTTAATTTTAAAATGGAATAGCGGACTTACCATAATGTGTGAATTCGATACACAGCATTATACTGATAATAACTTAGATGAAGATGACCCAGGTTATGAGGAGTTTCAAGGAGTATTATTTCTTGTAGAAGAGATAATCCAAGATGGAAATGAGGAAATAGTAAATTTTGGAGTGGGAAACTTGATTGAGTTGTCATACAAAAATGAACCAGATATTATTATGGATCTCAATAGAGAAGTGCTCTGGAAAAAGGCAGAAAAGTAAATCACATATTTGATGTTTGTATTTATGGGGAGATACGAAAAAAATAGTAACAGGTTGATTGGTAGAAAATAAAGCTTCAGAAGGTGTAATGAAAAAGCTTGGTTTGGTTAAGGATGCTGAGTTAAAAAGTCATGTTGTTTTACACAATAATCTCTATGATAGAGTGGGGTATAGAATACTAAAAGAAGAATGGGAAGAATTAAATAAAGAGAACAAACCGGGTAAGTAATAATGATTACGATTTAATTGGCTAATTGGAACTCTGAAGATTGTAGTTATTTATCAGGAGATTCCTATTACATAACTGTAATTGAAGTAAAATATTTCGAGTTATTCTTCAAGTCAAGGTAAGTTTTAGGGGAACAAGAGTTCTCTATTATAACAAGATTTTTTGCTGTGTAATACAAAACTACCATTTAATAGGAAATAACATTTAGCATTTCAAGTACTATTGTGAGGAAGACCATAAGCCTAACTCCTCGGTGAAAATAAGGAGGATTAGGCTTTTTCATTTTCAATCCATTGAGTTTTCTCTATCTGGTGACCCAAGTGGTAATTTTAGTGGAAAATGCTGGTGGAAAACGGAAGGTATGGTGCGTTTCTGTGTCTGTAATCATGATAGCAAATGCTAACATTTTGCTAAAGCAATCCAGTGAAAAACAGTTAAATCTTGTTAAAGATGTTACAGACAAAATTTTGCAAAACCTTGATTTACCGTACTATTTGCACTCGAAATTATAGATATTATAAACTTTCATCTCACGGGCGGCATGTTGTAATAAAGGTTTTTAAACCTTGTTGCATCAGTGTACAAGATACCAACCAAGCAGTGCAAGAAGAAACAAGCCAAAGACTGCTATCTTCCTTCCCGCCATTCTACGAAAAAGGTCATCGTCGCGCTACGGGTGCTTAGGATACAACCGATCGAGGATGTAAATATTCAAGTACATTCCCCAAATGCTAATGGAGGTTAAAATAAAAAACCAACCATCTGAGCTTATTAACACTTGATATTTTTCTGTAAAAAAATGAGCGATATAGAGAATAAATATCCCCGCAAATTTCCACTTCCACTTTATGTTTGAAAAATATAGAATCATTGTACTAACGGCCAAAAGCAGATGATAGGTACCAGCGATAATAGCAATACTGCAATCATTATCAGGAACCAGAGTTTCATTGAAACTACGAATACCGACTGCCTTAGATGCCCAAGTTACTAAATGAAAGTGCAACGTACACAATCCAAAGAAAATAAAGATGTTACGCCAAATGTGCCCACTGTGTTTTGATAAGATGGTGCTTACTATTTTCGCAATGCGAAATAAAATGAGAAGTCCGATAATAGTCATCCATGTCCGATACCAGTTTTGTTCATATATTCCCATTAGAATAAACCATTCTTCAATACCTCCGTAAATTAGAGCGATGATCAATTGCCAGCGAAATTTAAGATTTAAGACAGTAATGAGGATTGCAGATGCGGACACGGAAGTTTGCGAAAACAAATTCCCCTAAAACCGAATCATCGTGCTGGTTAGAAAAGATCTTAGGAAAATAAATGTACGCGTTCAAACACTTTAAAATAATCACTTCGAATGCAAAAAAAGTGATTCCGCTAATCGTTAAAAATAGAGCAAGTACGTGTTTACGGTTGGGTGTCTTGATGAAAACAATGACCAATACAATGATAGTAATAATCCCAAGGAAAATATACCATATCGTATTGTTCCAAAATGCATGCCCCATAAATCACAGTCCTTCCTTACTTATATAATGTGATATTTATTGGTAAACATTATATTGACCTGGGATTTAGAAAATATTCAGTGTAGTCAATTGTTTAGAGAGGACTTTGGGTCCAGTGAACCCTCTTATTTCTTTTCTTTTGCAACTGGAGATATATTTACATGCTTACGCAATAGTTAATCAATTATTAACCCTTCGTTATTATCCATTGAAGGTGAACAATCGTTACTTCTTCTATGTCCTTTCCTCTATTTCTATTATTTTCTAATCACTTTACAATCAATTTACTAAAATAGGGCTGTAGGCTTAGTGAAAAATTAGGCTCTAGCCAGTGTAACCAATAAATACCATTTTATATAATTACTTTTGTAAGTTCAATAATCATTGAGATCAAGTCTACTAAGAAGCAATATGTATAGTTCATAAAAAGTGATTAGTAAAAATATTGTTTGTGAAGAGAGGAGTAAAATCTTTGTTCTTGAAAATTGTAGAGAACGATTTCAAAAGGAACAAGATTGTAACGACGGCCGTATTTGTATTTATCACGATGGCAGTTATTTTGGCAAGTAGTGCCATCAATAATATTACCAATTTGATTCAGTCGATGTCGGAGCTGCAGAAACGAGCAGTTCCAGCTGACATCACACAGATGCATTCTGGAGAATTTGACCAGGCAGAAATTGATCAATTTACAGAAGAACATCGTGAGGATATAGCGATGCAAGAGACGATGGTTCTTCTAACGTTTGATGGAAGTAATATTCATTTTGGTGAAAATCAAACGATGGCTGGAACGGTACAGGATATTTCCTTTGTTGTACAAAATCAAAAATTTGATTTTATCTTGGACCTGGATAATGAAAAATTGGATGTAAGGGAAGGGGAAGTCGCAGTTCCTATCTATTTCATGGAACAATATGACCTAGAAATCGGCGAGACGATTACGGTGAAAAATGGAGAGTATGTGAACGAGTTTGTTATTTCAGATTATGCAAGAGATTATGAGATGAATTCTTCCCTTACTTCTTCAAAACGGTTTGTTCTGAATCAAGCTGACTATAATGAAATGCGTGTAATGCATGCAGGGGAATTGGAATATCTGATCGAATTCAAACTGAATGAAAACGGGGATTCTCAGGCTGTGCAGACTGCCTATATCGAAGCTGGACTTCCAGCAAACGGTCCTATAGTCGGAGGAAAGGTCTTTATGATATTTAATGCCATGTCAGATGCGGCAGTAGCAATGGTCATTATACTTATTAGTATTCTGTTGATTATTATTGCATCTCTCTGTATCAGACTTACGTTTCTAGCAACGATTGATGAAGATTTAAGGGAAATCGGTGTGATGAAAGCAATTGGTATATCCAAAAAGGATATAAAGAAGGTATATCTTAACAAATACAGAATCATGTCATTAGTAGCGGGCATCATAGGCTATCTGCTATCCTTCGCAGTAGTAAACCTGATTAACGGGAATATGAGACTGTACATATCCTCAGACTTAACAGGGAACTTAAAATATATACTAACTCTTGTTGCTCCACTATTGGTCTATTTTTTGATTGTAATATACTGCAAGAGAGTACTAAAGAAATTCGATAAGATTTCGGCAGTGGAAGCATTGCGTTCCGATATCATGGAGCAAAAGAAGAACCGAAAATATAGTTTTTCGCTGCTTAAGAACAAATTCTTCAGTACCAATATTTACATGGGGCTAAGGGATGTATGGAAACGATTCAAAATATATCGGTTACTGTTATTTATCTTTGCTGTCTGCACATTTATAGTCATTCTTCCTTTAAATGTGTATAACACCATGAATTCACCGGAATTTTCCACATATATGGGAATTGGGAAATCTGACATGAGAATCGATCTTCGAAAGACAGATACGATAACAGAAGATTATAAGAAGCTGCAGGAAGAGCTGCAAAATGATTCGGATATTGAAAAGTATGCCGCTTACATCACAAGTTCCTTTCATGTCAAAAATACGGAAGGTTCTTGGGACTATATTAATATTGAAACCGGTGATTTTTCCGTATTTCCATTAAAATATTTGGAAGGAAGACCACCGGAGGCTGAAGGAGAAATCTCACTTTCCTATGCAAATGCTTTAGAAGACGGATTAGACAAGAAAGTAGGAGATGAGGTAGTAGTAAAGGCTGGCGAGAAAGAAAAGACATTAAAAGTAACTGGTATTTATCAAGATATTACAAATGGCGGGAAAACTGCAAAGGCAGATACCAGTCTTGGTATTAATGAAGAAGCCGTTCTTTGGTATATTCTGAGCATGGATGCGGCTGAAGGCATTGATATTCGCGAGAAAATGGACTACTATCAGAAAACCTATGAATCTGCGCAGGTCAATGATATCAAAGAATATACCGGGCAGACTCTAGGAAATATCATTGATCAGATGAGCATTGTTTTGATAGGTGGAATCGCAATTGCAGTTATCATTATTGTATTGATCACTGTATTATTCCTTCGAATGTTATTATCAAAGGATATGTCTCAGATTGCCATAATGCGAAGTGTGGGATTAACTGCTAAAAATATTAGTCATCAATATATGGCAGGAACTTTAATGGTACTCGTATTGGGAATCATATTTGGGGTTTTGGCTTCCAATTATTTAGGAGATTTTTTAGTAAGTATAGCTATGTCCTCTATGGGAGCTGCAAAAATTGAATTGGTTAATGTAGCCTGGCAGACTTGGCTACTATGTCCGTTATCACTGATTTCAATAGTTGGAATTACGATATATGTGTCCTGTAAGGTAACTGTAAAAGAAGATTTATCTGTCATTTTAAGAAGTTAGAAGTACTGAAAGATAACGATGAAGTTTGAGAAAATAAGGCATTAACGGTCAAATTTGTAGGTATAGACTTTGATTTTATAGTCGGCATGGGAGGAATATAAATGAGCACTATCGTAGAAGCAAGAAGTTTGAACAAAAAAGTAGATTTAGATAATAATAAGCTTCATATTTTAAAAGACGTAAATCTGGAGATAGAAGAGGGTGAATTCGTGGCGGTTATGGGGCCTTCTGGAAGTGGGAAATCAACACTGCTATATAATTTAAGTGGTATGGATAGAATTACATCTGGCAGTGTAAAATTTAAGGGAAGTGAAATCGCGAGTTTAAAAGAAGAAGAGCTGGCACAGATTCGACTGAATAACATGGGATTTATCTTTCAGGATATTAATCTATTAAAAAATCTATCACTGATTGACAATGTGATGTTTCCTGCTCTTGTATCAAAAAATGCGGATAAAAATGTAATCAATCAAAAAGCCAAAAAACTATTGGAAATGACGGGGATTGAAAAACTTGCAGAAAATAATATCACGCAAGGATCGGGTGGACAGCTGCAGAGAGTTGCCATTTGCAGAGCATTGATACATGAGCCAGATATCCTATTTGGCGATGAACCGACCGGAGCCTTGGATTCTAAATCAACAGCAGAGATTATGGCCATTCTTGCAGAGATAAATAAAAAAGGGACTACCGTAATGCTCGTTACACATGATGCAAATGTGGCAGCAAAAACCGAAAGAGTGTTGTTTATTGTAGATGGAAATCTTGTTGCACAGAAGGAAATGAGTAAATACGATCCGAAGCATGATGATAGTAAGAAAAGAGAAGAAAGTATTCTGAAGTGGTTAGTGGAGAATGGTTTGTAATTTTCCATTTGAAAGGTGTCTTCCATTAAGTTCCAGAACTTAGTTTAACGCCGGGGGTAACATGAGATATAAACAAACAAAATTATAAGAATGACTGGTAAGAAAAGTTAATATCATCCTTAAATGAAACCCATGGAATAGCTTATTTGAGATTACTTAGAGACTACTTCGTATCTATTCATGAACTATTACTATCAGAAAAAACTGGTTAACTTTCTGAAAGCATAACTAAACAACATCTATACCATTGTCAAAAACTCAAGAACCCATGCAATTAAATACTATATTATCGAGATGGGAATCTCAGGTCCTAACAGAGTTACTAGAAAAACTAAAGATAATGTATGTAACAGAGGGTGTGCTTACTTTTACCATTATTTTCGATAGGAGTGGGAGTTTCATTAGTGATAATACAAAATTTTTATGATTGTTAAGAACGGATTTATTATGTTAGTAATAATAGAAAAAGGCTGTTTTTATAGATTGATAGAACATTAGCCAATACGAGAAGCAAGCTATTTCATATAATGTTATTAAATCAGATATGAAAGGAGGTTTTCTTATGGGACGCCGTAAGATTAGAAACGTTAGAAGCAGTGGAAACAATAATAATTCCGTGGCAGGTGTAAATAACAGCAACAATAATAATTCCGTAGCAGGTGCAACGGATGAAGTAATCTATAGCCCAACAAGAAATGTAGTAAATACAACAACTAATGAACGTACAATTAAACGAGTGCATCCTACTCAGGTTGAAAATGTCAATAGAACTATTGTTAGAAATGAAAATTATTATCCAGTAACAGAATCAGATGTAAATGAAACAGTTGTTGAGAACTATGACTGTGGTAGCGATATTAACAATCCAAACTGTAGACGTGTAGGAGGAAGAAGAAAAGGAAAATGTGGCTAGTAAAGGTCGTTAAAAGCATCCATTATTCATGGGTGCTTTTTCTGTACTTCAATACAAATCTAATTTCAATAGATTATCTCAAAGGCATGAAATATAAAGACTTTGCTGCCTAGTGGGATCTGCACATAAAGGAAATAGCTACGCAGTCACTCATGGCATATTTTGAAACTATGCTAACATCGAATTTCACTGACGAATTTGCTGACAAACACATGATTATATTATGAAGGGACTATTTTTCTAACAAAGGAACTTAATAAATTATAGATTCTCTATTTTCACATGCAAAAATGCATTTCGATGTATAATGATTAACTGAAAATGCTCATTCATTTTTACTAAAATCAAAGAATATTAAAAGATTGGAGGATTTATAGTAATGAAGAATCTCTTTCTTGTATTTTTCGTGATTGCTTTGTTGCTCTACTTTGCCTGAGGTAGTGTAAATTCGGTAGTCCGCCACCATTGACTTAACTTTTGTCAGTGTTGTGGAAATATCGCAGGTGTGACATAAATAATGCCTAAGAGGCACACCTACTTAAATATGATAACTCGGACAAGTCGATTCTAAGCATTCGCCGGTGGGCTCCGACCCCTTCCAGCGTCTGCAAAGAATCGGGCGTTATAGTCAATGGAAAGCAGCTACGCTGTTGCTCTGGCTTTATTCCATAAATGAGTAGTTCTATTAGTGGCTCTCTTTTCCGCAAATGATGGCTAAGGCTAAACAGTTGGTCCGATATATTAAATTTTCTAGTGATTTCACACAAATAATAAACTCATAGAGTTTTAAGATTTAGTGTAAATTTTCCAAAGAAGATTCTTTGAGACGTCAGTACTATATTTATCTAATTTGTATCTCCGTTTCTAAATGGAAGAGACATTCATCTTATACTACTTGGCAATTTCACTTAATGATTTATACCGTTTTCTCGTTTTTAAGACCTCAACTTTTGTTCTACTGTTAATTATTAGTAAAGTAGTTCATGTAAATTATATTTTTTCAAGAGGATGTTGCGTCATATTTCCCAATGCAAAGAATGGAGGATTAAGGAAAATTAAGTCGAATATATTATAATATTATCATTTCACTTTTGAAAATTGTTTGTTGAATTACACGTACAAGGTTTTAATCGGTCATTTATTAATAGTTTTTACTGTAGCTTGACTTCGTTATAAGTTTATTGTCATTGTGCTGTTAATAGCATTATAGGTTCATGTCTACTGAGAACATCAATCGCAGATTTCAAAGTTGGGTTAAATATGAATTTTATTCATGCTTTATTTCCCTTTCCATGAAGGATCTACAGATCAAAAAATAATTAGAAATCTAAGAACTTATATTAAGAGTTAAAATTATAAATAATATCTAAATTTAACTATTAAACTATTTTTCTGATTAATATAAAAAATAAAATAAAAATATTTACAAAAATATAAAATAATAGTAAATTATAATTGCACACATTAAATGACATAATTGTATGAAAAATTAGACTGGAAGGAGTGAGAGGAAATGAAGAAACTTTTAGTAATTATTGACAACTTTGGTAACATTCTCAACTGTTAGTGAAGCTGCAAGCGTTAGTCCATATTCTCAAACAATTCGGGGTTCTGATCAAAAAGCAAGTTGGACCTTTTCATGGAATCAAGGTGGAGCGAATGCAGTAAGATTTAATCCTGGGGATGGAGCAGGAAGTAGATTATGGGATTCTAGAAATTCAAAAGGTTATAGTCAAGTTTATTATACTTATAGTACTAATGAAAGATTGACATCTTATAGACCTTCATTTTCAGCTGTAAAACTATCTGATGGCACAGCCGAAACAGCTAGCGCATATGTCGAACATAGGTTACCATAGCTAGCTAAGGAAAATATGTATTTGGAAATACCTTTAAGTTCCACTTAAAGGTATTTCTTTTAGGAGGAATAACTTTGATTAAATTGCAAGATATCGTAATGAGATTCGGGACAACTCCTGTTACTATTGCACTAAATAAAATAACGTTGAATGTGGATCAGAACGATTGGGTCACTGTATTAGGAGCATCTGGGTCAGGGAAAACAACTTTGTTGAATATTATTGGAGGTATATTGAGCCCTTCTTCAGGGATTATACAAATAGATGCTGTGAATCTTAATGATATGGAAAAAGCTGATATACAAGAGTATCGTCGTAACAAAATCGGCTTTATTTATCAAGATTTTAAGCTGTTTAATCAGTACACTGTATTAGAAAATGTGATGATACCACAATTACCGTATGTCAAAAGGAAGATAATCGAGGATAACGGGAAATCTCTCCTAGAAAATGTAGGATTAAGCCACCGAATAAATCATTTTCCGACAGAATTATCAGGGGGAGAAAAGCAAAGGGTGGCTATAGCCAGAGCTCTCTTAAATAACCCGGATATTTTATTATGTGATGAGCCTACAGGTAATTTAGATAGTAAGAATACAGAAAAAATTATGCAAATTATCCAAAAACTACATAAAACAGGAATTACAGTAATTTTTGTCACCCATGATAATAGTTTAGTTGAAAATGGTAACCGAATTCTAACCATGCAGGATGGGATGATAAAGGAGTACGTAGGGGTATGAACCAACTATTAAAGAAAAATATTACAAAAAATAAAAAGACAAATCTGTTGTTCATCTTTGCGTTTTTTATTATTTTTTCTATCGCACCAATTGCTCTATTCTCCATTACAAATATGTATAACCATATACATGCTGATATTGCTGAACATTCTAGGGGAAGTTATGATCTATTAGTTCGCTCTCCTGATGCAATTACAACTATTGAAAAAGAACTAGGGATTGTTCCGGAAAATTACTTAGGTGGAGGAAGAGGAGGTATTTCGCTAGCGCAATGGAATGAAATTAAGAATAGATCAGACATTGAAATTGCTGCTCCAGTTGCCTCTTTAGGCTATTTTACAGGGATTAATACAACATTAGGTGTGTTACCCTCTCCTAATCATGCATCAGCATATCGAGTGGAATATTCCACGACTGATGGGGTTAATGACTATGTATATAATGCATATGAGCAAATATTTTTAGAGACTAGTAGTGAACTTTATCCAATTGTTAATCAAAATGAAATGTTTCATTTTATGCATCCCAAGCATGCTCTATTCCCCCTTCCAGTTACGTATAATCACCTAGTAGGAATAGATGCAAAAGAAGAAGAAAAGTTAACTGGTATTAGCTTTACATCTATTAAGCACGGAGAGGAAGAAAAGGGATTGGCCCAAGATTTTGGATCTGATCCAGATTTATTAGAAAGTGTTCATATTATTCCTGTTATGCAGTTACAAGATAGTGATATATCGGTAAAAGCTAAAATAGAAATGGGAGAATTACCTTTAACAAGTGAAGATACACTTCAGTTTCAGGATCAATTGGGAGTAAGCGAGGTATATGAGTTCAACAATAACCTCGAGGAATCTAAATATAAACAATTTTTCGAAAATCTAATGGAAACATCAAAAGAGAATGAGATATATCATGAACTGGATATAACAGAACATATTAAGCCTTTCAATGCAGAAGCTAAGGGGCTTGTTGTAAAGGAAAATGGGGAGCTTGTTGACATGGATGAGTATAGCAATAATGTGAGCTACGCTAACTCTTTAAATTGGAATGATATAACACGCTTCTATATAGCGACCCCTGTGAATTATGAACAAACATCTGAAGGACTTCGAGTTGAAAAAGTAGGACAAGAAAATGGTATTCCCATCTATCGCCATATTGAAGAAAAAGGATTAAGTATTAGAGAGGCTGATCAATCATATGAATCACTGTCTGTAATGACTGATCCAGTAGGCTATTATCATATAGACGGGAAGGAAGAAAGTTTATCATCTAGTCCATTAGGCATATATCAATTAGAGCCAGTAAAACATAGGGATGTTTCTGGAGAGGAAATTACGTTAACTCCCACCTTTACTGCCGGAAGCTTTGTCACTGCTCCTGCTGAAGGAATAACTAATATAGAATCGGCAGAATTTGTAAAGGGAGATAACCCAATTGATGCTATACGTGTCAAAGTTGCAGGGATTGATGAATATTCTCCAGCAGCAGCAAAGGAAATTGAGAGGATAGCCAATGAGATTACTGATATGGGATTGCATGTTGATGTTGTTGCTGGTTCTTCTATACAGGTTATCGATGTGGAAGTAGAAGGTGTAGGAGTAGTTCAAGAATCATGGACGACATTAGGAGCTTCTGGCCAAATCGTCGGGCAATGGGATACCACTAACCTATTATTGGGATTAGTCTTTATGCTAGTTTCAATTATTTACGTTATAAATCGAATTAAAGTGTGGGTTGCAGAGAAAGAGGAAGGGATACGACAATTCATATTGCTTGGATGGAAGTACAAACATATCAAAAAAATGCACAGAAAAGAGATTATTAGTTTACTTGCAGTTTCTATTTTATTATCATTTCTGGGTGTTGCAGTCTTTATGCATTCAGAAGAGCAATACTTCATGTTACTATTAATTCAAATATTGGTTATTCTGTTGATGGTGATCTTTGTAATAGTGTTACTAACAAAGCTATTTAATAGTATTTTTGAAGAGAAATGCAAGAAAGGGACTCATAAAGTAAAAGTAACCACGTCTTTAGTACTGAGAAATGTATTGTACTACCGAAAAAGTATAGTATCAACCTTCCTTCAAATTCTATTAGTAAGCTCGTTAGCCTCTTTTGTTTATTTATCATTAACAGAATCGGTAACGCAAACAAATCTAACAATACTAGGACAACATATAAACGCTGAAGTAAATAGTTGGAATAAGACTCTCATCATTTGTACGTTTTTATTAACGCTGATTACATTAATTGAGAATATGAGTACGATGCTTCAAAACCGGAGAGAAGAGATAAATAACTATAAATTTCTTGGGTGGAAGATAAGGAATATAAAGGTTCTATATATGAAAGAGATATCTCTTTGGACAGGTATTGCCTTGCTAGTTGGTAGCATCATAAGCTTCTTTCTTTTCTTCAGTTTTTATCCAGTAAGTATGAGAAATATTTTCTTCATCATCTCAACAGGACTGTGTTTATATATGTTAATTGTGATCGTATCTTATAGTATATTAAGGAGAAAATTGAAATATTCATATGCTTAAAAAAGAATCCTAAGCGGATAACTGATTTGGATATGGATGATAGACCCTAAAAACTTTCCCCTTAACGGTTTCGGAGTACCGTACTGTAAATTTATCAGATTACAATTTACCTACAGTAAAAGTACAAATTTAGGAACAAACTTGTAAAATATAACATAACACCTTGGTTGTTAAATACCTAGGCGTTATGTTATATAATGGAACTTAAGGTGTGTTTAGCAAAGGATGGTTATTAAATGAAAAAAATAGAAAGGCAATGATATTGATTTTAGTAGATTTGCTGTCTATTAGTCTTATCTTTAATTATAAGTTTTATAGAACCAATCAAGAAAGAAACAATTATTATAACACTTATATAAATGTTTTTTTACGAGATCAAGAATACAATAGCACAACTGGATTCGATAATTGAAGGAAAAAACAAAACAGATTTGCGTAAAGAATTTTCATCTTTAACAGAAACTTTGAGTAACATCGATTATATGATTAGTAGGGTGCCTTATTATATTGACGGTATGGGAGGATTATCCAATTATAATGGAGATGCGTTAGCTGTTATTGATCGCGGAACTAATTATGAGGAAATAACATACCATCATTTATTGAAGATCATGAACTTAACCAACAGGAAATAGCTTATTTGAGATTACTTAAAGACTATTTCGTATCTATTCATGAACAATTGCTATCAGAAGAAACTGGTCAACTTTCTAAAAGCATAACTAAACAACTATTTAACGATATTATAAGCTAGAATATTTTTGTCTTTAAAAAAGAAGATGAATTATTAGAAGAATACATAAAGCATAGTAAAAATTAGAAAAGTGGCCATTAAGGCTGAGGTATAATGTGTAAAAGGTAACGGAAATTCTCTTTTATCTTAATCTATACCATTGTCAAAAACTCAAGAACCCATGTTATTAAATACTATATTATAGAGATGGGAATCTAAGGTCTTAACGGTATTTACTACATTTTTTGTTGGGGTATAGATTACTTCATCTGTTGCACCTGCTACGGAATTATTATTGTTGCTGTTATTTACACCTGCCACGGAATTATTATTGTTTCCACTGCTTCTAACGTTTCTAATCTTACGGCGTCCCATATATAGACTACTTCCTAAGTGCAAAGGAGGTGTTGTTTATTTTATAGACAGACGCTAACGGATCATTTTTAAAATTTCCATGAATAGTAATAAAATCGTTATTGTAAACCATATAGTAATCTTTTACGTTTTGCGTATATAATAGATGGTTTGTAGGATAAGATAATGGAAAAAGGGAGCTTGACCAATGCCTAACTATGTCCCTTATTTGATCCTTACTATTATAAGCATAACAATATTGACTATAGTAATTGTTCATAAACGACAATTTGGTTTAATTGTACTATTTCTGTGTTTTTCTGGAATGGTATATATAGCAGAACTTTTTGTCATGATCATTGGAAACAGCTACTTTTATATTCCTGAAGTACTCTCTGTACAATACTACGACCACATACTAGGGGCAATTGTTTCAAATTTATTTGTCATTCCTACCTTAGGTATAGTAGCCGCGGTGTACCAGCTTAGGTTACGTTGGTTCGTACTATTTGCAGTAATATTGGTTGGTGTAGAATGGTTATTTGAGTGGCTAGATATTTATCATGCAAACTGGTGGTGGAAGGGATATACGTTCATCTCTGTATTGTTTTTCCTTTTATTAAGTAAGTTCTGGATGCGTGCTCTTCAGTTAGGTACTAAATGGTCACGTTTTCTATCGTTGTGGATGCAGGGTTGGAGTGGTACGGCTACTGTGATGTACATAATGTCTGTTGCGACAATTCGTCATTATGAATTTGGTTTTTTTGAAAATGTTTATCGTGATAACATGTTTATATCGGCGATCATGGGCTTGATAAAAGGTCTAATTTTTGTTGTAGCAATTATACAATTCCGAAAACTCCGCTGGCGTTTATTTGCACCTATTTTGGTTTACGGAATTGATTTGCCATTGTATTACTTAGGTGTCCTCGTGGTTGAAATACCATTTTGGGTGTATACAAGTATTTATTTCGTGCTGGCAACTCTTTTACTCTGGTGGATCCAGTATGCCTACTCTTTTATTTCCAAAATTGCAAGATGATTTTTTATAAGCAGGGATGGTTCCTTGCTGGTCTAATTTATAGAACTATTAACATTAATTTTACTAACAAAATCAGTTCAAAATACGTCACAAACGAATTTTATAGATAGAAATAAATGATACTTGTTATGCCACACTATTGAACACATTGTTAAACACCTCTTTCCTCAGATATCTATGTCGGACTTTGAACACAAACTTTTTAGCAATCGACTTGTTACCACCTTCACCAGTTAAATACTCTACTACATTTTTTATCATACTTGAGACCATAAATAACCCACTATAACCTTAAGAGCGCAGATCAGAGCAGAGCATGAGTTTTTCCTTTAATTCATTATGAATTTTTTTTACAAACTTTCCAAGTAGCATTGCCTTTTATTTTGTTTAATGAATAATAACATAGAAGTTAACCATTCTAAATTACAAGGGAATCAGGGAGTTAATAGAGATGATGATTACTATTATAGATAGTAAATTTGCTAAGGACATTTCTCTTGCATTAGTTTTTCGTTGATTTGTATCAACAAAATCGTTTATACATTTCTCCTAGATTCCGCATGGGAAAGGTGATTTTATAACAAGTTAAGTATTGATATTTTCTACTTTGGAGGATTCTATGAACAACCAGATTAGCATTTCTCAGTTTTTTATTATTTTTCTATTAAGTACAGGATTAATTAATCATGTACTTGTTATCCCTTTAATAATTGACGTTGCTGGTCGCGATGCCTGGATTAGTGCTATTATTGGTTTTTTTATGATTATCCCATTTCTTTGCTTATTGTTGTATGTTACAAAGCGGTTTAATAATGTCTCTATGTTTGAATGGCTGGAAACAAATTATAGTATCGTCCTTCGGAGAGCAGTTGCTATGTTGCTGGTTGTTTTCCTTTTTATTACTGGTTTTATAACTTTAAAGGAAACAGTGACCTGGACACATAATACGTATTTGCTCAATACCCCAATAATGGCTATCGGGTTCTCAATACTTATCGTTTCATTGTATATTTCCTATGAAAAGATAAATGTCATTGCAATTTGTGCTGGTGTATTGATTCCTTTTGTAATCATATTTGAAGTGTTTGTAACTGTTGGTACTATTCCAGATAAAAATTATTCGTTAATATTGCCAGTTCTTATTCAGAATGGTTGGGTTGATGTCATGAAAGGGTCCATTTTTGTTTTTGGATCATTAATAGAAATCTTTCTATTATTAATGATCCAGCATGAAGTCGCAAAGAAAGTGAAATTTCGTCATTTGATATTATTATCTCTATTTTTATTTTTTCTTACATTGAGCCCTTTAATAGGAAGTATTGCAATTTTTGGAACAGAGGAAGCAGGAAGAATAACATACCCTGCATTTATGCAATGGAGAATACTTAGTATCGGTCAATATTTTAATCATTTAGATTTTTTATCTATTTATCAGTGGCTTTCAGGTTCTTTTATTCGTTTGGCGCTTATTATGTATTTAATAACAAAAACATTCAAACTTAAAGAAAAAAGACAGCATATAATTATACAAACTGTTGTTTGCATATTCTATTTATTACTTATTCTGTTACCCATATCGGACGAGCAATTCTCACTCTTTTTAAGTAGATATTTTTATCTAGCAACAAGTATTTTTGGGATTATGATGACGGTATTTTTAGCTTTTCTTATAAAGAAATCTATGAATGGAATGTCGGCACATGAAAAATAATAATGCAGATATAAATGCTGCTTATTTTTATGATATTTTTCAACATTCTTCTGATGTGATAGTTGAGAAACATAGAATAAATAGTGAGAAAAAAACAGACGATATCATCGTTGTATATTGTGAAGGTTTAATTAATAGTGATCTGTTGGTAGAAAGTATTCTTCCGGAAATTCGGAAGGCTAACATTAAGGGTTCAGTGGAAGAAATAAATTGTTCTGATTCTATCAAATGGGTTATGGATCACTCATCAGTAGCTAAAGAAATACAAAATAAAGTTTTTGATGGGTATACTGCTATACTAATAACAGAAACAATTTATTTTTTTAATACATCTAAACCTCCACAAAGGTCACCTGAGGAATCAACAACTGAAGTGTCTGTTAAAGGACCACGGGATGCCTTTATAGAAGATATTGGCACAAATATTGCTTTAGTTCGCAAGCGTTTAAAAACGGATTCATTGGTTGCTAAATCCTTCACTATAGGGAAAAGGAGCAATTCAAAAGTATGCCTAGTTTATATGACAGATATACAAAATGAAAAAATAATTAAGGAGGTTACAGAGCGTTTAAAAGGGATTGATATAGATATAGTAAGCAGTGATAATCAACTGGCTGAACTACTTGTGGATTCCCGCTATTCTTTTTTTCCGTTATTAGAGAGCGTATCACGACCCGATGGAGTTGTTAACTATTTGTCCCGTGGACGCTTCGCAATTTTTATAGATAATGTACCAAATGTTATTATTGGGCCAGCTAATCTAGGCGTTCTCTTGAAAACGTCTGAAGATGACCATATGCCGTTTTATTATGCTTCATTTGAAATTTTAATAAGAATTGTTGGATTAGTATTGTCTATTTTCCTTCCATCATTTTGGGTCGCTTTATCTACATATAATATGGCTCAGATCCCTTTTTCATTGCTTGCGACAATTGGTGCTAATCGAATTGGTATTCCTTTTAACACCACCATTGAATTGTTGCTAATGATCGGTCTTTTTGAGCTTTTTCGTGAAGCAGGTGTCAGATTGCCAAAAGCTGTTGGACAGACAGTTGCCGTAGTAGGAGGACTTATTGTTGGTGATGCTGCAATTAGAGCGGGATTAACATCCCCAACAATGCTTGTTGTCTCATCTATTACTGCTGTTGCGACATTTACATTAGGGAATCAATCCTTGTTTGGAACTGTTACTATTTTAAGGTTATTTTCCATACTATGCGCCGGTGTTCTAGGAATGTATGGTTTTTTCCTCAGTATGTTTTTGATTATTGGCTACCTTGCTAAACTTGAATCTTTTGGAATACCATATTTAAGTCCTATTTCCCCATTCGTTAAAGATGATTTTCCTAAAACGATGCTAAGAATTCCAGTAAATAAGCAAACTAAACGTGCCAGTATACTTAACCCAATGGATGATGACAGGCAGGAGGAAAAATAAATTGAGACTATACAAAGGTGTTTGGATAGGAGCTATTCTGTTACTTACTTTAAGTGGTTGCTGGGATGAAAAGGATGTCGGTGAAGTTAATTTTGCTACAGCTATTGGCATAGATTATGTGGATGAAAATTATATACTCTATGTGCAAATGATGGATTTCGCCAATGTAGCTAAAAAGGAAGGGGGGAAGCAATCTGAGGATGTTTCATTATTTATTGGAAAAAGTTTAGGATCTACGTTAAATGAGGCAGTGACTAATTTATATCATACATCCCAGGAATCGATTAATTGGGGACAAGTTGGAGCAATCATTTATTCGGAATCTGTGCTGAAAAAGGGAATTGAGACCTTTGAACAAGCCATAAATAGAAATGGAGAGTTTCGTTACACACCATGGATGTTCGCTACAAAAGAACCTGTGGAAGAAATACTTGGTGTTTCTGGCTTCTTCAAGTTACCACCTCTCTATACGATTTTATACAAACCAGAAAATGGGTACAGAGTGCATTCGTTTATCAAGCCAATAAGAATGCATAAGTTTGTTTCAATCTATAAGGAACCAGGTAGTACTGCAGTATTACCATCTATAAGTTTAGACTATGATTCATGGAAAGAGATTTCTACAAAGGAAGACCCCAAAAAAACGTTGAAAATAAATGGTGGTTTTCCGATTGTCCAAGAAAAATTTACGAAATGGATGTCTCTTGAAGAATTAAAAGGATTACGGTGGATTGAATCTGATACGGAAAATACTCCGGTTAAGATTATAGAAGACGAAAAAGTTATAGGAATGGTAGAAATAAGTAGACCCTCGACGAATATAAAACAGATAGAAGAAGGGAGAAGTGCAAAATTTAACATTGAATTAAAAGCAACTGGACAATTAACGGATCTAAAGGAAAGTAGATCGTTAGAAGAAATAGAACAATTGATAAATCATCAAATTGAAGAAGAAATTAGAAAAACTTATCAAATAGGGTTGGATAATAATACTGATATATATAGTTTGAGAAGGATTTTATTTCGCAATGGTATGAAGCTTGAAAATGTGAAAGATTTCCAACTTACAGAAGAAACTTTAAATGAAATTTCAACCACCTTTCATCTTGAAAGTAAAGGTATATATGATTGAGGGAGAAGCAATTGAAAACAGTTCTCTTGTACCAGTTTTCATAATATTAGAATAGAATGGTTTCACTGTTAGTGGCTCTTTCCGAAGTTTTTAAACAAATTATTTAGATTACGAGACTACCTGTGGTACCGATTAAAATATTACTCGTGTTTATTTTCAAAGTTTATATAAAACTCTCACTTATACAAAAAATTGGAATATAAGGATTTACCTTTCATCGGGTATAAAGTTATAGTAAAATTGAACTGGTGATTGGAAGTAAAGTAAATATATGGAACCATTACAACTTTCATCACATATAAATTTGCAACTAAAGTAGCATTTATGCAGTAGGTGCAGATAAATAAAAAACAATTTTTTATTCATTCCTTCGATAATAGCAAACTCATTGAAAAGTGAGGACGCAAAGCTACGGGCCTAATGGAATAATTTCTATGGCAGCCGGGTTGCCGAAAAGGTTGGAGATAATATTAATGATGTATTAATTTACATTTTTATGTCCACCGATATTTCGTGTGGACTTTTTTATTTTCAATTTGTCTTGCTAGTAGAGGAAATGATAGGAGAAAGGAAAGGAATTAGCATGTCACAACAAGAACACTGGAAATCAAAAATTGGCTTTATTTTAGCGGCTGCAGGATCTGCGATTGGCTTAGGAGCTATTTGGAAGTTTCCTTATGTTGCAGGAACTGGTGGTGGAGGAGCGTTCTTCTTCTTATTCTTAGCATTTACACTTGTGTTGGGAATGCCACTATTATTAGGGGAATTTATTATTGGGAGAAAGGGACAAAGTAATCCGATCGATGCGTATAGTAAACTAACATCCAATCCGAAATGGAGTTTTATAGGTAAAATTGGAGTATTTACTAGCTTTATACTTTTATCTTTCTACAGTGTAGTCGGCGGTTGGATTATCCTATATATCGTAAAAATAGTGTCGGGTGGATTAAACGGACTGGAACAAGGGCGATATATGGAGTTATTCGAAGAAATTATCTCGAATCCTTTTGCGACGCTTACTGCTCAGTTCGTATTTATGCTTATATCCATTCTTGTCGTTTCTAAAGGAATTCAAAAAGGAATAGAATTAGCAAGTAAAATCATGATGCCTGCTCTACTAATACTCTTTATTGGATTAGTGATTCGTTCGTTGAGTCTTGATGGTGCAATGGAAGGCGTGAAGTTCCTATTAGTACCTGATTTTTCAAAATTGACGTCAGAAAGTATATTATTTGCACTTGGACAGTCATTTTTTACGCTTTCTTTAGGGGTTTCCGTTATGGTAACTTATGCATCTTACTTACCTAGAACGCAAAATTTACCACAATCAGCTTTTTCTATCATTATATTAAATACAATTATCGCATTATTAGCAGGATTAGCTATTTTTCCTGGGGTCTTCTCCTTTGACCTCGAACCGAATGCGGGTCCGGTTTTAATATTCGCGGTTTTACCTGAAGTATTTAACCAAATGCCTTTTGGGATGTTTTTCTTTTTAGCCTTTTTAATTTTGTTTTTATTCGCTGCTTTAACATCTGCCTTTTCTATGATTGAAATTATTGTGGCTTCCGTTACGAAAAATAATCCAATGAAGCGTAAAAAATCAACTTGGATAGTAGGAATTCTTATTTTTATCGTTGGTATACCATCTTGTTTATCTTATGGTATTTTGGCAGACGTACAGCTATTTAATAAAACATTTTTCGATCTAATGGATTTTGCAGTAAGTAATGTTTTAATGCCCTTAGGTGCACTATTAATTGCAATTTTTGTATCCCGAAAAGTATCAAAGGATGTACTATTTACAGAATTAAAGTCTGGTTCGAACATAGGATCCGTTTTCTTTTCGATATGGTTTGTCTTATTAAAATATGTAACTCCGATTGCAATTATTATTGTCTTTTTAGATGTATTAGGGTTATTTAATTGGATAATAGATTTATTTAATTAGGAATACAACAAGTTAAAACTTCATGGAGGTTATGTGTATGGCGACAATGAAGGAAATGCAAAAATTGTTTCCAAGTATAGATGGTAATGAATATCAAAGAGAAGAAATAATCTCTCATATAAAAAATATTTTTACGGAGATAGATGAGTTAAAAGATCCTTCCAAATTAACATTAGGGGAAATGCCAGAGTATACCGAGGATTACTATAACCGTGTTATTCAACAGGCAATGGTTCCAGAAATGGGATTACCTATGGAAGATACAGTCCAAAAGCTTTTAAACTTAGTGAAAGGACATCGCTATGTTAATCGCAATTATGTAGCAAATGCAGCGCCGCTACCAAACATAGCGAGTATTTTAGGTAATTTGATAATGGTATTGGTTAATGGTAATAACCTCTGGGATGTGGAAGGTCCAGCGGCAGCAACGGCAGAAGTAGAAGTAACAAGTATGCTATCAAAGTTAATCGGATATGATGCAACCGTTAGTACAGGTTATACAACCTGGGGAGGGCAAGGAGCTGTTTTTCAATCCTTACGTCTTGCTATTGCTCGCCACGCTCCACAATCGAATCGCAATGGAGTACCTAACAATGTCTATTGTTTCTGTTCGGAGCTTTCTCATTATAGTCTGTATAAATCAGTTGAAGCGACTGGGATTGGCATAGATAACATGATTCGAGTGAAGGTTAAAGAGGATCACTCTATGGATTTAGAAGACTTACAAGAAAAAATGGAGCAGGTGATAGCTGAAGGCGGTATTCCTCTCTATGTTCTTGCTACCATGGGTACAACAGATACATTTGGAATAGATGACCTTGCAGGGATGAAAAGAATTACGGAAGAGTTGGAACAAAAAAATGGTTTAAATCCAATCTATATTCATGCCGATTCTGCAATGGGAGGTATGTACACCTTCTTTAATGAGTATGACTTCGAAAATAATCCATTGCAGTTTGATGAAAAGGTATGTGACGTATTAACTAATTATCAGCAGAAATTTAGAAACATAAGATTGGCAGATAGTATGGTATTTGATTTTCATAAACTTGGACAAACACCATATATTACTAGTTTGTTTTTGATAAAAGACAAAGAATACTTAAAATATGTAGATTTAGATGCTTCTGAAACACCATATGTTGGAAATCGTGGATATGGAAGCTACCATACAAGCTATACACTGGAATGTTCTCGAATGGGAAGTGCAATGGCGATATATGCTTCGTTATTAGCATTTGGTGTGGAAGGTTATCAAGAGCTATTAGCTAATTATATCCGTGTAAATATTGCTTTTAGAGAAGCATTAACCAAAGAGGTTCAGAATGTAGCAATGACGAATGATATTTCACCGATCACGACTTTCCGCTTTTATCCAGAAGCACAAAAATGGAACGATGAGCGGGATGGTCATTTGACATGTGAAGAAATGACGGAAATTAATCAGTTTAACGATGAGTTTGCAGAAGTACTTGGATTGGAAAGGGATACGATTTTCTTTGGCAATACAAGAAAGCAGCGTTTAATAGAACCTGTAAATTCAGACCAGCGAATTCCAGTGTATGCACATAAGTTTTTTGCCGTTTCCCCATATACAACAATAGAGGAAATTGATCGTTATGTTGCTTTTTTAAAGGAACATATGGCATTTTATCTTAAAACTCGTGAACAAATATTGGTTTAAAAAGAGAATAGGAGAAACAAAATGAATAAATTTAGAAAACTATCATTTACAACAAAAATTATTATTATATCTACTTCTTTAATGCTTTTAGTAGGAATTACTTTACTCGTTAGTAGCATTAAGATTCAAAAAGATGTATTAGAAGAAGAAATGGAAAAACAAGCAGTGGACATTGCTAATCAATGGGGAGAGCAAATTGACCAGGGATTAGTAGCTGAGGCGGCTGAAAATCCAACTCCGGATGGAAATGTACAAAAAGAGTTAATTTCATTTTTTGATTCCATCTCAGCAAATAACCCACTTGTAGCTCAAGGTTATATACTAGGCACTGAGCTTCAGGATGGAAAATCAGTTATTATTTCCACACCTACTCATATGATTGAGGCTTTACAAGAATTTGATATTCACCTTGGTGATCTATATGAACAACCGAATGTAATGATTGAAGGTATTCATGAACTTGTGGAAACAGAGGAGATCACAACATCTGAAATATATGATGATGATTTTGGAACATGGATTACGGTTCTTTATCCGATTACGAATAACTCGGGTGAACTTTATGCTTATTTCGGAGTAGACGTAGATGCTAGTATGGTTAAAGAGGGAACCAATCGATTTTTGACTAACTCCTTGATCATTCTTATACCGTTAATAATTGTATTTGTGATTATTAAAATTATCTCTATTCGTAAAAATGCCCAGCCACTAAAACATTTAAATTCGGGTATTGATGAAATGAGAAAGGGAAATTTAGATATTCACTTACCAACTAGAGAAGATGATCTAGGGAAGATGAATGAAGCCTTTAACTATATGGCCCAAGAATTGAGAAATATGATTAGTAAAATAGGTGAGACGTCTACTACGGTTTTACAGTCTTCAGACCTTGTAAAAAATGTAACGGATCAATCGAAAGAAACATCTGTCCATATAAGTGATAATATCAAGCAAATGACAAGTGGTATTCAAACACAAGAAGCTGCTATTATGGAGTCTTCCAATGCAATTGAACAGATGGCAAGTGAAATTGAGGGAGTTGCAAGCTCGTCACAAGATATTACGGTAGTTTCGAAGGATATGGCATCTGTTTCTCATGATGGTTTATCCGCTATCCAAAATGTGATATCTCAAATGGATACCATTAACAAAACAGTGGAACAATCAAGTAAAGTAGTAACCTCTTTACAAGACCGTTCGAATGAAATTAGTAGTATTCTAGAAGTTATTACAGGCATTTCGGAGCAGACCAACTTACTTGCCTTAAACGCAGCAATTGAGGCAGCGCGAGCAGGTGAACATGGACAAGGGTTTGCTGTTGTTGCACAGGAAGTTAGAAAATTAGCAGAGGAATCCAGTGAGTCAACGGAAAAAATCTCCAAAATTATCGAAGAAATTCAAATGGAAACAAGTAATGCTGTTTCTGCTATGGAGATCGGAACAAATGAAGCACAAAAAGGAACGGAATACGCACATACCACGGGAGAGTTATTCGAGAAAATTAAAGCATTTACAGAACAAGTTACGAATAAAATTGAGGATATTTCTGCTGCTTCTCAAGAAATTTCTGCTGGTACCGAAGAAGCATCTTCGTCAGTTAAGGAATTAACGGTTGTTGCAAGTAATAATTCTGAATTCGCATTAGAAATAGAAGCGAGTACATCTGAACAAGTTGAATCCGTTAACCAATTATCAGATGCTGCTGAAGAATTGAACCACCTTGCGCAAGAATTACAATCCATGATTACAAAATTCAAAGCATAATTAGACGGGACGAAGGGTCAGTCCCCTCGGGACGGAGGGACAGACCCCTCGACCCAGAATGAGGAGAGGAAAGGTAAACGTATTATTCGTTTACCTTTCCTCTCATTTTGTGTCTATTTACGCACCATTTTCATTAAATGGGGATGGTTCGAAATCAATTTCAATGTCATATTCTTCTAAGAACTGTATATAATTCTCTGTGGATATCGTTTGTAATTTTGAAAAGTCTTCGTCGTCTTCTCCTAACGCTCTAAACCTATCTAATGTAAGGACGGTTTCACCATCTCCAGAAAGTGCTACAAAACTGGATCTTTGGAAATCATCGCTATCCGTATCATCAAGGTACTCATCTTTATATGTGGAATCAAAATAGGTAATATCAGCCGTATCAGGTCCTAGCCATGTATTTGTATCCACATTAAATATAACCTGTCCATATTCCCTTATTTCATCGATCACATATCCATTAGGTCGGACAAAATTCATTTCAAAACCATGTCCTAACTGGATCTCTTCTTCGGTGTCTCTATCATATATATAACTGTCAACATAATTATAATGTTTTCCACCAGTTACTCCACGATATCGATACATAATGTACTTTCCGTCTGGAGAAATTCTGCCTTCAACAGTTGTCGCTTCATCATCATCCGGAACCGATTGAAATGGAACGGGTTCTGAGTCGCTAGTTGTATCGTATACATAGGAATTCCAATTTTCATCATTAGCTCCATAGATGAAGAAAACTTCACCATTATGGTCAAAATTAAAGCCTAATATTGTTGGCATATCTTCTATTTCAATAAAAGGCTCTTCTCCGTCTTCTGTTAATTCATAAATCGTTCCATCTTCACTGTACTCTACTGTAAATAAAACTCTACCGTCATTCAGTACTTTTAAGTTTCTATCACTATCGGTAGAATGTGTAATAGTGTTTTCTGTAATATCATACACAACGGAAACTCTAGTTTCGTTTTCATCCTTACAAGAGCCTGTAAAATAGATTGTATCTGATTCTTTCATAGAGAAGATACAATCTGTAAAACTATCTATAGATGAAGCATCAATCATATCGCCGTTGTAATAAAAATATGGTGTCCTCTCTTCATCCTCGCCTGTATCATCTTCTAGATTAAAAAATACTACACTTCCATCATAATTAATGGAAATATTATCTCGAGAAATATCCTCCTCTTCCTGAAGAGAATGAATTTCAGTGACTATTGGTTCACCCACCTCCGAATTGGAATCATTTTCTTCCGTGTTCGAATCCGATTCACCTTCGTTAGTACCTGAATCTGAGTTTCCTTGTACAGGTTCTGTAGTATCATCATCTGAACTACAACCTATTAAAAGTAATCCGGAGAATAAAATAACCATAATCAGTTTGAAATATTTTTGCACTACTATCTCCTCCCATCAAGTAATAAAATTAGCAATCATTACCAATGAAGTCAACGATCTACCATATTTTTTCTGAAAAACAGTACTAAAGACATTGTGTGTTTTATAGGTTAGTTAAATTTATAGGTGTTTTATCCTATTCGTTTTCACTCGGTAAATAAGATTTTTTTCAGTATTTTTACAAGGGTGTACAATCCATACAATTTTCTTAAAAAAATTTACCCAATCCCCCCAAATTTTGAACCATACTCACGTATAGATAAGTGAATGGAGAGAAAGGCAAAATCATTGAAAAATGATGACGCAAAGCTATAGGGACTAAGGAGCATTTCTATGTCAGCCAGCTGCCGTCGAAACAATGCAATGACCCTCTCTTTTTACTAGATTCATAAGGAAGTGGATGGAGGTGACAGATTGAAAAACAGGACAAGCTTAACTCTATTTTTCTGTATATTTTTACTTCTACTATTAGGGGCGTGTCAAAAAGATGAAAATAAAACGGCACAACTAGATGAAGGAAATGATATGGAAGAACAGCAAGAGGAACAAAACTATCTTTATCAAGATGAAATGGTTAAGGTTGTCGATACAGCAGGCTGGAAAAAGGAGCAAGAAAATACCGATGATCGTGATAATAATATTGTATTTAAAAATGGAAAAGTGAAAGTTATTTTAACGTCTGTTTCCAACGAACGTTCGCTAGATGAGATCAAAAGGGAATTAAAGGCGTCATTCGGTAACAGTGAGGCAATCGAGGAAACAGAGCAGTATCTTTCCTTAAAAACGAATCGAAAAGATAGTGTTCGAACAGATATCTATTTAAATAATGGTACGAAACAAACTGGAATTATTATTTTTATGACCCCTCTTAAAGATTATGAAACGAATCAAGCAATCATAGAAGAGTTTAAACAAAACATACAATTCTTTTAATATGGAAAAGGTGGTATTACAATGAAAAAAATTATGTCTACAGGTATTTTTAGTATCGTTTTATTATTTACAGGAAATGTTTATGCCGAGGAAAATGAAGTAGTAGTTGATCCTGATTCAGATCTCTATGATACCTCACGATTAATAGAGGACGTAGAATATGAATTAACGGAAGAAAATAGTGAAAAGGCACTTCTTCAAGATGAATTTGCAGAAGATCGCTTAAATGAAGCGGAATTATCTCTTGAGGAAGATAATGAAGAAAAAGTAGAAGAGTTACTAGAGGATTATGAAGAGCATATGGAACAGCTGGAAGAAGATATGGAAGAAGCAAAAGAGTCAGGTGAAGATACAACGGAAGTGGAAGAAACAATAGTGGAAAATAGTCAAAAACGTTCCGAAAACCTAAAAGCCCTTCTAGAACGTGAAGATATACCAGAAGTTGCGAAGGCCGGTATTGCAAAAGCATTAGAAAATCAACAAAAGGCTGAGCTTAGACATTTAGCAGCTCTTCAGAAAGCAGAAGAAGCACAATCTACTGAAGAAGAAAAAGAAGTAGAAATTACCGAAACGGAAGAAGTGGAACAAGAAAAGGCACAAGAGAAAGCAGAGCAAAAGGCAGAGAAATTAGAAGAAAAGGCTGAAAAAGCTCAAGCAAAGGCTGAGAAAAAACAAGAAATGGCGCAAGAAAAAGCAGAAAAAAAGGCAAAGAAAGCTGAAGAAAAGGCAAAAAAAGCTCAAGCGAAAGCTGAGAAAAAACTAGAGAAAGCGCAAGAAAAAGCAGAAAAAGAACAAGAGAAAGCACGAGAAAAAGCAGAAAAAGCCAAAGAGAAAGCAAAAGAAGATGAAGATGAAGAAGAAGATAATGAAGATGATGAAGATGAAGAAGATGAAGATGATGATGAAGAGTAAAAATAAGAAGTAAAGCTGCGGAAAAAGCTAACCAGAGGAAAGTTCAAATTGGTGAACCGGCTTCGGAAGAAAATAAATAACACCAGCTAATGGTAAGAAACAAGAGGAAGGTTCGGAGAGATCTGAGCATGGAGAACAAAATACGGGTGGAGAGCACACATCAGTTGGTCACAAAGAAATGACTTCAATTACACCATAGTTACTACAATTATAATGAAATGGAATGCAATAGTACCCACTTTTTCCAATAAAAGGGGGTACTATTCTTCGTTAAATAGGTTTACCCTCAGGTAGATAGTAGAGTACGATTATTAATAAGAGTTCTACAAGGAGGGCAACATGGAAACTTCAATTCTAAAAGAGACCTTAGTAGAAGTTAGACAAGGCAACGAATTTGCTAGAGAACGATTGATTCGACACTATCGGCCATATATCTTAAATACTGTTGGTCATATTTGTAAACGATATGTGAACTGGAGTAGTGATGAAACTAGCATAGGTCTTATTGCATTTAATCGTGCAATAGACACATACGAGAGTGAAAAAGGGCGCACCTTTTTAAATTATGTATATTTATTAATTCAACGAGATTTAATTGACTACTTTCGAAAAGAAAAGAGACATGTGCATCGTATATCAGATAATGATGGGTTAGAACATGATCATGCTGAAATTATAGCATCATTAAATTCGTACCAAAAAACAAACCAAACTTCAGCACTCGTGGACGAAATATTAGAGCTTGATGAAAAGTTAGGTAAGTTTAACATTGCCTTTGAGGAGTTAGAGAGTCATAGCCCGAAACATCAAAAAACGCGAATCAAAGTTATGGAAATGGCCACTGAATTTATGAAACACCGAGATTTAATTGATGATTTAATAGATAAAAATGTTTTTCCTGTATCTGCGTTTACTAAAAGAACAGGGTACAGATCGAAATCAATTGAGCGATACCGAAAGTACCTGATTACCATTATTATGATTAAGCTACATTCGGATTGGAAACATCTTGCAACGTTTGTTCAAGTCGGGCCAGGGGGTGTAAGAATATGAAAAAACATACAATTGAAGGCATCGTGACCAAAGTGACGGAGACGGAATATGTTCTTCTTTGCAAAGATGGTACATTCAAAAACATACTGCGAACTGAAGATGACATGCCAATGATAGGTGAAAGAAGGACGTATTCTACCAAAGTGAATACTATTCCCATCAAGCTTGTATCTACAATAGGAATGGTGGCGATTTTGTTTATTGCTTTTTTATCTAATAGTATGATTCAAGATCAATCTGAGACACACTATATTGCAGCCATTGATATTAATCCAAGTATTGAGGCGCATTTAGATCAGAACTTAAACGTGTTAGAACTATCCCCTTTAAATACCGACGGAAAACAAATCGTTGATACGATTAATTTTGATGATCTAGATTTTTATCAGGTGGTTGAACTCATTGTATCTGAATCGATTGCAAATGATTATTTAACGGTAGAGGAAAAAGGTAGAATTGAGACCTCCATTGTGAAGGTAGCGAATGATACTGATCCTGATATTGATAATGAACTAAAGGAAGTGTTACAAACGCAACTTGAACGTCATAACATTGTTGCAGATGTACAGGTATTCAATGAGACAAAGAAATTATACGAAGAAGCTGAACATGAGAATATTTCGATGAATAAATATAGACATTTTCAAGCATTAAGAGAAAAAGGAATCGTTCAAGATATTCAGGAAGTAAAAGAAAAATCTGTAAAGCAATTACAGGAAATGAATTCCGAAGAAGATAAGAAAAGATCTCCTGCTGATGAGGTAGAGCATGGTAAATCTGTAGGAGAAGATCATGAACCAAATTCTGAATCAAAGCAGGATCATACACGATCAGAAAGTAATAAAAAAACAAATCAACCGAATAAAAAGCCTAGCATTCAAGATAAAGAAGAACCACCTAATGATAAAGCTATAAAAGAAAAAGATAGGAAGAATAAATCTAATCAAAAGAAACCAACACCTAAAAATGAAACAAAGCCAATTACAACCCCCAAAAAAGATAATCGACCTGATGAAGAAAGTGGAAATGACAAAGACGAAAAAGAAGAAAAAGAAGAACAAAAGAAGCCAGAAGCGAATAATAGACAATCTAATGATACTAATCCCGGAAAAAGTGAAACGGGTATGGAGAACAAATCAAAGCCAGAAGAAAAGGAAGAAAACAAGGAAGAATCTGCCACTGAAAAAGAGACTCCTACTGGTGAAGAGAACATGCAATCAAGAGATGAAAATGCAAAGGAAAATCCCCCTTCTCGTGACCAGTCTAAACCATAATACGAATGGAGAAACCCATTTTTGGGAGCTTTCATATGCGTGAGATGATTTACATTCACTCTGAAAATTGTATTCTATATGTACACGTTAAAAGCTAACTTTCCTAATGCAGGAAAGTTAGCTTTTTTTTCGACATTTACATGTAAATGTCGATAACTTTCTCAATAAATATAAAAAATTTAACTTACTCATAACAAATTCAATAGTACAGGTTTTTCAGAGGAAAGACTTCTATTTTGTGTTTCAGTAGATGATTAATTACTATGTTCCGTTACTTCATAGCTGTGTTTTTGCATATAAGAATCTATTCCATGTATAGGTTTTGTATAGATCTATTTATTATAATTCAAAAGGTTATAGATCAATAGTTTTATAACAAGGCTAAAAGAGAAGATTGGGGTGATAGATTAGGTATTCAATCCGTTCCCTTTGGGTCATGTGTAATTCAATCAAATTATAGACAAGGAGTGAAGACAGATTGAAAAGATTCAGATCAAAAATATCAGTATTTTTAATTGTGTTGCTTCTAATTGGTACAGTGATGCCAACACAATTTGTATTTGGGGCGAATGTTATTGTACCAGATGGTCATGAAATTGATTATGACGATAATGTTCCTGCTGATAATGCAGTACCAGTAGCTGTAGCGCCTGATTTAACAGTTACAGCAGAAGATGGTGAAGTATTCTCAGGTGGAAATATTAAGTTTCAAATTAATGGTGGAAGCGACCCTTCAGAAAAATTAGTTCTTCGAAATGGGAAGTACACACTTGACGGTGGTCAGGAAATGGAAATTTTAGACGGTGTTATTTACTTGGATACAAATGAAAATGGAAATTTTAATGATCCAGGTGAGGACATCGCGAAAGTGAATGATATCTTAAATGGAGATGGAACATCACTTCAAATTGATTTTTCAACAATCCCACTTCCAAATGGGGATTTTGAAAAGGGTAATACGGGTGAGGTTACTGAAACCAACCCAATTCCAAATTGGACCATAAATACTTCAAGTATTGGACCTAATGGAACTACTATCGATCAAATATGGCTAGGGGAATTAGCTGAGAAAACGCAGGGTCGTACTTATGACAGCGTAGTAAGTAGTGGGAATGGCACCTATACCGTAACAGGACCAGGTGGCGAGTATTCCTACACTACTAATGTCGATTATAATGGAACAGCATCTACAAGTGATATGCAAAATGTTGAAGGCTTTGAGGCAGAATTCGGTAGTTTGGATAGATATGTAAAGAATATTTATCAAGATGGAGAAACTTCAAGTCAAGCTTTAGAAATTGGTTTCTTGAACGCTAAACTTAAATCCGGAGATTATGCTGTAACAGATGGGCAAATCGCTTCTTCCTTTGGTGCGGAAGCTATTAGTGACCCATTTGAGGTAAATGCAGGTGATCAATTAGGATTTGATTGGAAAGCCAATGACGGTGGAGATGATTATGAAGTTTATGGTTATTTAATAGATGAAGTAGGTAACCACACTGAAATTCTTTATGGTAGAGGATCTGCACAAGGTTGGACTACAAACACTGGGGTTATTCCAGCAGATGGAACATATAGATTCCGTTTCGTTTCAGGCTCTTTTAACCGTACAGATGGTACAACTCATGGGGCAACATTAAGTATTGATAACATTCGTATCCTCAGCGGAAAAGTAGTAGCAAGTATAGCTGAACAAATAGGACAACTTGTTACGTATGAAACTACGGAACTATTAGGTGACCGTGATGTGGACATTACCGTCACAAATGGGACTGGTGGAGTAAGTAATACAACAACGGTACCAGTTTTAATGGACAATGAATTAGAACGGTCATTAACAATAGAAACACCTACTGAGGATGAAGTTGTCTATAATCCAACACCAGGAATTACTGGTGATGTATTGGATGGTTCAACAGTAGTTGTTGATGTAACTGGACCTGGTGGCTACACGTATACAGGAACTGCCACTGTTACAGACGGAGAGTGGACGATAAATGCCATTGATGGGTTGACTGAACCGGGGGAATATACGATCAGTGCAACGGCATCGAATGGGTCTTTGGCTACAGATCCACCTGTCACATCTACATTTGTTTTTGTAAATAAAACAATGCTAGAAGATTATATAGCTGAAGTAGATGATTTAAACCGAGAAGACTATCAAGCTGGATGGGATGATTTCGAAGAAGCATTACGTGAAGCGGAAGGTCTAATAGCTGAGATTGATAACATGGATAATGATGTAAATCCAGATCAAGCTGCTGTAGATCAAGCATTAAAAAATCTTCAAGATGCGAAAGCAGCACTAGAAAAACATTCACCGGTACACTCTGAACCCGCAGCTTACGAACATGGTGAAAATGAAATCACAATTGACTTTGATAAGGATGTTGTGTTAACAGCAGGAGATACAACCGAAGGATTCACCGTTACCGTTGATGGAACGGAATATACCGTTACAGATGCAGTGGCTAATGGTGATAAAGTAACGTTAACAGTTGACCAGCCATTAGATAGTGATGCGGAAGAAGTGAAAGTAGTATACACCAAGAATGAAACAAATCCTAATCTATTCGGAGACGAAGAAAATGGTTCAGCGGATGAGTCATTTGAAATTGTAGCGAAAGACGATTTCGGATCAGCGTTACAAATCGAGACAACTAAAGGCAATACAGATAATCAAACACCTGAGTTCACTGGCAGTGTACATGTGGATGCTGATGAAGGTACCTTAACAATCTACGACAACACTGGAAACGAAGTGCTTACAGACATGCAAGTAACGTTAAATGGTGATGGCACATGGACGTACAATGTTCCTATGGAGAGTGAACTTGATTTTGGAGATTATACGTTTGAAGTAACTGCTATAAATAATGAAACTGGAAGAACGATTACAAAGTCTGCGGCATTCACAGTGGTTGATAAAATCGATCTTCAAACAGAATACGATGAAGTTATAGAATTTAAGGAAGAAGAACATCGTTCAGGCTGGGATGATTTTGAAAAAGCCCGGGAAAAAGCTGATGAAATTCTAGTAAACCCGACAGCATCTCAGGACGAAGTTAATCAAGCATTAGACGAACTTCAAACTGCAAGAGAAGCTCTTGAAAAACATTCTCCAGTAGCAGAAAATGCTGTATTTG
Source organism: Ornithinibacillus salinisoli (assembly GCF_042684965.1). Classification (NCBI taxonomy): domain Bacteria; kingdom Bacillati; phylum Bacillota; class Bacilli; order Caryophanales; family Bacillaceae; genus Ornithinibacillus; species Ornithinibacillus salinisoli. Next base: position 46,206 of record NZ_JBHUMI010000046.1, read on the forward strand.
AGCATGGTGGAGATGAAATAATAGTAGAGTTTGATAAAAATGTGAAGTTCACTGATGGAGAATTAGACCTAACAGCTGGTTTCACCGTTACAGTAGATGGCGTTGAAGTTGATGTTCAGAATGTGGAATTAGTTGAAGTAGACACACAGGGCAAAACGAAAAAAGTTAAATTAACTTTAGCTAATGGCACAGAGCTCTCAAGTGACGAAAATGTAAAAGTTTTCTATAACAAAGAAAGTGGAAGTTCGAATCTTGTTGGTGATGAGGAAAATGGAACAGCTGTAGAAGACTTCATATTCCAAGCTGGTGATCCATTTGGACATGCCCTGCAAATTTATCATCCAGAGGGTACTACAAATGATACAACGCCTACAATTGAAGGTACAGCTGATGCAGACGCCGACAGTGCAATAATTACGATCATAGGTCCAGATGGTAAAGAATTGGTTGTCGATACGGATGAATTAACAATTAATCCTGACGGTACTTGGACATACAATGTAAATGAAAAACTTGCACCAGGTGAATACACCGTCATTGTGACAACTTCTAAAGAAGGTCGTTCCGATGTAACGAAATATCATACATTCACTGTTGTTGATAAGGAAGCACTTATTGACCTAGAAGATGATATTACGTATCAAGAGTTACAAGAAGATAAATACACTATAGGTTCATGGGATAAATTTAAAGATGCGCTCGACAAAGCAAGAAAGGTAATCGATGATCCGAATGCAATACAAGCTGGGGTCGATCAAGCGAAAGCTGAATTAGAAAAGGCTTATAATGAGCTTGTTTATATTGAAGATTTAAAGAAAAAAGTGGACGGAACTAATGACTTAGAACCAAGCGATTATACAAAAGAAAGCTGGGCTACTTACCTGAAAGCATTAGATAAAGCCAAAGAAGTTTTAGCAGATATTAATGCAACACAGGAAGAAGTAGATGTAGCACTAGCTGAATTAGAAAAGGCTTTAAAAGAATTGGAAGTAGTAGATACAAAAGAAAATATTTTACCTAAGACGGCTACTGACATCTATAATTGGTTGTTGTTAGGAGTTGCATTCATATTGGTTGGAACACTTCTATTCTTAACTAGACGTAGGAGAACAGAATAGGAAAAATTAAATAGAATAGAGTTTTGCTAACCTTATAACTTGCTGCCGGATTATTCCGGCAGCATTATTTTAATGAAACAGAAGTAGGGGGATGGTATAAGTCGTTTTTACCGAAATAAAAGGACAAGTTAGACCAAGTAAATGTTACAATTACAATATAAAAAATTTGTAGAAAAATAGAAATTTATAAGAGGAGTATAAAATGAAAGCAATTCTGATTGATGATGAACCATTATCGCTAAATTATTTAGAACATCAGCTTGTAAGTATTTCAGATATTCAAGTTATCGGTAAGTTTACCGATCCCTACGAGGGAAAATTAGCGATAGAAAATAATAACATAGATATCGTTTTTTTGGATATTCATCTTCCACAGATTAATGGAATTGAGTTGGCGGAACAACTATTGGAAATGGATCAAAGTATTCGAGTTGTGTTTGTAACAGCTTACGACAATTATGCCATTAAAGCATTTGAGATGAATGCACTTGATTATGTCATGAAACCTATTTCTAAAAAACGCTTATTAAATACCATTCAACGGATCAAACAAAAAATAGATAATTCAAGTACTAGAAAGTTCTCGGAAAAATTGAAAATAAGTATGTTTGACCAATTATTGCTTTCGAACCATCAAAGGCAAACGATATCACTTCACTGGCGAACAACCAAAGTTCAGCAGTTATTCTTATATTTACTCCATAATCGAGGGAAAGTGGTTGGTAAATTTGAATTAGTAGAATTACTTTGGCCAGATCTTGAACCTCATAAGGCCAATGCGCAATTATACACGGCCATTTATCATATTCGTAAAACACTTGCTGATTTTGATCGACATTTTCATATTACAAATACATCAGAAGGATATCTACTAACATTAAGAGATGTAATATTGGATGTAGAAGAGTTTGAACAATATATTCGATCGGAACAACCTATAACTGAACAGACGATTGCAGACTATGAACATGCAGTAGGGTTATATAAAGGAAAATACTTACAAGGATTTGATTACATTTGGGCAGAAAGTGAGAGGCAGAGGCTGCAGTTACTTTGGATTAGAACATCATTGAAACTCGTATATTGGTATTATACGAATCATTTTTATGAAAAAGCGATGGAGCTGGGATTAGAAATTTGCCGATACAATCCGTTAGAGGAAGAGGCCTATTTTCTAGTGATGAAGGCATACACAAAAATAGGTAAAAACGCATCTGTACATCTTCTTTATCAACAGTTACAAGAGATACTGATGGAAGAATTAAATGAAAAACCAAATTCAACCATTACGAATTGGTACCGAGATTGGGAAAAAGAAAAATAAGGAATGATTATTTCTCCTTCATTCCTTATTTTTTGGTATTTGAAAAGAGACAACGGTGCCCTGTTCGTTATTGCTATGAATGGTTATTCCTCTGCCATAAAGCTGGTTCATTCGTCGGTTAATATTTCTTAGTCCTATTCCTTTACTCTCCTTATCAAAATTGTTTTCCGTGATAACTGCATCCTGAATTTCCTTTGTCATACCCTTCCCGTTGTCATGAACCGAAATTTCTATGAATTCGGAGTATCTTTTTATTTGAATACAAATTTTCCCTCCCTTTTGACGTTCAAACACCCCATGTTTAACAGCGTTTTCAACAATCGGCTGTATGGACAATGGAGGTAAATATTCATCGATACCGGTATCAACTTCCCATTCAACCTGTAAACGCTCACCAAATCGTTCCTTTTCAATATATAAATACGATTGAACGAGAGCAAGCTCGTCCTCAAGAGGAACAACAGGGTCAGAGTTTTTAAAGTCAAAGCTATAGCGTAAATAGTTACTAAATTCTTCGAGAAGAGCTTGCATTTTCGAATAGTCCGACATTCCAAGCGCTGCGATGGAATTTAATGTGTTAAGTAAAAAATGTGGCTGAATTTGTGATTGTAGCCAAGCTCCTTCCATACGTATGCGCTCTTCTATAGATAATTTTATATCGGTTAAGGCACGAACTCTTGCCTTTAATTCAAATGCATCTACCGGCTTTTGCACATAATCGTTAGCACCTACTTGAAAACCTGTTAAAATATCCTCTGAACTTGTCCGCGCGGTTAAAAGCAACACAGGAAGTTCTGAAATATTAAATCTTTCTCTTATTCGTTTTGTTAATTCATATCCGGATATTTTTGGCATCATTACGTCTGAAATGACAATGTCAAATCGAATTTTTTCCAAGTACGTGATTGCTTGTTCAGCACTAGTAACAGCAGTTATGCTGTAACCATCTTGTTCAAGAATATCTATCAGTACCTTCAGGTTCACATTATCATCATCGACCGCTAAAACTTTTGGATTTATTTTAGTAGATTCCCTATCAGATAAATTAGGTGAATCTGTTGTCGCGGCTATATGGTTTACGGGATCGTTTGAAATAAGCAAGGGCTGTTCTTCTTCTCCATAAACGAAATCCTCAGAGGTAGGAAGTGTAAATGAAAACACCGATCCTTTGCCTGGAATAGATCGAACGGTCAGAGTTCCATCATGCATTTCTATTAATTGTTTGCTAATACTTAACCCAAGTCCGAACCCACCACCTATTTGGGATGAGTGCTTACTAGCTTGTTCATAAGGTAGCAAAATGCGATTTATATCGTTTTCTTCAATACCTATTCCTGTATCCTCCACGTCAATCTGAACCAGTTTGTCTAATGTTTTGCAGCGAATTGTAATGGTTCCTTGTTCCGTGTATTTTACTGCATTATGTACTAAATTGAATAGAACTTGAATTATTCTATTCTCATCTGCATGCACAGCAGGTAATTTATCTGACATTTTTATATGTAATTGGATAGGCTTATTTTCTAACATAAAGCTAACCATATCAACAACGCCATTAATAACAGATTGCACTTCTAAGCTAGTGTAATTCAATTGTATATTATTTTCTTTCAATCTAGTAATATCCACTAAATCATTTAACATAATGGACATTCTGCCGCTAATACTGCTCATCACTTCGAGACGTTCCTTATGTTTTTCATGGATAGAGACACGATCATTTAAAACGGTGTGTGTAATATTGCTGATGACGTGTAATGGATTTCTCAGTTCATGAGATGTATTGACTAAAAATTCATCTTTTCGTTTTATCTCTAATTGTAATTTATTTGCTAAGTGCTTTGTCTCTTCTGTTGTTTGTAGAAAACGTTGAAACCAAAATGCAGAAAAGGCAAGTATGGCAATAATGAGATCAAAGGGATAATGGATCATATCCAAAGGAGTGTGATTTTCAATTGTTGTCCATAGAATATTTATCCCTATACTTAAACTGGCTAGCAAAAGGAAAATGACGTTTTCTTTTTGCATAATAGCTTTTACTAGAATATAGATTGAAATTGTAATTGATAAGACAAATACACTTATTAGCAGTAAGCGAATAATCATTTCGACATATAGATATGGTAATAACAGAACTATGAAGACATATAATCCACATAAGACTTTAAACCAGAAAATAATTTTTTTATTGCTATATGAAGAAAATAAGTTACTTAGTACTAGTGGTAAATATGCTGCGACACCAATATAAGAAAGGGAACTTATATTTCTTTCCCATTCAAAGCTTAGATCGATCCATGAGAACAATAGTCTATCATCAGCAACGAGAACACTGAAAATAGCACATAGAATTAATAAGGAAAAGTAGTATAGACTCTTGTTTTTCATACCTAAAAAGTACAATATAATGGCGTATAAACTATGGAACAAAAAGACACCGCATAGTAAAAGCTGCAGTCCAATAGATAAAGAAGTGTATTGATTTACAGCTTTTATCGTTCCAAAGCGGATTGGTTTAGTGATCCCCCCTTCTCCTCGGATAGTGTGGTTAGAAACATGGATGACCACATCTATTTCGTTGTTATTTGGTGTAGCCTCCACAGTGTATGGCGGATTTCGTGCTTGGTAATGTTTCAAGTTTGTCGAGGTTTTTCCGGAATTACCAACTAATTTACCGTTTACAAAAACTTCGGATGCATTTCTAATTTCCTCGACCCGTAATCCAAATGATTGTGTTTGATCATCATCAAGCAGGATCCGTAGTCTGTAAGTTCCATAGCGAAAGAAGTTTTGGTCTTGTGGTGAAAATGACTCATCCCAAGCTTGTGGGAGTTTAAAGTTACGTTTTTTACCGTCCAATATTTCTTCATTTGTCTTAAATTCTTCAGGGGGGATCAATAATGAAGGGTAAAATTCCCACTCTCCATTTAATGCAAGAGTTTTTTTGGATGAAAATTCCCAACCGCGTAAATCGAGTACACCTTGTTTGAATTCTGACTCCTTAGAGTAGTTAAAGGAGCCTGCAAAATCTATCCAAGTTAACCGTATTGCTGTAATAAAAACTAAAAAAACTATGATGGATATTTTCCATTTCATTTTCGTTTTGATTTTTCTCATCCTATACAACCTTATTTGTTATTGTCCTACTTGAATCATATTGCAAAGTCAGTAGATTTGAATGTTAGTCATAAGAAGTATAATAGATTATTAAAAGTCACACTTTGTCGAAATAATCATAAAATAGTTTCAGATTAAAATCAAGTTAGATAAGATTAATATTTTAGGATAACTAGAGGAGTGAATTAATGGCTGATAAAGAATAAGGTATGAAAAACTGAGGAATCCTAATTTATAAAAATGAAAAGGAAAATATTGTAGAGATGAATCAGGAATACATAGAAATAACAAATGAACTATATAGAATAGTTGCAGAAATACAGTCTATTATGATAGAGGAATGGGTTGAAAATGTTGTATTTACTGGTTATTGGTGGCTAGGTATGATTCTAAGTGTCATACCATGGATTATTTGGGGATTAGTCCACAATAAAAAGAGTAGAAACCGAATGCTTTATGTAGGATTTTATGTCATCTTAATTTCTTCGTTCTTTGATTTTATAGGTGTACAGATGGGATTATGGATATATTACTATGAGTTAATACCATGGATTCCTGCTTATGAACCGTGGTGTGGTACGCTTTTGCCAGTCATTATAATAATGTTAATTGAATTTAGACCGAATATATCACCATATTTCAAAGGGTTATTTTTCGCAGCTCTAACAGCATTTGTTGGTGAACCATTATTCGAACACATAGGTCTTTATAATGCCATTCATTGGAGTAGTTTTTACTCATTTCCTATTTACTTTTTAATCTTTTTATTTGGCTATTGGCTGAGTAGAAGAAATAATTTTGAAAAATACTGAGCACCTTAAAAGCATCTTATCACAACTTCACTAAAACCTCACTATGGTAAATCTACCTATAGAAGACGTTTCCGTTTCGTATCATTGTTACGGAAACGTCTTTTTTCCCTTCTTAGGATGGTGCCTTTACTAGCTTTCTTTCTTAACCATATCTTATAGTAAGGGGGTGAAAATATGGATAAAGTGTTAATGTTTGCTACTGTATTATTGCCTATCATAACTGCTTTAGTAGAGGTTGTGAAAAAAACATTTGCTTTACCAAAAAATATTATTCCAATTACAAGCTTAGTTGTAGGTTTAGGTATAGGAGCTGTAGCTTATCCATTTACGGATATGGATTTAGTATTACGGTTATGGGCAGGAGGATTAGCAGGATTAGCAGGAACGGGATTATTCGAATTAGTTAAGAAAACAGGTAAAAGTAAATAAAATTATAGCGTATGTATTAAGAAGAAATAAACACACTAAATGATTCCTAACCATCCAAGTACAGCATTCATGATGAATAATTTATTTTTGCAATAATGTTGTAGAGCTGATCGAGAAGAAAAAGCCACCACATAGGTGCCTTTCCCGCGTCTATTGGGAAAGGCACCTAAATTGATAGCCTTGTCATACTTGTTCATACATACTTTTACTTGCTGAAAGAATTATTACCTATAGACTGTATTGCTTTCAGCCACAGCCGCACCCTTTACGTTTTATAGTTCCTTTGTTATTGGATGAGGAATTCATTACAATCCTTTTATTGCTATTATGAGAACTAATTCTTTTTTTCTTTAAATCTTTTGCCTTCAAATATATCAGCTCCTTTCGTTTATAGTGCATTATAGTATGATGTACATATAGAAGAGTGGGCTATTAAGATGGTTTTATATAAAAAAGGCGTTCTGTATAGTCTATTCCTTGAATATGATACCATTTCATTATTGGTGTATGAAATTTGTAGGATATTATAACCATATTTACTTTTGTATCAGGATGGTTGATCAAATCGAACCTGGAAGGAACAGGGGCTGTAGTAGGGTGGGTGTGATATATTGCTAATACCTGCTCTTCCAGTTGCATAATCTTACGGATTACTTTGTCTACCTCTTGTTCACTGACAAAATATCTGCTTTTAGACCGTACTTCGTTATCTAATGGCCAAACTGATCGTACAAAATCACCATTCCCTGACAATAAGCCACATGCTTCATAAGGTATTTTTTCTCTTCCGTTTTCTACCATTTTTTCATAGATGCTTTGTGATAAATTAATTTCATTGAATTCCATGCTAATCCTTCTTGAAAATAGAGAAAATGGATGCCAACTCTCTTTTCTTACTAGGTTGTTCATCCTTTTTCTCATTAGTATCCTCTGTGAGCACCAGCTCTTCATCTACCTTATCTGTTATGGGATTTCGAGGTGAGGTATCATTTGGTAACGGATGATTTATTGGTTTATTATTTATATTTGTTTCAGAATGATCCGTAGGAGGATTATTATTTATATTTGTTTCAGAATGATTCGTAGGAGGATTATTATTTAAATTTGTTTCAGAATGATTCGTCGGAGGATTATTATTTAAATTTTTTTTAATTGGATCATCTCGGGAAGGAACTGAGTTATTGTTATCCATCGTAAATGAAGGGCTATTGTTAACATCTTTTACTCCATTCGTTTTAGTCTTTTGAGGTGTGGTGGTTTTAGTAATGATATTTTTATTTACTTCAAATTGAGAGCTTCTAAATGACTTCTTAGTTTTATTAACTGGGGTTGCATGTTCAATATCCCCAATAGATTTTATGGTTCGTGGGTTCGGATTATAGTTTCTTTTCATCGTTGTTTTACCACTTGTTATTCTATTATTCTTTGTGTTTGTGGCCTGCCCTGTATTGAAGGATTGTAACATATTTTGTAGTCGCCTATATTCTGATTGTCGAGGTGCAGCTGTTTTCCTTGGATTTTCTTGTTTCAATTGTTCTTTTAATTGTGTGAATTTTTCTTCTTGTGAAACAATTTCTCCTTTTACTTTTGTTAGACTCTCATCGGTTTTATTAATTACAATATTCATCTTTTCAAGTAATTCTGTAAAGCGTATTTCTTTTACTTCTCCCTTAATCAAATTCACGTCCAGTTTCAGTTGATTCAATGAATCGTTAATGGTTTGTATTTGTGAAGTTAATTTTTGGGCCTGTGTTTCATACCCGGTTAATTTTTCCTCATATCTATCTTCCATCGCATGCATTTCTCCTTTTAGAGTAGAAAATTTTAACCTATAATCATATAACTCCCTTTGCATTTCTAGATATTTAACTAAAAGATCTCCTGATTTTAAAGTTTTTATATTCTGCTTATAGAGATTAAGATCTCGTTTTAATTTGTCAATTTCTTCCGAGTTATATAGTTTATACTGATACATCACGATTCACCCTTTTTACAGCACATTAATATATTATTTATGAAATACCAATTCGTTACAAATGTACATTCATTTATCAATTGAAGAATGTAAGTATCCTCTTATAATCTATGTTCATTTTAGGAGTGAAAACAGTTTAGATACTTTACAAGAATTATTTTCATACTATGTTATGCACCCAACTTACTAAATATCATGATAAATCCGCTATTTAATTAAACCATTTGTATCATGTCGTCATAGGCTAAGAATGTAAAGAATTTAACTAATTTGGAGGTGTTTGCAATATGAAAGCAGAAAATTTAGCTGGAGGGCAGGAACTCCTGTGTATTAACACAGAGAAGGTATATGACTGGATTCTTAACGAAGCAACCTTTGATTTAACTCTAGGTGACTTGGAATTACCCTTAAATCCTATTACTGGGGATCAATTAGAGTGTGATGATATTGATATTGATACAGTAACTTGTGCGGTTGCTCCAACGGAGGTTGATCCAATTGTAATTTTGGATCGTGTTAATCAGGAGTTTGTCGTCAATGGTGCAGAAGTTACATTGCAGTTAGTGAGCATTCGTAAAAACTTTGAAGTAACTGTTTTTGTGGACTTAATTCCAGATCTTGGTGGGGCAACAGTTGAAGTTGGAACTGTTGAATTCACGAGATGTGAGCAGGTAATATTATGTGCACCAGAGGGCACCGACGTGGATGTAACGTACACCGATTTGGATTGTTTTGTATGTACAGCAGTTTGTGATCCAGGTACTACAACGGAAGTCGATGAGATAGATGTAACTGTTACAGTTCGTTTATGTCAAAGCATTCAATCTACTTTTGATGTAACGTTAGAAATCGTTGCTGACTTCTGTCAACCAAGGGATATACTTCCATTCCCTCCATGTCCAGCACCAACTATGCCAGAACAATGCCCGGTTGTATTCCCTAATACTGCTGGAAATGGCGATAATGGTGATAACGGATAAGCTTTCAGCATAGGGATAAAGAGAGGAAACACTCCTCTCTTTATTTTTTATGGAGGTGAATGATTTCATGCAAAACATCAATGATGTACGAAAAAAAGTAGCCGCTCTTCAAAAAATGAATGCTTCTTATGTAAAACAAATAAAATCATTAATAAGTGATATGGATGTTTCGAGTAGTATTCCGTTTATTAGCTATTTCACATATTCTTTAAACATCTCACATGAACCGGAGCGTGAAAATTTTTGTATTGGCTCCTTCCATATTCATAATTTAGGAAACAAGCCTCTAGTGAACCCATACATCTGTATTAAGATCGATTCTGAATCTCCCTTCGATTTTTCAGGTAAATATTTTTATAAGGATTCCAAACAAAAAGTTAGATTGAATCAGGCATGGGAAAGATTTAACGATCCTAAGGATAAGCATGAATTTTGGTTGAAACCGAATGAAAAGCATACGCTTGAACCTTCAGAGACGTTAACTTTCTCTAATTTTCAGGTAAAATGGATCCCTAATTCATCATATATAGGTAGAATTAATGGTTTTTTATATGGTGATAAAATAAATGAAGGAATCAACGCGCTTAACCAAATTAGTATAAATGGCAATATGAAAGCAGGAGGGGATGGAGATGAATGAAAACCATCACAATGAGGAACAGCAATTACTAATAAAGAAAATAGTCGATAATTATATGAAGGAGTCTACAGAACGGCTATACAATGAGGATAAAGAAATAACGAATAATAGCTTTATATTTTTAGAGAATAACACGATTCATATGATAATGACTTATATGCTTATGCATTTAGATACCCAACGCAGTCAAGGTAATACGAATGAAGTTAAATCACAGGATCTACAGGAAATATCGGAAAGTCTTGATTCGCTAATTGAGGAAAACAACTTGGTTTTTAAAGAAATAATAAATTTGTTACAAGAAAAGAACTAGAGTTTTTGGATGACTAAGAGATGAAAATATTTATTTGTTAGAAATTAGGCTTTATTGCATAAGATCTTTAGAAGGGTTGTACAATGGTGAAAAAACAAAAAGGTTGGATATATTTTCCTGTTGAAGTAAAGGTAAGGGAAATGGAAGCTAAGCTATTATTAGCATATTATGCAGTTAAAGAAGGTTATGATGTTGTCATAGGTGATCATATAATGGTTGAATTAGCATCGGAAAAATATCCGAAAGGTATTTTTTTTTCAAAAGGATATCCACATGGATTCCGTAGAAGAGTAATAACAAATGCAAAAGATAATGGTCATATAATAGTAGAATTAGATGAAGAAGGCTTACTTGTGAAAGATAAAAAATACCTGCGCGACAGAATGAGAAGAGATATGCTTACATTCGTTAGACAGGAGTACTGTTGGGGGCAATTTCAAAGGGAAGTTATTACTAAGGCATATCCTGAATATAAAGAGAAATGTCATACGACTGGTAATCCTCGCTTTGATCTTTTAAAACCTAAATTTAGAAGTATTTATCAAGAGGAAGCGGAACAGCTTAAAACTAGGTTCGGAGAGTTTATTTTAATAAATACGAGATTTTCTCTTTATAATACGGTAAAGGGAATGAAAGATAATGTGCATTTCAAGCATATAAAAAGTTTATACTATCATTTTTTAGAGATGATAAAAGCAACGTGTGAACAATTTCCGTATACAAACATCGTCATCAGGCCACATCCAGGAGAAAACTTTGAATCATATCGTAAAACTTTTGCTAAGTATAGTAATGTTCACGTGATTCACGAAGGTAATATTATCAAATGGCTATTAGCAGCAAAGGCAATTATTCACAATGGGTGTACTTCGGGCATAGAGGGGTATTTACTTGGAAAACCAGTAATTTCCTATGTTCCTTACCATGTTCCAGATAGTGCAGATGTACTCCCAAATCAATTGGGGGAGAAGGCTACAAACATAGAACAGCTTCATAAGGTATTAACAGTTGAATTGAATAGAAAATGTATAGATACGAATTCTAATGATAATGTTAAATGCATTGATAATTTATTTAATTATTGCGAATGGTCACAGGATACATTTGCTTATGATGCAATTCTACGTTTGTGTAATACGATTGTCCTAGCACCTTCCAAGCCAATAAAGTATCCGAAGACAATACACTCATCTCAAATTAAATCGAAAAAGAAGCGGAAACGTAGGTTTTCTTTAACAGAGCTTGAGATCGAGGAATTCTTTGAAAAGCTTCATCATATAGAGGATGATGATTCGATTGTAAAAATTAAAGAAATAGGGAAAAACGTATTTCACATTCAAACAGAATAAACGTAGTAGGAAAAACTAAGCTTGAAAGCTTAGTTTTTTTTATGTTTTAGCCAATTAGGGCGATTTCTCTATTGTTCGTTTTAATAGGCCGTGGTCTTTAACCAATAGTCTCTTTTTTAATATATATATTAACGTAACATGGAATAACAAAGATGTGAATTCATGTTAGAAATAAACGAATCATCTACTAGGAAAGAAGGAATAATTGTGTATTTTAAAGATAAGAGAATATTGGTTATCGGAGGAACCGGAACGATTGGAAAAAGTATAGTTAAACAAATAATAAACGAGAATCCACAGGATATCAAAGTATTTAGTCGAGATGAGTATAAACAACAATATCTTCGAACGGAACTAGGAAATCGTGATAATCTGCGTTTTATTATTGGGGATATAAGAGAATATGATAGCTTGGTTGCTGCAATGCAAGATATAGATTATGTACTACATCTAGCTGCAATGAAGCACGTGGATGCTTGTGAATATAATCCAATTGAGGCTGTCAGGACAAATATTCAAGGAACAAATAATGTTATTAAAGCCTCCATTTCACAAAATGTAAAAAAAGTAATATTTACTAGTTCTGATAAAGCAATTTCACCTACTAGTACCTATGGTGCCACAAAACTTATAGCAGAAAGATTAGTTTCAGCAGCGGAATCGAATAAATCCGAAGGAATGCCCGTATTTGCAAGTGTACGTTTTGGTAATGTAATGGGTTCGAGAGGTTCAGTTATTCCTTTTTTTAAAGAGCAAATTCTTAAGGAAAAGAAAATTACTGTAACAGATAGGGATATGACACGTTTTATGATGACCGAGAATCAAGCTACTGAATTAACGATAAAAGCGCTAAAAGAAGCAAAGGGTGGCGAAGTATTTGTGCTGAAAATGCCAGTTATTAAGCTGGGGGATCTTGCAGATATTTTAGTTGAGGAAATAAGTAAAACATACCAAATAAACGACGAAGAGATTGTTGTAGAAGTAATCGGGCTTAGACCTGGAGAAAAGATGTATGAAGAATTAATGACATATGATGAATCGAAATCAGCTTGGGAATTACCAAGTATGTATATTATTCGAGGCAGTTCAGATAGGGAAATAAACTATAGTGATGCTAAAAAAGCGAACATCGGAACTTATAGTTCGATGAGTCATCATCCATTAGCCGTTAATAAATTACGTTTCATGTTAAAGGGAGCAGGGTTAATTTAAAATCTGTACAGTAATAGGAGGTTACCATGGATACTTTTTTAAAAAATTATTGGTCTTTGTATCTAGATTTTTTAAAGGACTTTGAAAAATTAACTTATAAAGGATATTCATTACCGTATTTATGTCATTTACCAAGTTTTATTCTTAAGAATGAAAGTTTGTTAAGTGAATTAGATCATAAAACGTTTGCTAACAAACTAAAACGTCAGGTTAATGATCAAAAAGAATTTCAGGAAGTATTTAATACGTTTATGCAATCTCATCAAAGACCATTAGTGAAAAATAAGCAAGGAAAAGTCGTAATTCACTACGACAAATTACTTCGATTTCCAGTTACTACACTATCCGATTATTTTGATCCATCACGTACAATCCTCCTGACGAAAGGTAATAAAAGCAAAATAGAAAAGGCAAGGAAGGCAGCTAAAAAACGTAAACAGCAAAAATCGAAAGTTCCATCTAAAACTAAAAACTTAAAAGGAAAAAATAAGGCGAAAGCAAAATTATTAGATAATACGGTTAACCTAAAAGGAAAAAAAACGAAAAAAAATGCAATTCAGAAAGTATCAACAAAGGCGAATAACAATACAAGTGTGAAGAAAGTTAAAAAGCCAAAACCACCTAAAAAGAAGATACCATTCTATCATTTGAGTATTCATGCAGTTGATACAAAGAATGTAACGACACAGGTTCAAAATAAAGCAAAGACCATGTTACGTGCTTATGAAGATCATCATTTATATAAGCGTAGTGATTTTCAAACTTGGTTTTTAAATAACATCGCGACAGTCATTTACCATTTAGAAATGACTAGAAACTTTTTAAAAACAGTTAGTGTTTCTTGTGTCGTTGTTTCTACTACGCATAGCTTCCGTAGTCGTATATTAGCATTAGTAGCTGCAGAAAAAGGTATTCCTACTATTTGCATGCAGCATGGGATTATTTCAAGCGAACTTGGTTATATACCAAAGATTGCTACTATTGATGCAGTATACGGAAATTTTGAAAAGAACTGGTATAAAAAGATTGGAGCTCCAGATGGATCTGTTGAAGTAATAGGACATCCAAGATTCGATCAAATATTTTCAAGTCCTAAACTTACTCGTAGCCAGTTCTATCAAAAATTAGGATTAGATCCTAATAAGAAAACAATCATGATTGCGGTAAGGGAAGCCCGAAATGAAGATAAATGGCGAACGTTAATTGAAACGATTTCGAAAAAGATAAATCTTAATATACTCATAAAAAATTATCCGAGTTCGATCCCGCATAGTTTAACGAAAGAATTTTCCTTTGTTTATTCCACACAAAATTATAATATGTATGATCTTTTTCCATACGTCGATGCTGTGGTCACCTATTCTTCTACAGTGGGGTTAGAAGCAATGTTTGCTAAGAAGAACGTGTTTATCTTAAAAGAGGATATCGCAGGGTATACCGGTTATTATGAAGGGCTAGATAAATTAGTTCAAACGGATCCAACTGTTTTAGGTAATTATATAATTGAATATTTTTCACAGCCAAATTTTAAGAGTTATGCAGAAAGTAAGCGGATTAATTTTCTTGCCAATGCATATCCGGATTCGAGAAAATCTGGAGCACGGTTAAGAATATGGATAAATAGATTGATATATTAGTATGTCGTACGTAGGGGGGACAGCATGAATACGTATTTAAAAAACTACTGGTCATTATACCTTGATTTTGTTCAAGACTTCCGAAGTTTGAAATATAGAGGTTTTTCTTTATCTTATATCATTCATTTCCCCAGCCTAATTAGAAAAAACACAGCATTGTGGGAAGCATTATATGGAGATATGTTTGGTAATAAATTAAATAATCGAGTGAGCGATCCAAAAGAAATACAAGAAGTTTTTAATCAATATGTGCGATCGCATAAGAAAAAGAGTTTAGAGGATCGGAAGCATGGAAAGGTCGTTATCAATTACGATACGATACTTCGATTTCCTGAAACAATTTTTAATAATTATTTTGATAGGTCGCAAACTGTGATGGTAATGGCCGGTAGTAAAAGCAATAAAAGACCTAGTGTTGATGCATTGAATAACAAACAATATTTTCATTATCCTACGAAATATTTAAGTAATTATGTTACTCATACAAAGGAGGCTGTACTTCAAGTCCAAAGCCAGGCTAGAACGATCTTTCATTCCTATACAAACCATCATTTATATCAAGAGAAAACATTTCAAAATATCATGTTAAAGAAAATAGCGGAGGCAATTAATCGTATTGAACAATCAATTCGTTTTTTAACTGAAGTACCAACTTCCTGTATTGTTGTATCTACAACACACAGCTTTATAAGCCGAATACTAGCATTAGCTGCTGTAGAAAGGGGAATCCCAACTATTTGTATGCAGCATGGCATTATAGGTAGCGAATTGGGTTACATCCCTAAAATTGCAACTGTTGATGCTGTATATGGACATTTTGAGAAGGATTGGTTTAAAGCAAGAGGAGCACCAAAAGGATCAATTGAAATTATTGGTCATCCTCGTTTTGATCAAGCATTTCTACCACCCACCATATCAAGGAATAAATTTTTTAAGCAATTAGGTGTAGATAGGAACAAGAAAACATTGCTAATAGTTGTTAGAGGGAATCGAGATGTGGATCAATGGAGGATATTAATCAATACACTTTCTAGGCAACATTATCTAAATATTTTAGTAAAAGACTTTCCAAATGATGTCCCCCATACACTGACAAAAGAGTTTCCGTTTGTACATTCGACTCAATCATTCGACCTCTATAACATTCTTCACAAAGTAGATTGTGTAGTTTCCTACCCATCTACAGTAGCTTTGGAAGCAATGTTAACACAAAAACCAGCTTTTATTTTGGATAATAAGATACCGAGTTACACAGGGTATTTTAATGGCTTGGATGAATTAGTTCAAACGGATCCACAGAAGTTAGGGGAGTTAATAATAAACTATTTTAATGATCTGAATTGGGCTAATAATGTTAAGGAAAAGAGAGAAAAATTTATTCGCTATGCTTATCCTTCCGAGAGTTCGTCTGGAGAACGATTGAAAAAATTAATAAATAAATTAATTAATAACTAGTTTTTAATATGCTTTAGTAGGTATTACGAATTGAAAATAGGAGGATAAAGAGTATAAATGACTGATAAAAATAAAAAAACACTGGAAGAAATTCATAATTATTGGATAAACCGAAGCTTGCCAAAATTATATCTTAATCAGGTGAAACGAAGTGAATTTTTAACGGAATATATAAAGAAATATGTAATATCCAGTGATAGGATACTTGAAATTGGATGTAATGCAGGAAGAAATTTAAATCATTTAAAACAGCATAACTATAAACATTTGACTGGTATAGAAATAAGTGAGGAGGCAATTCGTGAACTAAAAAAATCCTTCCCATCATTATATAAAAATGCTGAGATTATTCACGCTCCGATAGAGAATGTAATTAAACAATTACCATCTAATCATTATGACCTCGTATTTACTATGGCTGTGTTAGAGCATATCCATCCAGATAGTGAATGGATTTTTCAGGATATGGCAAGGATTGCAAAATCGTTTGTAATTACGGTTGAAGCTGAAAATGCAGAGCATTGGCGTGTCTTTCCCCGAAACTATAAAAAGATATTTGAAAAATACGGCTTGAAACAATTAGAAGAAGCAAGGTGCGATAAAGATTTAGGATTGGGAGCCTATACAATTAGAGTGCTAAAAAAGAACTAAACTAAGTTATAGCCCAGGTTGTAAGGCAGATTAATGATGGGTACAGGTCCTTCGGAAAAAGATCATATTTATTATGTTTGAGAAAATAAAAGTTTGGAGGATAATACGATGTATCAAGATATTTGGGTAAAAGGGAAGGTAGTACAAAAAGGTCAAAGAGAGTGTGAAAATCGGTATAAAAAGATTAAAGAACAATTAACAAAAAATTATAGAAATGAACCTTTTACAGTTTTAGATTTAGGGGCCAATAATGGATATTTTTCATTTCGAATAGCAGAAGATTTCAATGCAAGAGTAACAATGATAGAATCTAACGATAAAATTAGAGAGATTGTAAAACTAAATGAAAATGATCATGTAGAACTAATTAACAGACATATAAGCGAAAACGAATTAAACAAACTAGTCCAAAAAGAAAAATTCGATGTCATACTTGCCCTCAGTGTATTGCATCATTTCGAGGGCTATGAACAAGTAATCGATACACTATTTCATTCCTCAAAGTTTGTATTTATTGAACCTTCCGCATTAGAAGAATCGAAAGGTGGTTATAACAGTAGTAGGGTAATTGGTATTATGAAAAACCTACAAGCTAGAAATCCAGAAATTTTAACCTATAGTAAAAATATAAGAAATCTTGGTAAAAGACCTCTCATGATGTTTAAACAATAGCTATAAGTTTTAACTATTTAAATTTTTTCTAGGCTAAAAGATTTAACTTTTTTGCCTTTTCTCTTCCGGTGTTCGTAAAATAAGAATTGAAGACTTTTATAGATGTTTCTAAATCATATTTGCCATTTTGAACATGGGGCCATGCATTGATATTTTCAATATCAATTACTCTTTGCCACTTATGGTACAGTTTTACAGGAATCTTTTTATTGCCTAAGACACCTAGTGCTGCCATCCGATGCTGACCACCTGAAAGTATAAATCGATAATCATTATATTTTTTTAGAAAGTGGCCTTTAATATATCCGTCTGGATGCTTATCTGGTTGGTATCCTTCCTTAGCTAGTTTGTTATAAATATGAATAAGATCTGTGAATTCTTTTTTAATAAATGAAGTGGAGTTTGGTCCAAAATGTTGATTGTTTTTACGCCCCATATCAAAAGCAAATCCCCAAGGTAATTGAAGGATATTATTTGTAATTGGTGGAAGTCGATCATCTTTTTTTTCATGATAAAACAAACAATCTTGAATAGATGTAGGCTGATATATTTTGTAGTACTTGTTTAATATCGATTCATTAGGGGTTATGGTGGGGTTCTTGATATATTCTTTAATTGTTGCAGATAAGTAATGCCAACCTTTTTCTGTATAAGAGTAGCCCTGCCAGTCACGACACTTACTAACCTCAACTGACACTATAGTGGAATCACTATTTATTCCGGCAATGCCTTCTGGTATCGACATAAATCATTCTCCTCAAAATGTTCTGATTGAAAAGCTATAGTGAAATTACCCAATGTTAGTAGTAATTATATGTAGAAGTGTAATAAATGTTCTTTTATACTGATTATGAAATTCGGAATCAGGTTTAGATGGAGGAAAAATGACAATTCAAAGCTTACATGAATATATATAGTTTTGAGATGATTAAGATTGTTGAAGAAGGAGCAGAAAGGGTGATGACGCATGAATATCCTAGTAACTGGTGGTGCAGGTTTTATTGGGAGATGGGTAGTGGAATATCTTCTAAGGGATGGTCACCAAGTATGGGTGTTGGATGATCTTTCTAATGGAAGAAAGGAAAATCTTGCTGATTTTTTAACTAATAAACATTTTATGGGATTTATTAATGGGGATATAAAAGATGTTCGAGTACTGAATCATTTATTTATGAAAAAATTTGATATTTGCTACCACTTAGCCGCAAGTATTAACGTTCAAGATAGTATTGATAATCCCCGAACAACGTTTGATAATGATGTAATTGGTACGTTTAATATATTGGAACAATGTAGAAAACATCAGGTTAAAATTGTATTTATGAGTACCTGTATGGTATATGAGCGTGCCAGGAGTGAAAATGGGATTAGTGAAGCGAATCGCGTGAAGCCTGCTTCCCCATATGCAGGTGCTAAATTAGCTGCAGAAAACATGGTTTTATCTTACTATTATGCCTATGGTCTTCCTGTTACCATTATTCGTCCGTTTAACACGTATGGACCTTATCAAAAAACGGGAGGGGAAGGAGGGGTTGTTGCGATTTTTATAAAAAATAAGCTAGCAGGTAACCCGTTACAAATTTATGGTGATGGCACGCAAACTCGGGACTTATTATATGTAGAGGATTGTGCTCGTTTTGTAGTGGAGTCGGGATATTCAGATAATGTAAATGGTGAATCTATCAATGCTGGACTTGGTAAAGATGTAAGTATCAATACGTTGGCAGAGATGATTGTTAAGGATGAAACTCAGATTAAACATGTTACGCATATTCATCCACAAAGTGAAATACCTAAGTTGCTATGTGATTATAGTAAAGCGAAAGAAATGTTGGGGTGGGAACCAAAATATAGTTTAGAAGAAGGAATTGAAAAAACAGAAGAATGGATCAAAGCTACGGATCTTATTTAATACAGGAAGGAATTTATTATGAAAAAAAAGGAAAGTATAGCTCTCTATGGTGGTACACCTGTAAGAAACTCCTATTTGCCATATGGAAAGCAATGGATCGATGAGGAAGACATACATGCAGTAACGAATATATTAAAAAGTGATTTCCTTACAACCGGACCGACTATTTCCCAATTTGAAAAATCGATTGCATCATTTGTTGGTGCAAAACATGCTGTAGCATTCTCAAATGGAACTGCTGCATTACATGCTGCCTGTAATGCAGCTGGAATATCTGAAAATGATGAAGTGATTACGTCACCAATGACTTTTGCAGCAAGCTCTAATTGTGCCTTGTATATGGGTGGAAGACCAATATTTGCTGATATTAATCCTCAAACATATAACATAACTTCTGAAACGATAAAACCTCTCATTAATGGAAAAACAAAAGCAATTATTACCGTAGATTTTACAGGTCAGCCGGTAGAATATGAAGAAATAATGGCAATGGCAGAAGAACATGAACTTGTAGTCATAGCCGATGCTGCACATGCTCTAGGGGCCACCTATAAAGGAGAAAATATTGGTTCTATTGCAGATATGACCATGTTTAGCTTTCATCCAGTTAAACATATTACAACTGGTGAAGGCGGAATCATTACAACTGATAGTGATAAGTACTATGAAAGATTAATAGAGTTTCGAAATCATGGTATTACACGTGACCCAATGAAAATAAATAAAAAGGATCCTTGGTATTACGAGATGCAAGCATTAGGCTTTAATTATCGAATGACTGATATTCAAGCTTCGTTGGGGTTAAGCCAAATAAGAAAGCTGCAAAAATTTATTGATTTGAGAAGGGATTATGCGCAAAAATATAATGAAGCGTTTGAAGGAATGGCTGAAATTATTACTCCATTTCAAAAGGAAGATTGTAATTCTAGTTGGCATTTATATATTATACGGTTACACCTTAGTAAATTACGTGTAAATCGTGACGAGATTTTCCGTGCTTTACAAAAGGAAAATATCGGGGTGAACGTACACTACATTCCCGTATATTTACACCCATATTATCAACTGTTGGGCTATAAAGAAGGGCTATGTCCACAAGCTGAAAAGGTTTATCAAGAGATTATTACTCTTCCTTTGTTTCCAAAAATGTCTGATCAAGACCTCAATGATGTAATAACTGCAGTAAAAAAGGTGATATCTTATTACGCGGTGGAGTGAGGTGAATACTATGAAGGTTGTAGCAATTATACAGGCACGGATGGGTTCCTCCCGTTTACCTGGAAAAGTATTGAAGCAAGTACTTGGTAAAGAATTATTAACCTATCAATTGGAAAGGGTAAGTAGATCTAAGTATATGAGCGACGTCATTGTTGCTACCACAAATAATAACAGAGATAAGGAAATAGTATCTTTATGTAAATCATTAGATATCCTTTACTATACAGGGCCAGAGGAAGATGTATTAAAGCGCTATTATATGGCTGCCCAGCATGTAAACGCTGATGTTGTTATACGATTAACTGGTGATTGTCCGATAATAGACCCTGAACTTATTGATAGAATAACAGAAACGTATTTACTTCATAACCCCAAGTATCAACTTGTGACTAACACATTAGAGCGAACATTTCCAAGAGGTATGGATATAGAGGTGTTTTCTTTACAGGTATTAAAAGAAGCGCACAAACAAGCAGTATCTAAACCCGATCGCGAACATGTAACTAGATACATCGTAAATCATCCAGAATCTTTTTCATTATTAAATGTCTCGAATAGCAGAAATGATAGTCATTATCGTTGGACTGTGGACACAATGGAAGATTTTATCCTTATAAAAAAAATTATAGAATCACTATACCCACAAAATAGAAACTTCACGATGGAGGACACCATAAATTTACTAGCAGAATATCCTGAATGGCAGTTAATAAATAAACATGTACAACAGAAAAAAGATTGAGAGTGTGTAGATAATGAATATCTTTATTCGAGCTGATTCATCTAAGGAGATAGGAACAGGACATATAATGAGATGTTTGGTCCTGGCCGAAGATCTTCGTAAGAAAAAGGTGAATATTACTTTTATCTGTAGAAAATTACAAGGAAATTTAATGGACCTTATAAAAACTAAAGGATTTCATGTTCGCTCACTACCACCAATAACTAGTAATCTAGGTGATTTACAATGGCATAAGACCTATTGGGATTATGATGCAATGCAAACCACCAATATATTAAAAAAGCAAGCAGAAGTTGAGTGGTTAATTATTGATCATTATGCATTCGATATTATGTGGGAGCATCAGCTAAAACCTTATGTGAAAAAAATAATGGTAATTGATGATTTGGCAAATCGTCCGCATGACTGTGATTTATTGTTAGATCAGAATGTATATAAAAATATGGATGAACGATATGCAGGTTTAGTTCCTTACACGACCAAGACTTTATTAGGAATAAAATATTTATTGTTAAGACAGGAATATAGAAACATAAGAAATATAAAAAAACGGAATGGCTTGGTAAACAAAATACTGATATCTTTCGGTGGGAGTGATCCAACCAATGAAACAATGAAAGCACTCAAGGCAATTAACATGTTAAATAGGCAAAATATTCATGTGGATGTCGTAGTTGGGTTTTCCAATCAGAACTACCAAACTATCCAATCACTATGTGCAATTATGCCTCAAACGACCTTGCATTATCATATAGATTATTTAGCTGATTTGATGGCAGAAGCTGATCTGGCTATTGGAGCAGGTGGAAGTACAACATGGGAGAGATGCTATGTTTGCCTTCCAGCCATTACCATTGAGACTGCCAGGAATCAGACTGAAATATTAACTTTCTTGTCTGAAGTTGGTGCAATACGTCATTTAGGAGTAAGCAAAGAGGTAAGTGAACTTGATATAGCAAATACGCTTCATCAATTATTACAAGATCCTAAAAGCCTAATAAACATGATGGATGCTTCTTTATTAATTATGAAGGAGGTTGAAAGTAACTCCGTTGCTAAACAATTAGTTGAGGGAGAATAACGAATGGTGAATATAGAGGATTTTCAATTAAAACCGATTAGTTATGATGAATTAAATATTATCCTACAATGGCGAAATTCTAAGAGGGTTAGATCATTGATGTATACTGACCATCAGATTGATTGGGAAGAACATTATCAATGGTTTAACAAAATAAATAAAGACCCAAAGAAGATGGTTTTCGTTTTGTATGATAAGAATAAGTCGCTAGGCATTGTCAGTTTTTCCAATATTAATAAAGACCATTCACGATGTGAGTGGGGGTTCTATATTGGTGATGAAACTGCCCCAAAAGGATCTGGAACGATCATGGGTATATTAGCATTGGATAAAATTTTTAATGAAGTAGGTTTAAATAAAGTTTGTTCACAGGTCTTTCAAGACAATACCAAGAGTTTGGGGTATCATCAAAAATTAGGATTCGAGATAGAAGGTAAACTCATCGATCATGTTCAAAAAAATAATCGATTTATAGATGTTATACAAATGGCGTTATTTGCAAAAAAATGGGTAGATGTTAGACCAGTACTCTTACATCAACTGGGAGGGGGATGAAAGTGAAGGAAATTCGATTAGGAACAATAAAAATTGGTATAAACAATCCTCCATTTATCATCGCAGAAATGTCAGGAAACCATAATCAATCATTAGATAGGGCACTAGAAATTGTTGAGGCGGCAGCAAAGTCTGGAGCTGATGCGCTAAAAATTCAAACATACACAGCAGATACTATGACATTAAATGAAACGAGAAATGATTTTAGGATTCGTGATACAAAGAGTGTTTGGAAAAATAAATCACTTTTTGAACTTTATGGAGAAGCATATACTCCCTGGGAATGGCATGAACCTATTTTTAAACGGTGTAATGAATTAGGGATGATCGGTTTTAGTACACCTTTTGATGAAACAGCGGTTGATTTTTTGGAAACACTCAACGTTCCTTGCTATAAAATAGCATCATTTGAATGTACCGATTTACCATTAATAAGTAGGGTAGCCAAAACTAAAAAGCCAATGATCATTTCAACAGGTATGTGTTCGGCTGCTGAAATAGAAGAAACGGTAAACACTGCCATGAAGGCAGGATGCCAAGACTTAATATTGCTTAAATGTACCAGTACGTATCCGGCATCACCAGAAAATACAAATATTAAAACCATTCCTCATATGAAGGAATTATTTCAATGTCAGGTCGGACTATCCGATCACACAATGGGAAATGGGGTAGCAGTTGCGAGTGTTGCACTAGGGGCGACTGTTATTGAAAAACATCTTACCCTTTGTCGTGAGGATGGGGGGGTTGATGCTAGCTTTTCGTTAGAACCTCATGAAATGGAAGCATTGGTAACAGAAACGCAAAGAGCATGGCGGTCTTTAGGAAGTGTAAACTATGGTACAACAAAAGCTGAGGAACCCTCCAAGAAGTTTCGTCGTTCCTTATATATAGTAGAAGATATGAATGAAGGAGATGTATTCACTAATAAAAATTTACGAGTAATTCGACCTGGTTTTGGGCTTGCTCCAAAATACTACGATATACTAATTGGAAAATGCGTTAAACATGATGTTAAAAAAGGAACACCTGTAACTTGGGATCTATTATAGACGGTCTTTCACATTTATGTGAAAGGCTTTTATTATTACATGTTATAATAGAATTTAAGTAGAGTATTGGAAATTTTATGAAATATATGGTAGGGGATAAACTTTTAACTTGAATTTGAGGAAGTGGACAAGTTAAGAATCTTAATGAGCAGAAAATCATGGAATATAATTAATGATAAAATAAAAAAGCAGATGTTGAAATTTTCCAATCGTTCATACTTCTAGAATGATTGGATTGGAGGAGAAGATAACATGTATGAGTTAAAGCAAACTAAATTTAATATTTGCAAGCAGTTACTGTCAGATGCAGACATGGTCAATGAAGTACAAGCAATCATTGCTGGGAAAAATCCAGGGCGAATTTTTGTTGATGATTCGGAGGAGCCAAAGAGTGGCCTTGTTTGGTTTGGTAATTTAGATGGATTTTGTTTTATAGGGGATGAAAATAACGATGTCTTCATCGATAAAATAGATGATCTCATCGATCAAGTAATAGCTCCAGAATCAAAAGCACTTGATCTTAAATGGTTTGAAGGTTTTGGTATAAATAAAGCATGGGAGAAAAAATTAGAAACTATTTTTGCCAAACGAAAACCTGTAGTTGGGAAGCAACGAGTATATACACTGTTTCCGAATCTATATGTTAGGGAAGTAGAACCTATAATGGACTCCAAATATTCGATGGAAAAAATAACTAAACTACTACTTGAAAATAACAAGTTGAAAAACAAGGATAAACTTCAATCTAAGGTGCTAGAATTTTGGCAAACCATAGATGATTTTGAAACGAATGGATTAGGTTATTGTATCGTTTATAAGAATGAAATTGTGAGCCATTGTTTTTCTTCATTCACAACAGAGAAATATCAAGGAATTGCTATTGAGACAGAGAAGGAATACCGTGGAAAAAATTTAGCGAAAATAGTTGCTCATCGTTTTGTCCAAGAATGCTTCAACAATAGAATGATTCCATACTGGGACTGTATGGAGATCAATAAACCATCCATAGCTGTTGCAGAAAGTATAGGGTTTCAGAGGAAATTTAATTATAAGGTGATGGAATTTCCCTTTGAAAATTAGTGATGTGAAATGAAGGGTGGAAAGAGTAATGAAACGAATTGATTTTTGGGGAAGAGATGAAAATGACGAAAGATTGTTGGAGGAAGTAATTAATGGGCTAAAGACAGCTACATGTACACCTAAGGTCTGGTATGATCGATTACCTAATGAGGAAAAAAGTAATATTGGAGATATACTGGAAGCATTTACGAAAAAAGGAGTTCACCGTGCAACCATTGAAATAACGGATTTTTATGAAATACCATTTGGCAAGATAGAAGGAGAAATAGGAGAGAAAATAGCAAAAGGTGAAAATTCTACTTTAGAAGAGTTCGTCGAGGATCATATCTTTTCATGGAAAGAACCACTAGAAGCGGAAGGTAAATCATTGAATGATGATACCATTATCGTTGTTGAACACTTTAAACTTGTTTCTGTTGTGGGAGATGAGGTTAACAAATAGCCCTTATAAAATAGTAATTTCCATTAAAAAACTGCTGACTCAGCAGTTTTTTTCGATTGTTAATCCCTTTGTTCATGATCATCTATCGAAGGTTTAGCACCTGAGCTACCCTCTTCTTTTTTAAATCCTTTATCAAGCTGTCCAGCATTTTCAATATCGCCAGACATTTTATACCCAGCTATTTCTTCATTACTGGTTGTCCCATACAGTCCCATTCCACCAAGTTGAACATTTAAATTTTTTGGAGCTTTACCGTTTTTTTCAT
The DNA here is from genome assembly GCF_042684965.1 of Ornithinibacillus salinisoli. Lineage (NCBI taxonomy): Bacteria > Bacillati > Bacillota > Bacilli > Caryophanales > Bacillaceae > Ornithinibacillus > Ornithinibacillus salinisoli. The sequence goes on from NZ_JBHUMI010000046.1 coordinate 72,237, forward strand.
TCATGTTTTGAACACCTCCGAAATTAGTTTAACCAGAGGAGGAAAAGGTATGTACAATTAATAACCTCTCAATTATGGAAAAATTGAGAGGTTAATTAGTTGATATTATCTTCTATTACTCTTCGGATCAAATGCATCTCGAAGTCCATCTCCAATAAAGTTAATTGCTAAAACAGTTACAAAGATGGCTACTCCTGGTGGAATCCAAGCTTCTGGATGCTCTCGTAGTATGCGAACATTCATTGCTTCCGATAACATATTCCCCCATGTAGGTGTAGGTTGCGGAATCCCAAATCCAATAAAGCTAAGGGCGGATTCGATGATAATATAAGATGCCATCATCAAAGTTGCATTAACAATAATTGGACCTATTGCGTTAGGGATAAAGTGTCTAAATATGATGCGAAAATCTGTTGCTCCAATGGCACGGGCACCTAGAATAAATTCCTGCTCACGCAAGGAGAGGTATGTCCCACGAATAATACGTGTTAAATTCGGCCAGGACGTTATCGCGATAATGGTTACAAAAATTGGTATGGTGATATTATCTAGAATTGCGATAATAGTTAACGTTAATACTAAAAACGGTAGCATAAGCACGATATCTGCTGCACGCATAATAATACTGTCTACCTTACCACCATAATAACCAGCAAGAGAACCTAAAAGAATCCCAATCGTTAATGTGAAGAACATGGCACTAAAACCGACTAATAGAGAAATACGTCCGCCATACAATAAGCGGGCAAAGTTATCTTGTCCCGTTCCATTGGTGCCTAAAACATGCTCATCACTCGGTCCTTTTTCAATCTGAAATAAGTCTGTTACTATAGGATCTTGATCGGTAAATACAGGAGCAAGAATACAAATTAAGATGATAATTAGTAATAAAAACACACTAATTACTGCCATTTTATTCTTGATAAACCTACCCATTGCTAGCTTAAATGGGCTTTTACTTTTACTCTGGTTATTTGGAGTAAGATCTGGTTTTGTTGATAACGTTTCTTGTGGATTTGGTTGCATAGGATGAATTCACCTCAATCATATCGGATTCTTGGATCAATAATACTGTAGAATATATCAGCAAGTAAGTTACCTATTAGGATAAGTACTCCTAGTATTAACGTAATAGCCATGACTACTGGAAAGTCACGATTGGTAACGGAACTGATAAACAGTGTTCCAAGTCCTGGGTATTGAAAGACTTGCTCGGTAATAACCGCTCCACTTAGTAAAACTCCAATTTCAAATCCCATTAAGGTGATAATTGGAATAAGTGCATTTCGAAGGGTATGTTTATAAAGCACATTACGGTCAGACATTCCTTTTGCCTTGGCGGTCCGTATATAATCACTACCAAGAACATCTAGTACCTCCGAACGCATGTAGCGCATATAGGTAGCTGTTCCAGCTAGTCCAAGTGTTATACCCGGTAACACCATGTGGTGAATACGGTCTAAGAAGGCTTCAAATCCGGTTACGCCAGGTGCGGATAATGTACCTTGGGCGGGAAACCACCCTAAATTTATAGCTAGAAAGTAAATGGCAATTAGCCCAAAAAAGAAATTAGGAATTGCTAAACCTAGAAAACCGAATCCAGTCGCCGTATAATCCAGTAGGGAGTAAGGCTTTCTTGCAGAGTATATTCCTATTGGTATGGCAACAATGATCGTAATAAATAGTGAAAATAAACCTAAGTAAAGTGTATTTGCGACACGAGCCTCAATCAATTCTGCAACAGAACGGCCATTAAATATTAAAGATTTACCGAAATCTCCCTGCGCAGTAGAGCTTAACCAATTCCAATATTGAACAGGAATTGGGTCGTTTAATCCTAATGCTTCTCGTTGTTGTTCATAAACTTCTGGGTTCACAGTTGGATCGGCAAGCTGCTGTCCTGTTAAAGCATCACCTGGCGCTGCCTTAGCGAGCCCGAATACAATTACTGTCAGGGCGAAAAGCATCGGAATAAAAACAAGTATGCGACGAACGATATATTTGTACATCTAATTCCCCCCGGTCTTTAGGACATTGTTTTGGTAGTATTGGTGTAATGTATGTAATTTAAAAGGAAAAGAGCATGCGGTGTGTTCCACACGCTCTTTATCCAGTTAACAATTCCTACTCAGATACCCACCATAATTGAGGGTCATTATTGAAACCATATGGCATTGGATCGATACCATTCACACGCTCGTTGAACGCATAAATTTTATTTTGTGCATACAGTAATAAGGCAGGTAGATCGTCAGAGAACAGTCCTTGCCACTCACTATAGACATCTTCACGATATGATTGATCAAATGCATCAGGTGGTGTGATACCGTCAGTGATTAACTGATCAGAATCTGGGTTATTCCAACGACCAAAGTTATATGCATCTTTTGATCTCCATAAGCCAGAAGGATCTGGGTCACCACTACCTAGGCTCCAACCAAGTAAATATAGATCCCAATCTTCATTGTTATTTGTTAAATCTTCAACATATGCAGACATTTCTTTTGGTTGTCTTAAATCAACCTGGATTCCTGCTTGCTCAATCATTTGTGCAAGAATTGGTGCTGATCTTTCACGAAGTTGGTTACCAGTTGGGTAGTTTAAGTTAACAACCCATTCTTCACCATCAGGAGTATCCCTATATCCATCACCATCAGCATCAACATAACCTGCATCATCTAATAGTGATCCTGCCATTTCAAGGTCCGCGCTATAATCTGTACCTGCAGCATCATCATATGCCCAGAACTGCTGTGCAATTGGAGCATTGATAACAGAACCATGACCAAGTAGTAACTCTTCTACGATTGCTTGGCGATCAATTGTATATGCGATCGCTTGTCGTACAAGTTTTTCACTCATATCTTCATTTGGAATCCAATTTTCTGGGTTAATTTCACCGCTTGCAGCATCTTCATCTGTACGATGGTTGTGGATGAAGCCCATCAATTGATATCCAAAGTCAGGTTGTTCAATAATTTCAATATGATCTTGAGATGCAACAGACTCATAGTCGGCTGCTGGTACACCATTTGGATCAGCGATGAAATCAATTTCTCCGCTTTCCAATAGACCTAAAATAACGGACTGGTCAACAATACGCCATGTAACAGAATCTAGGTATGGTTCACCTTGCCAGTAATCAGCATGCTTTTCTAATACATACTGCTCACGTTCAAGCATTTCTGAGAACTTGAATGGACCAGTACCAATTACTTCCCCTGCATTAAGTGTTGCAGGGTGTTCAGGCATTTCCGCTACTGGAACATCTGCAAAAACATGCTCAGGAATAATTTGGAATGCAACATCTTTTAAAATTGTAACGTTAGACTGAGCGAATTTAAATGTAACCGTGTAATCGTCTTCAGCAACAACGCCTTCGAATTCATCAGTTTCCCCGTTTACGAATTCTTCATATCCTACTAATTTATCAACATATTCAGTACGAACACCACCAGCTTCAATATAGCCAGGGCTTGCCATTGTTTTGTAAGTGAAGACTACGTCGTCAGCTGTGAATTCTTCTCCATCATGCCATTTAACACCTTCTTCAAGGTATAACGTAATTTCTGTGTTATCTTCATTGATATCCCAGTCATGAGCTAAACCAGGACCAAATGCCATCGTTTCATCTTGTGTAAGTAGTCCTTCGTGGGTGAAGTCTAAAATATTTGCTTCATATGCTTCCTCGTAGAAAATAGGGTTGAAAACACCTGCAGGAGCAGTATCCATAGCACCAACTAGATTTCCACCCATTTGAGGCTCATCATTCGCTGGTTCTTCATCCTCTTCGTCAGTATCAGATCCTGGATCTTCTGTTTGCTCATCAGGATCCTCACCTTCTCCTTCATTGGCAGTATCGTTATTACAAGCGGCTAACACGATACCAAAGAGTAACATTAAAATAAGGAAAGCCAATTTAACATTAAAACGTTTTAACAAAAGAAATTCCCCCTTTACAAAATTTAAATTATTTTTTACTACAAGTTAACGATGTCTTCATGATCACCTCCCTATAGCTGATAAAATTTATTAGAAAGCTTGACACATAGCCAAGTACTAATAATAGAATCAATATTTATGAGTACAGATGACAGGCAACAAAATGACCATCTTCTTTTTCTATTAGTTCAGGTCTATCTGTTACACATTTATCATGTGCTAATGGGCATCTCGTTCTAAAAGTACAGCCCGAAGGAGGATTTGCTGGACTTGGTAGGTCTCCAGACAATTTGATACGCTCCCTAGAAATACTAGCACTTTCATTCGTATCAACAACAGGTATTGATGAGAGCAAGCCTTTTGTATAAGGATGCAGCGGGTTATTATACAACTCTTTCTTAGGTGCGATCTCAGCAATCCTTCCTAAATACATAACAGCAACTCGATCACTTATGTGTTTTACAACACTTAGATCATGCGCAATAAAGAGATAAGTTAGTCCCAATTCGTCTTGGAGATCTTTCATTAAATTAAGCACCTGAGCTTGTATGGACACATCCAATGCAGAAACGGGTTCATCGCAAATGACAAATTTTGGGTCCAGCACCAATGCTCGGGCAATGCTTATCCGCTGTCGTTGCCCTCCGGAGAATTCATGTGGATATTTTTGTAAGTCGCTTCGACGTAATCCTACCTTTTCAATCATTTCTGCGGCTTTTTGTTTTCGTTCTGTCTTTGATAATGATGTTTGAACTATTAATGGTTCCTCGATCAGTTCTCCTACGCTCATCTTCGAATTTAAAGAGGCGAAAGGGTCTTGGAAAACAATCTGCATATCGCGACGGTATTTATTCATTTCTTTTTTGTTTAATTTGGAAATATCCACATCATTAAAGCTGATTATTCCTTCTGTTGGATTCAATAAACGAAGCATTACTCTTCCTAATGTTGATTTACCAGATCCAGATTCCCCTACAATTCCAAGTGTTTCTCCTTTATGTATTTGGAATGAAATATCATCAACTGCTTTTAAATGTCCAACGGTGCGTTTTAATATACCACCTTTAATTGGAAAGTATTTTTTTACATTTTTTACATCGACAAGTACTTCTTTTTCTAATTCATCTTGTTTCACTATTTCTGCTAGATTTTTTTCCAGACTAGTCAAGAGAATTCCTCCCGTCTTCATAAAGATGGCAACGAACATAATGGTTCGTATCAATTTGTTCAAGCTCCGGGTTTGACTGTGTACATTTCTCCATTACATAGGGACAACGAGTGGAGAAGCGACAGCCATTAGGGAAATCTGATGCAGGTGGTACAGTTCCTTTAATAGCCCCTAATCGATCCACATCTTCATCCAGGTTTGGTAAACTATCTAACAACCCTTTTGTGTACGGGTGCTTGGTACCTCGTAGTAAGTGTTTCGTAGGTGCATGTTCAACGATTTGGCCACCGTACATAACCATCACTCGGTCCGCATATTCGGAAACAACACCTAAATCATGAGTTATTAATAATAGGGCCATATTAAATTTCTCTTTCATCTCTACCATTAGATCCAATATTTGTGCTTGAATTGTAACGTCAAGGGCTGTTGTTGGTTCATCAGCTATTAATAGGCTAGGTTCACAAGATATTGCCATTGCAATCATAACCCGCTGTCGCATTCCGCCGGAAAGTTGATGAGGGTATTCATCAAATACTTCGCTAGCTCGCGGTATTCCAACTGTTTGTAGTAACTCAATTGCACGAAGTCGTGCCTCTTTTTTAGTCAACTTTTTATGCTTCCGAAGCATTTCAGTGATCTGATTGCCAATAGTATAAACAGGATTTAGTGCTGTCATCGGCTCTTGGAAAATCATTGCAATATCGTTTCCACGTATTTTAGTCATTTTTTTTGCGGATAATTGGAGTAATTCCTCTCCATCCATTTGGATGGTACCGTCAATAATTCTCCCTGGTTTATTAATAAGTTGCATGACTGAAAGTGCTGTAATACTTTTACCACTACCGGATTCACCTACAAGAGCAACTGTTTCACCTGGGTAAATTGAAAATGAAATATCGTCAACAGCTTTTGCAATTTGATCTTGGTTTAAGTAAAAGTAGGTCTTAAGGCTCTCCACATTCAATACTGGTTGTTTTGACATAGAAACACTCCATTCCGAAAATTAAGAAAATTATAACGATAAATATGTAGTTAAAAAGTAGTGTAAAGCTATTAAATTCTAAGGTGTAAAATTTTGAAGTTAATTGTTGAATTTTTTACGATTTTAAAGAAGGGTGTGCGTATATTCTAGGTTGATTGCTATCATATACTAGATGGTTGTGGACTATAGGTGTTGTTAGTAACTGAATAAATAGTAGTATTTTATATACACATTAAATAATGTAGGTTAATTTGTCAAGACTAAATTTTTCAAAAATTTAAAATCACATATGAAGGCAAAAATAAGCCCTCATGCGTGTGGATTCGCTGAGAGCAAATTTCAGACATATTTTTTTACTAAAATCCATCGGATAATGGATCCGATGATTAGACCTATAGGAAGAAATAAAATAGGTAACCACATTGGACCTAATAAGTATCCAAATATTGTAAATGAAGGAGAAAAAATTAAGCCTACTGTTACAAAATAGGCAGAGAATACGAGGGGTAAGTATGAAAATGGTTTCTTTCCGCCACCGGCATCTTTATATGCATCCCAAATCGCAAAAAAGTATAAACAGGGATAAAACATTAACCATAAGTAGTTTGTCACTTCGATTGCCTCTTGAATTTGACCATTGAAGCTTAAAACAATAATTCGGTTAAAGTTTCCCATTACATTTATAATGAATTCTAAGGTAACAAATATTATTCCCTTAATGTACTTTTTATTTAATAATTGAGCAAAACCGGGTAAGGCAATACTCCATAATAATGCTTCCAATCGTTTACTTTTACTATTTATCTTTGTCTCCATAATGTCATACCTTATTCTGCATATTTTATGATAGGGGCTGTTATTGTTAGTATTCGTTCCTTATGATGGATAATCAGACTAATTTGGTTGAGATGATATTTTAGCATAGTTTATTCATTTCCCTTCTTAAATTTTGCTAATTTTTCACGATCCACCATTTTCGGTGGTTCCTCCATCCATTTATGTTTAATCATAATATTGGCACCATCCTCACAATATAGAGCTACTTCCCCCATTAATCTGGTATATTGAGTGGCAATATCTCGTCTTAGATTTGCAGAGATGCTTTGCCCATAAAAGCCAATTCCCTGCACGATCATCCCGGATGTATGATACATCATTAACTTATCCGAAAAAGGGGAAACATTGGATGAGGAAGTTACCATAGAATCAGAACCCATTGGATTTGGCACGTCACTCCCTTGCAGGATTTCACTAAGAATATTAATATGCTTTTGTGCGATGTCAATACCACGTAATAAGTATGATTTTACTTCTTTATTCGTTGTCACTTGACTAAATCCCATAAGTAAAGCAGCACCCAATGCATTCCGTTTTATGTTTGAATGAAGATTTGCTATTTCTGGGGCAGCTAATGTTCTTCGTTCGCCAAGCCAACCTGTTAAGAAGTTTGGTTTATTAACAAAGTCTATTTCCTTAGGGGTAGGTATTACAGGTGGTTTTACAAAAATTCCTTTTGTTAAAGAGATATTTACAGTCTTGTGGTGCAGTCTATTAAAATTTGAATGTAAATTGGAGTAATAAGTATACACATCTTCTCTCGTGCTGTTGCTTATTGCCGTGGATGCATATTTCATCCCCAACGAACATTCATTTAAGATATAATTGAGCATAAATCCATCAGAGTATAATTTGGGTGCTTCCTGATTAATATCGTCTTCTGTGAATCCTACTGGAATCGGATGACCTGCTTCTTTGATCATTTCAGTTAACTTGTCCAAAGCTTCTATAGCCATGTTGAAAATATCTTGTATAACTGGTTTGATTTCCTCATCTTCTACTTTATTAATAAAATACGACGAAACACCTTTCGTAAGACTAGCATTCATATATGAAGTCCATAGGTGTGATATTTCTGATGCCGTTAAGGGTATATTGTGTTGCATTATTTTCCTCCTTCATTAAACACGATGTTTTTTATAGGTTGGCGCTAAATTTAAGACTTATACTTAATAAATTCGAAAAGAATTATTCCATCCGTGTGAATTGGGTTGTAGGACGATTAATGCTATAATATAGGACATCGAGGTGGTAACATATGGAATTAGATACTTATTTATCATTAGACGCTACGGATATGGCTCAGCTAGTCAAGAATAGAGAAATAAAATCAAAAGAATTATTACAGTTAAGTATAGATCAACTGGAAAAAGTTAATCCATCCTTGAACGCTGTCGTGAGACATAGGAAAGAAAAGGTACTACAAGAAACGGAAAGTCCGTTAAACTACGATGCTCCTTTTATGGGGGTTCCTATTTTATTAAAAAATATTTCTCAGGCATTACGAAACGAGCCCTTGACATCGGGTTCCAGATTATTAACATCCAATACAGCGAAGCAAGATTCAAACTTCGTGCAAAGAATTCGTCAAGCTGGTTTTCATTTTATAGGTCATACGAATACGCCAGAATTTGGACTGAAAAACATATCGGAACCTGAACTGTACGGTCCAACTCGAAATCCATGGAATATGGAATATTCTCCAGGGGGATCGAGTGGGGGAGCAGCAGCGGCGATCGCATCTGGGATCGTACCAATCGCTGGTGCAAGTGATGGTGGAGGTTCGATTAGGATTCCAGCATCTTTCACGGGATTATTCGGACTAAAACCGACTAGAGGCCGTACACCAGTAGGACCTGGTGTGGGGAGACAATGGCAAGGTGCATCAATTGATTTTGTTCTTAGTAGATCGGTTAGAGACAGTGCAGCATTATTGGATATGTTACAGGTAATCCAACCAGAAGCAGCATTTCAAACTCCGCTGTTCATGGATGGATATAAACATACCTTGGATCAACCTTTTGTACGCACATTAAAAATTGGCTTTACAACAGAATCTCCAGTTGGAACACCAGTGTCTGAGGAAGCTATTAAAGCAGTAGAAAAAACAGTGAAATGGCTTGAAAAACAAGGACATCATGTCGAGGAAGTTGATAATGGTGTGGACGGTGTACAACTGATGAGAGATTATTACCTCATGAATAGTGGAGAGATAGCTTCTTTAGTCAATCAACTTGAAAGAGGTTTAGGACGAGCAATTACTTCGGACGACGTGGAAATCGAGACTTGGTTACTGAATATAGCAGGTCAATCGGTCACAGCAGCAGAGTACTCAGCAAGCTTAACATCCTGGGATATTGCTGCCGCAAAAATGGCCAAGCTACATCAAACATACGATTTCTATGTGACTCCAGCCACAGCTTATACAGCGCCTAAAATAGGCGAGTTAACTCATACACCTACAGATCAGCAAATCTTGCGTGAGAAGATTAGTCGTGTCGGAAAACAAGAACAACAGGAACTAATTTATGAGATGTTTCTACCAAGTTTAACGTATACCCCATATACGCAACTGGCTAACTTGACCGGTCAGCCTGCAATGTCACTGCCGGTTCACCAGTCAATAGGGGGATTACCACTAGGAGTTCAAGTTATGTCTGCTAAAGGAGAAGAACATCGGTTGTTGCAGTTGGCATATCAAATCGAACAATCTGATCTATGGGTAGGAATGAACGGGAACCCATTTTTTGAACGTACCGTGGAGACTAGTAAGACTAAGTAAAAGGCTGGGACAAAATTGTATTAGTCAAAGAAAAATCCGAACTGTAATTCAAAAATTCTATTTTCGAATTAGTTTGGATTTTTCTTTTGGGTTGTTTTCGTACTTTGTTGGTAATTATATATAGACTGTGTATTACTTAAAAAGATGGCGCACTTCAGAATAAAGTGCCAAACGGTCGTTCATAGTAGTAATGAAAGCCCGAATGAAGAGAATAAAGCGCCAAACGGTCGTTCATAGTAGTAATGAAAGCCCGAATGAAGAGAATAAAGCGCCAAACGGTCGTTCATAGTAGTGATGAAATCCCGAATGGTAAAGAAAAATTAACCAATGGTCACATGGCAGTTACTGTGCATTTTTCCTCTCGTGTAATCGTTCGTCTATAGAGTCAAAAGTTACGGTTATGACCAGCTCCTTAAATCCTTCAAAAAGTTATCCCTTGTCATTCTCGTTTCAATCTTCGCTTTTAAAACAATCTTACGAAAAAATTCACTATTTTTACTTATTCATTTGCTATTTTAATTATTAGACTCCGAGTATATAATAAACACTGCACTATTTATACGTGTTATTTTCAGAATATTATCATTGGTTATTCTTTTCAACCAAGAAGGAAGGGGCATAATATACATGGATAATCAAAAGAAAAAAGGATTTTTTCAACGGTTTTTGGATGTAGTAGAGTATGTAGGGAATAAGTTACCGCATCCTGTTACATTATTCGCAATATTAGCATTAGTTGTGTTAGTGCTTTCAGCTGTTGTTTCTTCCTTTGGAATCAGTGTAGAACACCCTGGGAAACCTGGGGAAATGGTAGAGGTTAAAAACCTTCTAAATGCTGAGGGAATTCAGTATATATTTGGCAGTATGACGGAGAACTTTATTGGATTCGCACCACTCGGAGTTGTACTACTAACAATGTTAGGAATTGGTTTAGCAGAACGTACAGGGTTAATTAGTGCTTTACTTCGTGGGTTCGTGCTTAGTGTGCCAAAACGCTTTATTACGTTAGGTCTTGTATTTGCTGGGATCATGTCAAGTGTTGCTTCAGATGCTGGATATGTTGTTTTACCACCACTTGGTGCCTTGATTTTTGCAGCAGTTGGACGTCATCCATTAGCTGGTCTAGCAGCAGCATTTGCGGGTGTTTCTGGTGGATTTAGTGCAAACTTGTTTTTATCAGGAACAGATGCATTACTTGGAGAACTAACAATAGCAGGGGCGACAATCGTTAGTCCTGAATATGCAGAAACAATGAACATTGCGATGAACTATTACTTTATTATTATTTCAACATTTATACTTACGTTTGTTGGTGCATGGGTAACGGAAAAAGTAGTAGAACCGCGTCTAGGAGAATATAAAGGCGATTATCGAGAAAAGCTAGAGAAATTAAAAGGTACAGAGAAAAAAGGACTTATTTGGGCTGGTGTTTCTGTACTAGTAGCCGTAATTTTAATGGCATTGTTGATTTTACCTGAAAACGCTCCAATGCGTGGTGAAGACGGAGCAATCATTCAATCACCATTTATGAGTTCACTAGTTCCAATCATAGCGATTCTATTCTTTATTCCTGGACTTGTATATGGAAAAGTAACAAAAGTTATCAAAAATGACAAAGATGTAGCAGGTCAAATGTCTGACACGATGGCAGCAATGGGGATGTTTATCGTATTAGCGTTTACTGCAGGACAATTTGTTGCATATTTCAATGAATCAAACTTAGGATTAGTGCTTGGTGTATATGGAGCAGAATTCTTACAAAATGTTAGTTTAACAGGTATTCCATTAGTGATCTTGTTTATTATTATTGCTGCCTTTATCAATATCTTTATTGGTAGTGCATCTGCAAAATGGGCAATGATGGCACCGATTTTTGTGCCAATTATGATGCAAATGGGCTATTCTCCAGAGTTAACACAAATGGCTTATCGTATTGCAGATTCATCAACTAACATCATTTCACCATTAATGACATACTTCGCAATTATAATTGCTTTTGCACAGAAGTATGATAAGAAAATGGGTATTGGTACATTGATTTCTACGATGTTCCCATATGCCATGTTCTTCTTAGTAAGCTGGACAATCATGTTAATTATTTGGATGCTATTCGGAATTGATTTAGGACCAGCTGGACCAATTTTATACAATAATTAATCACGTAAATGCATTACTCCACGGAGTAATGCATTTTTGTATTTGTCAGATAATCCCATTGAATTTATAAGGTTAACTATTTTATACTTTTGTAAGCAATTGTTTTAAAGGGATATTTTTCTGAAAATAATATATTTTGTGTATGCTTTTACTTCAATACTACTTTTTAGTATAGTTATAGTATAAATATGGAAGCATTTTTGTAGTGCAATTATCATGAGAAGGAGCGAACAAATGGTACAAAATACAGCAGTATACAATGACAAAATCGAAAAAGTAATAGCGAATATCAATTTAGTAATGATTGGGAAAGAGGAAGCTGCAACCTTAAGTATGGTAGCCTTACTGGCAGAAGGCCATGTATTACTTGAGGATGTACCTGGAGTTGGAAAAACAATGCTTGTTCGTACCCTCGCGAAATCACTAGATTGTGATTTTAAACGAATTCAATTTACTCCAGATTTATTACCATCCGATGTAACAGGCGTCTCCATTTATAACCCTAAAGAAATGGAATTTGAATTTCGCGGAGGACCAATATTAGGCAATATTGTACTAGCTGATGAAATTAACCGTACTTCTCCTAAGACACAGTCATCACTTCTTGAAGGAATGGAGGAACACAGTATTACTGTCGATGGTAAAACTATTAAACTTCCAAAACCATTTTTCGTTATGGCAACTCAAAACCCAATTGAATATGAGGGAACATATCCGTTACCAGAGGCACAGTTAGACCGGTTTATATTAAAATTAAGTATGGGGTACCCGTCTATGGACGAAGAGTTAATTATGCTTGAGCGTACTGCAAGAGACCATCCGATTGAATCGATTGAATCCGTAATGACAAAAGACGAATTAGTAGCAATTCAACAAGATGTGAAAGACGTATATATTGATAAAAATGTTCAGCAATATATCGTTAATTTAGTAAGAGGGACAAGGGATCATGCTTCTATTTTTCTAGGGGTAAGTCCTCGTGGATCAATAGCATTAATGAGGTCTGCAAAATCATATGCGTTTATTAAAGGACGTGACTATGTGCTGCCAGATGATGTGAAATATTTAGCGCCATTTGTACTTTCCCATCGAGTAATTTTAAACTCAGAAGCTAAATATGATGGAAAGACAAATCGTGAGCTAATTGAAGAAATAGTGAAGAATACCTTTGTTCCAATTCGAAAGGAATTTCGTTAATGAAGGAATCATTACGCTTTATCGGTAAATTCGTCTTTATATTTACCTTGTTTGCGGCCCTATTCTCGTTCGCGATGTTTCAGGGTGGGTTCACGAGTTGGTTTTTATTCTATAGCTTTTTACCGATTTTTTTATATCACATTGGTTTGCTCTTTTACCCTATTAAAAATTGGAAAGTTTCGAGAAAATTATCCCACCATGTTATTCGAGCGGGTGATGGTGTGTCTGTTTCGGTAGAGATTGATCGGAAATTTCCCTTTCCACTTTATTACTGTATTTGTGAGGAGATCTTTCCAGTTAGCTTAAATAAAGTAGATAATCGGCATGAAAAATATCACCATCTCGAACAACCGAACAAGTTGTATAATAATCGAAGTATTAAGAAAATCACTTTCCCATGGTTTAAACGTAAAATAGCGTTATCTTATACCATTAAGCATATTCCGCGCGGGGAGCATCAATTAAATGCGGTCCGAATTCGTACGGGTGATATTTTCGGATTGATTAAGAAGGATCATGTGTTTCAAGTTTCCGATGCTTTGATTGCTTATCCTGATGAACGACCAATCGTATTGATGGAAAAGATCAGTAGCTATGAACAAGGTTCGATCTCTTCTTATACAATGAACTTGAAAAATACAAATGTTGCAACTGGAATACGTGAATATATGCCTGGGGATCGTTTTTCTTGGATTGATTGGAAACAAACTGCTAAGAAAAATGAGGTCATGACAAAGGAATTCGAGCAGGAAAAAAGTACCGATACATTAATTGTTTTAGATGGCTGCTATTACAACGGCTTAAATCCATTAGCATTTGAAGCAACGGTTGAAGTTAGTATGTCCTTAATGGAAACAATTCGTCAACAAGCTTCACAAGTTGGTTTTTTATCGATTGGCAAAGACGTTGCATTATTTCCAGTTCAACACGATCCAACGAAAAAAGAATGGATACGTAAGCATTTGACGCGAATATATCCAACTAAAACGAAACCGTTTTCTTTGCTATTAAAAGAAGAAATGTTTAAGATTGCCAACGACTTTTTCGTTGTCGTGGCTACTACTCGGATGGATGAACAATTAAAAGATACATTAAAGCAAATAAAGTTACGGAAAAAGCGTGTTTCTGTGGTCTATATTCAATCTAAAAATAGAATTTCTGAAGATGAATATCATATGTTGAAGCAACTACAGCATGAGGGAATTGGTATTAATATTCTAACCGAAAAAGAACTTGTAAATAATCCTATAGGGGTGAGTGGACTGTGAGTCGATCATATAATAACAACATACCAACCATCTACACCTCTATCCTATATATCTTCGGTTTATTACTATTTTTGGAATGGCTATATCCTGTTGAAAAGGTTACAGATACTACGAACCTAAGTGTTTTTATTATCTATACGCTGTTTTGTTTTATCATTACTATTTTACAAGTAAAATGGTGGATCTCTGCTCTTTTAAAAGGATTTGGCTTATTGTTTATTATTAATGGTCTATTCTCGGAATTTAGTTTGATTAGCCGATTATGGTTTGAACAATTATTTACTATGATTGGTGTTAATTTTCAAGCGTTATTTTCCCAAGAGTGGAATGATTTAACTGGAATGTTTCGAAGTATTTTATTTTTAATTATTATTTGGTTAATGAGTTATTTAATCCATTATTGGTTTATTCAGATGAAACGTATATTCATCTTCGTGCTGCTTACTATTGTATATTTGGCGGTACTAGATACATTCACCATATATGATGCTAGTATTCCAATAGTTCGTACCTTTGCTCTTGCATTTCTAGGGTTAGGAATGGCGAACTTCTTTAAGGAAATACAAATGGAAAGGATTTCGTTTTCATGGACAAATAAGAATACAGTTTGGATGATACCATTAATATTAATCGTATTATTTTCCACAGTTATAGGTTATGCAGCACCGAAATTTGAACCACAATGGCCAGACCCTGTTCCATTTATTAAAAATGCTGCAGGTGGATCAGGTGGTGGTAACGGTGCTATTCAAAAAGTAGGCTATGGAGAAGATGATTCCAGACTCGGAGGATCTTTTGTCCAAGATTATTCTCCTGTTTTTCAAGCTGTAGCGAAAAAGGACCATTATTGGCGAATTGAATCAAAGGACTTGTATACAGGGAAAGGCTGGCTCCATTCAAATGAACCTGATTATGTAGAACAAAATAACGGAAACATTTTATTAGAGGACTATGGCGCAGATGTCGAAACAGAACGACTTGAAGCGATTTTAGACTTTGAAGAAAATACCAATATCCCTAAGTTAGTATATCCATACGGTACGAACAAGGTGGAAGCGGATGGAAATGCCATGTTCCTATTAAATCATCTTAGTGGTGAAATTAGTACCAAGTCAGCTAATAAAGATGTCGCACTTACTGATTATACGATCTTGTATGATTATCCTTCCTTCCCACTAGATAAAATGCGAGAAGATATAGATTTTGGCGGCGATAAGAAAGATCAGTATACTCAGTTGCCTTCTACATTACCTGATCGTGTCGGTCAGTTAGCAGAGGAAATAACATCCTCTTTTACTACGCAGTATGATAAAGTAAAGGCTATTGAAAATTATTTTGGTAGAAATGGGTTTGTCTATCAAACTACGGATGTCCCAGTTCCTAGTGATGACCAGGACTATGTTGATCAATTCCTATTTGATTCTAAAGTAGGCTATTGTGATAATTTTTCAACTTCCATGGTCGTTCTATTGCGTACATTGGATATCCCAGCTAGATGGGTAAAAGGCTTTACGAGTGGGGAACAGATTGAAGATTATGTTAATGGAGATTCCTCTTACAACGTGTATGAGGTAACAAATTCGAATGCGCACTCTTGGGTAGAAGTGTATTTCCCTGAAGTTGGTTGGGTACCATTTGAGCCAACCCAAGGGTTCACAAATTTAACAGATTTTTATTCCGATACAAACACCGAAAATGCAGATGATGCATTGGAAGCACCGACACCAGAATTGGAAGAATCGGAAGAGCCAGACCCTAAGGATCTAGAGAAAGATGAAGCGGTGGAAGCAATCAATCAAGATAATGCTAGTGGTGGTTCTGACGGATTCACGCTAAATTGGTGGCAA
Organism: Ornithinibacillus salinisoli; assembly: GCF_042684965.1. Lineage (NCBI taxonomy): Bacteria > Bacillati > Bacillota > Bacilli > Caryophanales > Bacillaceae > Ornithinibacillus > Ornithinibacillus salinisoli. The sequence continues at coordinate 88,420 of NZ_JBHUMI010000046.1, forward strand.
ATCGTCATAGGAGGAGTAATCCTCATTATCATAGCTATTGTAATCTATCGGAAAAGATTCCATTTGCGATCATATCTATTAGAACGGAAATGGCTCAAAAATCAGGACCCTGAAGCATATCAGGATGCCTATCATTTTGTGTTAAAACTATTAAAACATCAAGGGTTTTCTAGAAACCCGGATCAAACCTTACGTGAATATGCAAAACGAATTGATTCTTGGTATAGTACGGATTCAATGAGACGTCTGACGAATGAATACGAGAAAATAATCTATAAAAATGAACTTGATTCCTATACTGTGACAGAAATGAAAGACTTATGGAAAAATTTCATCAAACAGATATTGGGTTGACCATGAGCGAATTCGCTAGTAGAATAAGTTTAACTTATACAAATAAATACATGTACTTCGTATATCCTCGATAATATGGTTCGAAAGTTTCTACCAGGGCACCGTAAATGCCCTGACTATGAAGGCGGAATATCTTTGATTTTTTCGAAAACCTGGAATTCTGCCTTTTTGTAGTTTATATACGAAAAGGTAAGTGTCCAGGTTTTTCGTTTTTTCAACAGTTATATAACACATCATATCAATATACAAAACAGTTAGGAGCGTTAACATGAACAACAATGAAATGATTTTAGTATTAGACTTTGGAAGTCAATATAATCAATTGATTACGAGAAGAATTCGAGAATTCGGAGTCTACAGTGAGTTACATTCGCATAAAATCTCTGTGGAAGAAATTAAACGATTAAATCCGAAAGGGATTATTTTATCGGGTGGTCCTCATAGTGTCTATGATGAGAACAGTTTTCGTCCCAACAAAGAGATTTTTCAGTTAGGAATTCCAGTACTTGGTATTTGTTATGGTATGCAATTAATGGCATTGCATTTTGGAGGAAAAGTTGAGAAAGCGAAAAATCGTGAATATGGAAAAGCAACCATTCATTTGCAACATGATCCTGTCTTATTTAAAAACACTCCAAATAGCCAAACAGTTTGGATGAGTCATGGAGATAAAGTGGTAGAAGAGCCATCAAATTTCCAAGTAGATGCAACAAGTTCTTCTACACCAATTGCAGCGATGAGTTATCCTGAAAAGCAAATGTACGGGGTGCAATATCATCCAGAAGTGCGCCACTCAGAATATGGCAACCATTTATTAAAGCAGTTTGTGTTTGATGTATGTGCGTGTAATGGAGAATGGACCATTGAAAACTTTATTGATATGGAAGTTGATCAAATCCAGAAAAAGGTAGGTGACAGGAAAGTACTTTGTGCACTTAGTGGCGGGGTAGATTCTTCTGTTGTTGCAGCGTTAATCCATAAAGCCATTGGGGATCAGCTAACATGTATTTTTGTTGACCATGGATTGCTTCGAAAGAATGAAGCAGATGATGTCATGAAGATTTTTGCTGATGATTTTAAAATGAATATAATAAAAGTCGATGCCTCTGAGCGATTTTTAACGAAATTACAAGGTGTAGATGATCCTGAGAAAAAACGAAAGATTATTGGAAATGAATTCATTTACGTATTTGATGATGAAGCAGAAAAATTAAAAGATATTGATTTTCTTGCCCAAGGAACATTGTATACAGATATTATTGAGAGTGGTACGGAAACAGCACAAACAATTAAATCACATCATAATGTTGGTGGACTTCCGGAAGATATGCAATTCGAACTAATTGAACCGTTAAATACGTTATTCAAGGATGAAGTTCGTGAGCTAGGGTCACAACTTGGATTGCCTGATCGAATTGTTTGGCGCCAACCATTCCCTGGACCAGGGTTAGCTATCCGTGTGTTAGGTGAAGTGACAGAAGAAAAACTAGAAATCGTCCGAGAGTCAGATGCGATTTTACGTGAGGAAATAGCGGCTGCTGGACTTGATCGAGACATATGGCAATATTTCACCGTGCTACCGAACATCCGGAGTGTAGGTGTTATGGGAGATGCTCGAACGTATGATTACACAATAGGAATTCGTGCGGTAACCTCTATTGATGGAATGACATCGGATTGGGCACGCATTCCTTGGGATGTTCTGGAGAAAATTTCAACTCGTATCGTAAATGACGTAGCACATATTAACCGAGTAGTTTATGACATTACGAGTAAGCCACCTGCTACGATTGAGTGGGAGTAGAAAACGAATGATTTTAAATAAAGACAATAAAATGTTCGGATTTTGTTGACATTTGTCTATCGAAATAGTATTATAGCCATAGGAATTATTAAAAACTTTATATTTAATGCGTATAATTTAGGGAATATGGCCCAAAGTTTCTACCAGACTGCCGTAAATGGTCTGACTACGCAGATTTAGTAATTATTGTATGGAGAGATCTTCCGCACTATTTGAAGATTGATAGCTTTCTATATGAATTACTTTTTCTTGCTTAGTTCATGGTAGCACTCTTGGGATCAAGGGTGTTTTTTTATTTCCTTAGAAAAACTTGGCTTTTCGCCAAGCTTTCATGGCGATAGCCTTAGTTGCACTTATGCAAGATAGGGATGTTCCATATTTTCCTATTTGCGAAAAATTGGGGAGGAAGCATAATGAAGAAGTATTTTCAATTTGAAGAATTAGGTACAAATTACCGCACAGAATTTACAGCTGGATTAACCACATTCTTAGCGATGGCATATATTCTTTTTGTAAATCCGGACTTACTTGGTGCAACAGGTATGGATCAAGAAGCAGTATTTGCTGCTACTGCAATTGCAGCTGCTGTAGGTTCACTATTCATGGGACTTATTGCAAAGTATCCTATTGCACTTGCGCCAGGTATGGGCTTGAATGCATTTTTTGCTTTTACTGTCGTAATTGGTTATGGCATTCCTTGGGAAACAGCGTTAGCTGGTGTATTAGCATCTGGACTTATTTTTATTGTGTTAACATTATCTGGATTACGTGAAAAAATTATAAATGCTATCCCTGGAAACTTAAAGAAAGCAGTTGGAGCTGGTATTGGCTTATTTATCGCATTTATTGGACTTCAAAGCGCAGGAATTGTTGTTGGGGATGAAGCGACATTAGTTGGTTTAGGGGATATCACGTCTCCGACTGTATTGCTCGCTATTTTTGGACTAGTTGTATCCGTAGTATTGTTAGCATTCGGAGTAAAAGCTGGAATATTTTACGGTATGATTCTTACAACGATTGCTGGCATAATCTTTGGCTTTACAAAATTAGAAGGTGTTGTTGGTGGTATTCCGAGTGTAGCACCAACATTTGGTCAGGCATTTTTACACTTTGGTGATATTTTCACATTGGAAATGCTTGTTGTTATTTTAACGTTTTTATTCGTTGACTTCTTTGACACAGCAGGAACATTAGTTGCGGTGGCATCACAAGCAGGGTTGGTAAAAGACAATAAATTACCACGTGCTGGGAAAGCATTATTTGCTGATTCAGCCGCCACTGTAGTTGGGGCAACGGTTGGAACGTCAACAACTACTTCTTATGTAGAGTCTTCTGCTGGAGTCGGTGTAGGTGGTCGATCAGGATTTACAGCAGTTGTTGCAGGAGGATTTTTCTTATTAGCATTGTTTTTCTCACCTTTGTTAAGTGTAGTTACTTCTGAAGTAACGGCTCCTGCATTAATTATTGTTGGTGTATTAATGGCTTCAGCATTGAAGGATATTGAGTGGGATCAATTTGAAATTGCTGTACCTGCATTTTTGACAGTTATTGCGATGCCACTAACGTACAGTATCGCTACAGGTATTGCGATCGGGTTTATCTTCTATCCAATTACGATGCTCATTAAAGGTCGTGGGAAAGAAATTCATCCAATCATGTACGTACTGTTCGTTATCTTTGTACTATACTTTATTTTCTTGAACAAATAATAAAAAGCGAGATCACCGATCAGATATCGGATGGTCTCGCTTTTTTTTCAATTTGTTATTATCCCTGTTCTGAAACCTTTTTTCCAAATGGCAATGCATGATAGATCGATAGAAGAATTGTTCCAGCAACTGCTAAGCAACCCATAAAGAAGTATAATCTACCACCACCAAAAGAATCAATTAATGCTCCTCCCATTAAAGAGCCGATAATACCGGAGATCCCAAAGAAAGTGGCAAAAAATACAAGATGACCGGTCGACTGTAATAACTTTGGAATAAGACGAGAAACGTAGTCAAACGCAGCTAGATAAAATACCCCAAAGGTCAATCCATGTAAGAATTGCAATGCAATCACGTACATCGGATCATCTGCTAGAGCATAGATAAACCAACGAATACTATAAAGTACCCCCGCTATTATGACGAAAAATAATGGATGAAATTTTTTAAACCAATATCCAGCCAAAAAGAATACGGCAGCTTCACTTGCAACTCCGACAAACCATGCCAGACCAACTAAAAAATCGTTACCGCCAAGCTGTTCGATGTATAATCCCATAAAGCTATCATTTGCGCGATGAGATATTGTAATAAATAGCATTAATACCAAGAATATAAGAAATGGTTTATTTTTAATTAGCTTTCCGACATCTTTGATATGAACTGGTTTAGATTCTACTTTGACATCTTTCAATCGAAATGTAACGAATAAAGCAATGATGCCAAAAAATAGATATGGCCAGATCATATACTGCACTCCGGCCTTATTTAGAATGGCGCCAATTAGGAGTGAGGAAGTAGCAAATCCGATCGATCCCCAAGTTCGGATAGATCCGAAAGAAGCTCCAAGATCATCCGCTCGCCGCTGAGCTAAACTATCTCCGAGAGCACCAATTGGAGTTACAAAGAAATAGAATATCGCCCCCATTAATAGAATAGTCACTAATGTATTCATTTGAAAGAAAAGCACGCTACCTATTAGCAGCCCCACGATACAAATTAACAGGATTCGCTTTACGGTTTTGTATTTATCACTTAAGTACCCCCAAAAGGGTTGTGCAAAGATAGACGCGAGAGGTCCGATGGCTAGTACATACCCAATCTCCGTTCCTTCTAATCCCTTATATTTTAAGTAAAGGGGTAAATAACTAAGAATGATAGTGTTTGTAGCATGAAAGCTAAATAATAGCATTTTTAATGGTATTAATGATTCTGTTTTTGACAAGATGTCCGCTCCTAATCTGTTTCATAATGTAAGAGCAATTATACTACTTTAACTTGGATACGGAAAGGATTTCAGGTTTGCAGAAATACTGTATTGGGGGATGAAAGATAGAGTGGGGAAAGTTAATGTTCGCCTAGAAAATACATAGATATCCGATGGATTATTCGTTATTTGTGAAGGCTATGAAACGCAATTGCTTGTCCCATAACAGTTGAAAGTCCTTCATCAAGGGAATGAAGGACGAAACATAACAGTATAACAAGAAAATGAAGGTTCATTTCATTTGAAAAATATCTTATCTATTTTTACTTACAAATACCATGGGATTAACTATTCTTACGGTACCCGCACCCTTAACGAGTTCCCTTATTTCCACGTATCTTCAATAAATTCATCACGACCAGACTTCGCTCGGTCTTCTTTATATTCCGTTTCATTTTTCTTATAAAAATCTTGGTGATAATCCTCTGCCGGGTAGAATGTAACAGCTGGTAATATCTCTGTTACGATTGGTTTCGCAAATTTTCCACTTTCAGCTAATTTCGTTTTGGAAGCTTCAGCTAATTGCTTTTGCCCCGCATCCTGATAAAAAATAGCTGTTCGGTATTGTTCCCCGCGATCATGGAATTGTCCGCCAGCATCTGTTGGGTCGATTTGTCGCCAGTAGACTTCTAATATCTCTTGATAGGAAATAATACTAGGGTCGAATGTAATTTCTACGGCCTCATAGTGACCAGTAGTTCCACTTTTCACATCCTCATACGTAGGGTTTTCAAGGCTTCCTCCTGTATACCCGGAAACGATTCGGTGAACACCATCCCACTTGTCAAATGGTTTCACCATACACCAAAAACATCCACCAGCAAATATTGCTTTTTTTAACGTAGTCAAATCCTTCCCTCCGATGCATTATATTACTGCTTCATAATTCACTTTATATAAGAATATATATTTACAAACTTATCACATTTCACAAATAGTATCACGAAATAAATACAATCCTATGAAGCTATGTTAAAATGATAGAACATTAAGATTATTGAAAGGGGTGTCATTGATGCGAGATATACCGATTGTTCAAAGCCAATATAGTCCATTACCAATAAGGGAGCGCTTTGTCAGACGTGGACAGTTGAACAAAAAGCTGAGTCATGTGTCCAACTATTCGTTGACTTTATTATATGCTGGTGCAGGGTATGGAAAGAGTACGGCCCTATCTTTATATGCTCATGATCATGGTTTGGCAGCATGCTGGTTTTCCATATCTCCAAATGATGACGATATACTGCCTTTCTTAACTAAAGTAAGTTATGCAATTAAAATCAAATACCCAACTTACGGTGATGCGATCCAAAAAGAACTAGATTCGCTAGGAAATTTCGTTGATACAGAACAGATATATGGAATAGCTTCTACATTTATTAATGAAATTGTATCACTACAAGAAGAAGTTACATTGATTCTTGACGACTTTCATCACGTGATGAATTCATATGAAATTGAAAAATGGATTTTGTTTGTTTTGGAGCATATTCCTGCAAATTTACATATCGTACTTTCTAGTCGCAATAAACCGAAGTGGGAGGTGCTTCCGGCATTAAAATTAAAGGGCGATTTAATAGAGATTTCACAAGAAGATCTAACCTTATCACGGAATGAAATGGACTATATCTTAGAAGAATCTTTGCAAATGAAAATTAGTGAAGCGGAATTAACAAAAATCTATCAATTAACAGAAGGATGGGCGATAGCTTTTAATATGCTTAGCCAGCAGTTAAATGACAAGACATCCATAGAAAACATCTTTCGAAATCGGCAAAATTCATTAGGTGAACTATTCGAGTATTTGGCATCAGAAGTGTTGGCAAAGCAGTCATTAATCATCCAACAATTTTTAATGCAATCAAGTATTTTGGAAGATTTATCACCTGAAGTTTGTGATAAAATGCTGCAGATAAATGGATCAGAGGAAATACTACATGGTTTATTGGAACAAGGCCTTTTTGTTGCCGAAGGGGAAGGAAATTCCTATCGATATCATGCATTATTTAAAGCATTTTTAGAAAATCAATTAATAAAAAACTATAAGCAAGAGCACTATTCATTGCATGATCGAGCAGGTCATTTCTTTCAGACAAAAAGAAATCTAGAAGCAGCATTGTATCATTACCGAAAAATCAACAAATACCATGAGGTAGCAAGTATTCTGAAAGACTATGGGGCAGTGATGCTTCGTTTAGGAAGATTACAAAACCTCTATGAAATCGTATTAGATATACCGGATGAACAGAAGCAGGTTTATCCTGTGTTATATTTCTATCAAGGAGAAATTGAGCGTTACCGTTCCATGTATGAAAAAGCGGAAAGAAACTATGAACGTATGATCAGTATTCTTCCGGAATATGATCAGGAGAATTACAATTTAATAGGACTAGCATTTGAAGGAAAGGCTCGCATTTATTTAGATACCATACAACCTGAACAAGCGGAACGATTTGTGAAACAAGCTATTCAGATGAGAGAAAAAGCGAATCCCCCAAAAGAAGAAATGGCACAGTTATACCAGCTAATGGCAGAGAACCTATTAAACTTTGGACAAGCAGGTAAAGCAGATACTTGGTTGGAGCAAGCAAAAGCGTTAAATCTACCATTGGAAGAAGGAAATTTACAAGCGCGAATCTATCTTCGAACAGGAAAATTAGCAAAAGCTAAGGAAGTATTACTACTTCGTAAAGAAACACATAAGGATGTAAATAAAACGCAGGTTCCACAGTCTCACAGAGAAACTGATATCTTATTAGCAATTATCGAAGCTTTCATGGGAAATGCAGTGGAAAGTAAGCAGCTTGCTTCCAAGGCTATTCAACATGGACTAGAGATAAAATCGCCATTTGTTGAAGCATGCGGATGGATGAGAATGGGGCATGCTGTTCAATTATTGGATCAATATGATGAAGAGCTAGCTATAAAATGCTATGAGACGGCATTAGAAATTATGGAAAAGATAAATGTATCAAGAGGAAAAGCAGAGCCATATATGGGATTAGCCATTTTGTACGGTAAAAGAATGGAATATGCACGAGCGATTGACACGGCGAAAAAGGGATTGTCAGAGACGGAGAGAGTGAAGGATCGATGGCTTAGTGCCCTTATTAAGCTAGGTATTGCTATAACAGAGGTTTATAATGTAAATCTTAATCATGCCAGTCAAATAATCGATAATACCCGTAACGAATTTATGGCTTGTGGTGATAGATATGGTGTAATGGTAACTACCTTTTGGAGAGCTTATGTTGCTCATCACATGGAAGATGAAGGAACATTTAAACAAGAAATAGATATATTTTTACAAGAAGTTCATACCGAGGAATATGATTTTTTCTTAAAAAAGAGAACAACCTTTGGTCCTACTGATTTACAAAATTTTGTTCCGTTGCTCTTAAAAGCAAAGCAACTAGGAATTGCACCTCAACTAGTTAATAAATACATGCATGAACTAAATTTAAATGATAATATCAAAAGTCATCCGGGATATACATTAGTAATTCATGCCCTCGGACAACTGAAAGTTTGGATCGGAAAAAAACAAATTGAGACCCGAGATTGGCAAAGAGAAAAAGCAAGGGAATTATTTGAGCTGTTTATAACGAATCGAAATAATTTCATATCGAAGGAGAAAATTTTTGAATGTCTGTGGCCAGATCTTGAGGAAACAGCAGCTAATAAAAACTTTAAGGTTGCGTTAAATGCTTTGTTAAAAGCGTTAGAGCCGAAAAGAAAAGCAAGAGAAGATTCCTTCTTTATCTTACGCAAAGGTGGAACGTATGGATTAAATCCAGATTCCGTATATGAGTTAGATACGATTAATTTTGAAGAATCGATATCACGTGGCTTGGAAGAAAAAGACCCTAAAAGAGCAAAGGATTTGTTAGAAAAAGGATTGAGCTATTATCAAGGTGATTTTTTAATGGATCTTCGTTTTGCAGATTGGTGTTTACCAGAACGAGAACGTCTACAATTAATTTTCCTTCGTGGTGCAGAACGATTGGCACAAGTAAATGTAAGGTTACAATTTTTTAATGCGAGTATCGAGTGGTGTGAACGGATTTTATCAGTCGATCACACATGGGAAGAGGCATATCGACTTTTAATGTACAGTTATTATCAACTTCATAATCGTCCACAGGCCATGAAATGGTATGAAAAATGCTGTCATGTTTTAGAGCGAGAACTTGGAGTAGCGCCCATGCCCCCTACAAAAGAAATGTATTTGTTAATTATGGAGTCTGAGCAATTAAATACGTACTACTAAACCCTTTCTTGCAAAGGGTTTTTATATTGTTACCAGTAGCGATTCGCATATAAATAGAAATATTCGCCTACAAGCAACAATTAACAGCGAAGTGTATTCCCGTAGAGGTTCTCAGAGCGATATACTATTTCGCAGTATATATCAAAATAGTAACAATCGATGTGAGAAGGAAAATTTCTCAAAAATGTATTGAAAATTTTTAGAAAGTTTTTTATAATATAAAAAGTGAGAGGTGAGTCATATGTCAGAAATGAAAACGGATCGCTTAACAATTAAGGGAATGAAAACAAGGAAGAAGATCCTAGATACGGCTGAAAAAATTTTTGGTGAGAACGGGTATTTTGAGACATCGGTCGCAGAAATCACCGTTAGAGCAGGTGTCGCTCAAGGAACGTTTTATAATTATTTTCCAACCAAAAAAGCTGTATATGATGAATTAATCTATCAGCTTAGTTCTAGTTTTAGACACCATATAAAAAATGCAATGCGTGATAAAACAACCTTTGAAGAGAAACAGCGTGCAGGTTATTTAGCATTTTTTGAATGGGTCATGAATCACCGGGATTTATACAGTATTGTGCAACAATCCGTTCTAGTCGATAAAAACTTGTATCGGTGGTATTACGAGAAAATTGCAGCAGGTTTTATTACGTCTATTGAAGATGCGATCAGTAACAAGGAGTGTAAATCAATCGACCCAGAAACAGTTGCTTATTGTTTAATGGGGATTGGGCAATTTATCGGGATGCGCTGGGTGCTCTGGGAGGAAGAACATGTTCCGGAAAAAGTCTTTGATGAGGCAATGGAAGTAATATTTCATGGACTACATTTTCGAGAGGAGGTGAATTGATTGGAAGCAATATCCTATTGGGTTCATAAGAGAGCCTTTATTACTCCTGACCGTGTAGCGCTCATTAGTGATCAGAGCATTTATACGTATTTCACTTTATCGGTTAAAATCCAACAAAAGGCTGCCTTTTTGCAGAACCACCTCCAATTGCAAAAGGGAGATCGCGTTGCTATCCTATCGCAAAATCGTGAGGAATACATGATTTCCTATTTTGCGATTGCTCAACTAGGGTTGGTGGCTGTACCGTTAAATATTCGTTTGACTGCTCCAGAGTTAGCATTTCAAGTAAAAGATAGTGGTGCCACAACGATTCTTTATGAAGAGGAAACAATGGATTTATATCAAGAAATCTGTGATCATGTCAATTTTGTAAACGCTTACGATTTTACTCAACCAATTATGTATAGTGAAGAAAGCATAACAGAGGTTGCTGTGGATGTAGCAAATGATCCATATGTTATTTGTTATACCTCTGGAACTACGGGTAGGCCTAAGGGGGCTGTCTTAACACAAGCAAATATGTTTTGGAACGCTTTAAATAACCAGTATGCGATTGATATTACGTCAGCCGATAACGTCATCGTTCTCCTACCATTATTCCATATTGGAGGTATGGGTTTATTCGCATTTCCGGCCATTCTGGCAGGAGGAACTGTTGTTATTCCAGGGAAATTTAATCCAGGGGATGCCATTGAAAAGATACAAGCGTATGAGATTTCAATCGTGATGGGAGTTCCAACGATCCATGATGCTATTCGAAGGCATCCGTTATTTGAAACGGCAAACTTTGATTCCGTAAGGTGGTTTTATAGTGGGGGTGCACCATGTCCAAATGAATTAATCCAAGCATATCTTGATCGGGGATTACCTTTTGGGCAAGGAATGGGTATGACCGAAACGGCACCTACTATTTTTATGCTATCGAAAGAAGATTATAAACGAAAGGTAGGTTCGATCGGGAAACCGGTTATGTTTTGTGATATAGCAATTGTTGATGACAACGGAAATCAGGTCAGAAATGGTGAAATTGGTGAACTACTTATTAAAGGACCTCATGTGATGAAAGAATACTGGGGTCTTCCAGACAAGACAAAAGAAGCCATTCAGCATGGCTGGTTCTATTCGGGTGATTTAATGAGACAAGACGAAGAAGGATTTGTCTATGTTGCTGGACGAAAGAAGGACATGATTATATCTGGCGGAGAAAACATCTATCCATTGGAGATAGAACAAATCTTGAAAGAACTCCCACAAATTAATGAGGCAGCTGTAATTGGTGTACAGGATGAGAAATGGGGGGAGGTTCCAATTGGGTTCATTTCCTTTAATAAGAAAGAAAACCTGACTGAAGAAGAGATGAAAGCTTTTTGTAGTACAAGACTTGCAAAATATAAAGTACCTAAACAAATTATTATTTTGACAGAACTACCTAAAAATGCAACTGGAAAAATAGACAAAAAATCATTACGTCATTATGTGATTTCGAGGTGAAACGAGATGGAATTTACAATTGGGCAAACAGCTCATTTTTCTAGGACGATAACGGAAACAGATTTTGTTTCATTTGCGGGTCTGAGTGGAGATTATAACCCCATCCATGTCGATACGGAGTATGCAAAACGTACCTTTTTTCGTGAACGAATCAGTCATGGCCTTTTAACGGCAAGCTTATTGTCTAGGTTATTAGGCATGCACTTGCCAGGACCGGGATCAGTTTATGTATCCCAAACAATGTATTTCACGAAGCCGGTTTTTATAGGTGATACGATTACGGCACGTGCAGAGGTGTTGGAGGTTCATGAAAAGAATCGATTAATCACATTACAAACAACCTGTACAAATCAGGACGGAAAAGTTGTTTTGGATGGAGAAGGTGTTATGAAGCTACCGAAGAAGGAGCAGATACGATGATTGGAATTGAAAGAACAAGCATATATGAACCAGAAACGATTGAAACTGCAGCAGAATTAGCAATAAAAACAACGATTCCAGAACAAGTCATTCAAGAAAAATTTGGGCTATATGAGAAAAGAATTGCCCTGGAGAGCATGCATGCTTCCGATTTAGCAATTGCTGCCGGTAAAAAGATATTAGAAGAAGTTGATCCAGCTGTGATAGATGTGGTGATTTACTTTGGGAGCCCATTCAAGGATTATCAGGTTTGGACAGCTTCCTCAAAAATCCAATATGAACTTGGTACGACCAATGCCTACGCATTTGAAATGATGAATGTTAGCTCTTGTTTCCCTTTAGCTGTAAAAGTTGCTAAAGACATGCTTGCCTCTGATAGGGGCATAAACAATATTTTGTTAGTTGGGGGATCGAAGGAGTCACAAATCATTAACTATGATAATCCCCGAGCGCGATTTATGTTTAATTTTGCAGACGGCGGAGCTGCCGCATTGGTATCAAGAAACGCATCGAAAAGTGAAATACTTGCTTCATCTATTTTAACGGATGGTTCCTTCAGTAAAGACGTACTTGTACCAGGTGGTGGCACTGTTCATCCAGTAAGTACAGAAGTCGTTGAAAATAACATGCAGTACATTGATGTGCCAGATCCAACTGGTATGAAAGAACGTCTAGATCCTGTTTCTATCCCCAACTTTGAAAAAGTCATCAAGCGATCATTAGAAAAAAGTGGAGTCTCTCTACATGACTTGAAAGTACTTCTACCACTTCACACCAAAAAATCCATGTTTAATCAAATCTTAGAAAAACTAGATCTAGAGGAAAAGCAAGCAATTTATTTAACACACCACGGACATATGTCTGCTCTTGATCCATGCTATGGATTGTATCTTGCTGAGAAAGAAGGATTATTGCAAAAAGGAGACATAGCGGTAATGGTGACAGCAGGAACTGGCTATACATGGGCTGCTACTGCTTTACGTTGGTTTGGTTCATCGCTTTTGTAACTAGCTTGTAACTACCATTCGTTATGCTTAACACAAGTAAAAATTAATGAAATATAGGGGGAATATTGTAATGAAATTAAAACGTATGTTTATGATCATGTTAGTTGTAGTATGCATAGGTTTTCTAGCTGCTTGTGGAGATGAAGGGGCATCAGGAGATTCTGAGACGATTAAAGTCGGAGTCTTATTATCTCAAACAGGTGCTCTTGAAACCTATGGAGCGCAAACCCAAAGAGGTTTTGAATTAGGAATGGAGTATGCAACAGATGGCACAATGGAAGTAGCAGGAAAAAAGATCGAATACATTTTTGAGGATACGGAGACAGATCCTACGGTTGCTCGACAAAAAGCATTAAGTCTTCTTGAAGATGAGGAAGTTGATATTCTTGTAGGCTCTTCCAGCTCGGGAGATACATTAGCAGTTACCCCATTAGCTGAAGAATATGAGACAGTAATGATCGTTGAACCAGCTGCTGCAGATAGTATCACCGGATCGGAATATAATGATTATGTATTTAGAACAGCAAGAAATTCATCGCAGGATGCATTTGCGGCTGCGGCTGCAGTGGCTGGGGAAGGTGTCAAAATTGCAACGCTCGCCCCAGACTATTCCTTTGGTCATGATGGTGCCAAAGCATTTATTGCTGCAGCGGAGGAGCTAGGAGCAGAGCTAGTGCTAGAGGAATATGCAGACCAAGCAGCAACTGATTTTACCGCTAATATCCAAAAAATTATTGAAGCTGAACCTGATTATTTGTATGTTGTTTGGTCCGGAGCTAATACACCATGGAATCAGATAGTAGACATGAAAGTACAGGATCAAGGGATTAAGGTAACGACAGGTGTAGCTGATATTGCGACACTACCATCAATGTCCCCGCTAGTTGGTATGGAAGGTTTTACTCTTTATTATCACACATTGCCTGATAATGATGTGAACAACTGGTTAGTCGAAGAGCATAAGAAAAAATTTGACGGTGAAGTTCCAGATCTTTTCACAGCAGGTGGCATGAGTGCAGCAATTGCCGCTGTAGAAGCAATTGAAAAAACGGATGGGGATACGAGTGGTGAAGCGTTGATTGAGGTGATGGAAGGTATGAGTTTTGAAACACCTAAAGGTACCATGACGTTCCGTGAAGAGGACCATCAGGCGTTACAGGAAATGTACTCTGTTACGTTAGAAGAAAGTGATGAATTCGATTATCCTGTACCTGTTTTAAAGCGTGTGCTTACACCAGAAGAAACTGCACCACCAATTATGAATCAGTAAGGTAATCATGGAGAACAATACCCTTGCCTTTGTCTGGTGAGGGTTTGTTCTACTTCATGTTAAAAAGGAGGAAAACGATGGATGCTATCTTACAAACGAAGGAGTTAACCATTTCCTTTGGTGGTCACATTGCTGTCGATTCGGTATCTGTTCACATTCCAATGAAAAAGTTCACATCAATTATTGGACCAAATGGAGCTGGTAAAACTACTTTTTTTAATTTATTGAGCGGACAATTATCTCCAACAAAAGGTTCTATTATTTATAAAGATAAAGACATCACGAAACACTCTGCAACAGAACGGACGCGTTTAGGAATAGGGAGATCGTTTCAAATTACTAACGTGTTTCCCAATTTAACTGTTTTAGAAAATGTCCGTTTAGCGGTACAGTCCCAGGCTAAAGTACGCTATAACATGATTGCTCACTATCGGCATTTTAAAAGCTTGGAGCAAAAGGCATACCAGCTATTAGAAAAAGTTTTTCTACAGGATAAAGCAGATTCGAAAGCAATTAATCTAGCACATGGAGAAAAAAGAAAACTAGAAATAGCAATGCTATTGGCCTTAGAAACAGAGATATTGCTATTAGATGAACCGACTGCGGGCATGTCATTGGAAGAGGTTCCGGCAATTATCGACGTCATTAAACATATTAAACAACATGAAGATCGAACCATCGTTTTGATAGAACACAAGATGGATATGATTATGGATCTCTCAGATGAAGTACTTGTCCTATTTCATGGAGAATTATTAGCGAAAGGGACACCAGAGGAGATTGTTAAAAACGAAATGGTCCAATCTGCATATTTAGGAGGGATGTATGATGAAGAGGAACAGTTTACTTAAATTAAATCAAGTAGAAGCATATATACAACAGTTTCATATTTTACATGATATAACATTTGAAGTTCCTAAAGGTGGGGTTACTGTACTTCTTGGAAGAAATGGAGCGGGGAAAACAACAACATTACGAACGATAATGGGCCTTAATCCTGCATCCAATGGATCGATCGTTTTTAACGAACAAGAAATTAGTAGTTTAAAGCCACACATGATTGCTAATCGAGGGATAGGATACGTTCCTGAAGACCAAGGCATTTTCGGAGACTTAACTGTAGGTGAAAATATTCGAGTTGCGATGAAAAAAGAGGATGAGGAAACGACGAATCGATTGGAATGGGTGCTCGAATTATTCCCTGACTTAAAAAAGTTCTGGACAAAACCTGGTGGGCAATTAAGTGGTGGTCAAAAGCAAATGCTGGCAATTGCTCGAGCGTATGTTAATGAAAATGAACTGCTATTAATTGATGAACCAAGTAAGGGGCTAGCTCCAATTATTGTTGAGAAAGTAATGGAATCGATACAACAAATGAAAGAGAAGACTACGATTTTATTAGTAGAACAGAATTTTTTAATGGCTAGTAAAATAGGGGATCAGTTTTATATTATCGATGATGGTCAAACGGTTCACGATGGTCAAATGACAGAATTAAAAGAAGATAAAGTGTTGATGAAGAAATACTTAGGCATTTCCTAGGAAGGGGGACCTTGTTATGGATTTAATATTTAGTTTACTGATTAATGGACTTGCAACAGGCATGTTAATATTCCTCCTTGCCGCCGGACTAACATTAATATTCGGATTAATGGATGTATTAAATTTTGCCCATGGAGGATTGTTTATTTGGGGAGCGTATAGTGGTGTATGGTTCTATCAAATGAGTAATAGTTTTCTATTTGCGATTATTGCTGCTATTGTTACCGGTTTGCTACTAGGTCTTATTACAGAAAAGCTCATCGTACGACCAGTGTATGGTAACCATGTACAGCAAATTTTAATTACACTAGGTTTTATGCTCGTTTTACAGGAATTAATAAAAGTAGTTTTTGGTCCAGATCAAAAAGCGGTATTTCCCCCTGACTGGTTACAAGGAAGTTTTATGGTTGGGGATATCGTCATTATAAAATATCGATTATTTATTATTGCTATTGGATTTCTTATTTTTTTCCTTACGCTATTTATTTTAAAACGAACAAGAATCGGATTAATTGTTCGAGCAGGTGTTATGAATAAGGAAATGATCCAATCCTTAGGAATCAATATACGGTTTGTTTTTATGCTGGTGTTTATGGTAGGAGCTGCTCTGGCTGCATTAAGTGGTTTATTACATGCTCCATACTCTGGAGTAATTTATGCTGAGATGGGATTAGAATTTTCGATTTTGGCGTTTATTGTAGTCGTTATCGGTGGAATGGGTAGCTTTACGGGGTCTTTGTTTGCAGCAATTTTAGTAGGTTTGGCTCAAGCATTCATGGCATATTATTTTCCAGCACTGTCCTTAGCTGTAAATATGCTACTCATGGCTATTGTTCTTATATTTAGACCACAAGGCTTGTTCAGGGTGAAGGGGTGAGAAATATATGAATGTACGTAGTATTGATAAGAGTACGTGGATCTACCTTGCAATTGCACTGTTGTTATTTATTGTTCCATTTATTGTAACCGGACGTAGCATGCAATTTATTATCATCCAGATCTTTATTTTTGGAATCTTTGCTATGAGCTATGATTTACTACTTGGATTTACTGGCATTATTTCTTTTGGGCATGTCATGTTTTTTGGAATAGGTGCTTACTCAACTGCGGTGACATTGGACCGCTTTGATGCGACACTACCTTCACTATTACTTGGGGTACTGATTGCTTTGGTTATCGCAGCCATTGTTAGTTTTATAGTAGGTGTGCTAACCCTAAGGTTAAAAAGTCATTTTTATGCCATGTTGACTTTAGCATTAGCAGGTTTATTTTTAGTAGCAGCTGAAAAATGGCGATCGGTTACTGGAGGGAATGATGGCTTTACATTTCGACTTCCAGAGATAATTCGTGATTCACAAAGTCAGTACTTCCTCTGTTTAATTTCGTTAATTCTAATATTCTTTGGACTAAGACGTCTCACGAATTCGCCATTCGGTAAAGTATTAATGTCGATAAGGGAAAATGAACAGCGTACAGAATCATTGGGATATAAGGTATTACATTATAAAGTTATTGCAAGTGTGGTTTCTGGCGTCATTGCTAGTTTTGCTGGCGTTTTATATATTATTTCTCTACGTTTTGTGAATACGAGTGTATTTGCTACCGATGTAACGATCGATGTATTACTTATGACTATTATCGGTGGAGTAGGCACGTTAATTGGACCAATCATAGGTGCTGGATTGGTAGAGTTTGCTCATCATTGGTTATCTGGTTTATCTGAAGTACATTGGATTTTTGAACGATGGATCATTCTATACGGGACCGTTTATATTTTAGTAGTAATCTTTTTCCCATTAGGCATAGTCGGTACCATACAAGCGAAATTTTTTGGTAGAACGGTAACGAAAGGCATAAAAGATAATAGTAAAACAAAAGCAGGATAGAGAGGTGTTAGGGATGAATGCAATAGGAATTGTAAGCACAGGAACCTATATACCAGAACGACGTATGACTTCTCGTGAAATTGCTACCCGAGCAGGAATACCGTTAGAAGTTGTTGAACAGAAGCTAGGCATCATGGAAAAAACGATTCCTGGTAAGGATGATCATACAGCAGAAATGGGTACACGGGCAGCACAAGTAGCAATCCAAAAGGCAGGTATTGACCCGAAGCAAATTGATCTCGTTATATATATTGGAGAAGAGCATAAGGAATACCCGCTCTGGACCGCTGCTATTAAATTACAGCATGATGTTGGAGCAGAAAATGCATGGGCATTTGATACGGCTTTAAGATGCGGAACAACCATCATGGCATTAAAGGTTGCGAAGGATATGATGATCGCGGATCCTAACATAAGCACCGTGTTACTTGCTGGTGGCTATCGAAATGTTGATTTTATCAATTATGAAAACCCACGTACGCGCTTTATGTATAATCTAGGCGCAGGTGGTGGTGCGATGGTATTGAAAAAAGGGCACTCGGAAAATTTACTGCTAGAATCACATTTGATTACAGACGGATCATTTTCAGAAGATGTGGTTGTTCCAGCTGGTGGGACAAAAAATCCAATATCTAAGGAATCACTGGATGCTGGATTATATCAGCTAGATGTGTTAGACCCCACCGGGATGAAGGAAAGATTAGAGCAAAAATCTATGAAGAATTTTATCACATGTATTGAACGTGCATTGCATAAAAGTGGTTATGAAAAAGAAGATATTGATTATGTAGCAATGTTGCACATGAAGCGATCAGCACATCGATATGTATTAGAACAATTAGGTGTAGACGAGGTAAAGTCTATTTATCTAGAAGATTACGGACATATTGGGCAAATGGATCAAATCATATCTTTAGAACTTGCAGAACAACAAGGGAAATTAAAAAATGGTGACATTGTCGTTTTCGTTTCTGCAGGCATTGGCTATGCTTGGGGCGCGAATGTAATAAAATGGGGAAAATAATAAAGGGAGGTTTTACAAATGTCATTAGCTGTTCATTTGAAGAAGGTAGCTTTACCGAATGGAGAGGAGATTGCTTATCGAGAGCGGGAAGGAGGAGAAGATATTGTTGTATTGGTTCATGGGAATATGACTTCTTCCGTTCATTGGGATTTAGTTTTGGAGAATCTGGACGAAAAATACAAGGTGTATGCGATTGATTTACGTGGATTCGGGGAGTCTAGCTATCATGAGCCAATTACAGCAATAAAGGATTTCTCTGATGATGTTAAGTTTTGGGTTGATGAACTTGGAATACGAGATTTTGCATTCGTAGGCTGGTCATTAGGAGGAACCGTATGTCAGCAGTTTTGTGCGGATTATCCAGGATATTGTGATCGGTTATTTTTACTCGCTTCAGGTTCGTCACGAGGGTATGCCTATTATGCAGCTGGTCCAGATGGAATGCCGGATCTAAATCATCGATTAGAAACAATGGAAGAAATGATGAAAGACAGTAAACGAATGATGATTCAAGAGGCATATGACACAAAGAATTATGACCTGTTAAGGCAAATCTGGGATATGTTAATTTATCAACATCATAAACCTGATCCGGAACGTTATCAAAAATATGTGGAAGATATGACTACACAACGAAATCTAGCAGAATGCTATCAGGCTTTAAACATTTTTAATATAAGTAATCAACATAACGGGCTTACAGCAGGAGAGGATAAGGTAAAACTTATAGATATTCCAGTCTGTATCGCTTGGGGAGAGCATGACATTGTTGTCACCAAACAGATGACGGAGGAATTACGTGAAGACTTTGGTGATAAAGCGGATTATAAAGAATTAATAGGTTGTGGACATTCACCTATTATTGATGATTTGGAGCAGCTATTAAAAGTGATGGAGAATTTTTTTACAGAAGCAGAAAATGTATAGTAATTTTGGGGAAGGGAAGTTTTTATAGATGAATAGGTTACAAGAGAAAGTGGCGATTATCACAGGAGCTGCTAACGGTATTGGTCTTCAAGCAGCACGTACATTTGCGGATGAAGGTGCAACAGTTATTCTTGCCGATTTTGATGAAGTAAAAGGGATAGAAAGTGAGAAAGAACTAATTGATGCGGGTTTAAATTGTCAATTCATCCAAGTTAATGTCGCTGACAGAAAAAGTGTGGATGCTATGGTAGAAAAAGTAGCTGATAAATATGGAAAGATCGATATATTAATCAATAATGCAGGAATTACACGGGACGCTATGCTTTCCAAAATGACTTCCGAACAATTTCAACAGGTAATCGATGTGAATTTGACCGGTGTTTTCCATTGCACCCAAGCTGTCCTCCCTGCCATGGTTGCGCAAGGAAAAGGGAAGATAGTTAGTACTTCGTCAGTAACAGGTACATACGGCAATTTCGGTCAAACAAATTATGCAGCCGCAAAAGCTGGCATTATTGGAATGACGAAAACGTGGGCGAAAGAGTTGGGCCGTAAAGGGATCAATGTGAATGCGGTAGCTCCAGGTTTTACCCAAACAGCTATGGTTGCTGCAGTCCCAGAAAAAGTAATCGAGCAAATGAAGGCTCAAGTACCTATGCAGCGATTAGGAAAGCCAGAGGATATAGCAAATGCGTATCTATTTCTAGCATCAGATGAATCCGATTATGTGAACGGCCATGTGTTACATGTTGATGGTGGGATTATGATGTAAATAACATACGCTTGAATACGAGAATTGGGAATTCGTATTCGGGCGTTTTTGATTTAAGGTGAATGTTGGTTGGGCTGGGTTAGTGGGGGGACGAAATGGGGATTATATAATCGAGTAATTTTCAGTTTATCAGCGAACCCACCCTCGTCAGTGAAATTGTAACTCCCTTGTAACTCTTCCAATTTACAATAATAAAGGATATACACAATGTGCGATGTATATGCTGTCGCAGTATTCCTTATCCTGTTAGCCTAAACCCCACTGATTGAAGTTTCACTGTATAGGAGGAGTTGCGGATGCATGCTAACTTAAACTGGCTAGAGTCTCGGATGAAAATATCTCCAGATCGAGAAGCAATTATTGATGCAGACACGAAAGATTCATGGACATATAAACAGCTCTATGATCGTGCGGATATATTGGCAAATTATTTCATACATCAAGGTGTTCAAAAAGGTGATCGGGTAGCACTTTTAGTACCTAACCATATCAGTTATCTTGATTTTATTTTTGCTTGCATGAAAATAGGGGCTATTTTTGTTCCATTAAATTGGCGGCTATCTGATGATGAATTGGAGTATGTGGTTAAGGATTGTTCACCGAAAATATTAGGAGTAAATAGCTCTTTCTTGAAAAAGCTAGCGAAAGCTGATAGCGATATCATTTTGCTAGAAATTCATCATAATCATTATCTCGATAACTTTCTCAAGGAACGAAAGGCGCCTCCAATTGAATTACAAGAAACAGATCCACTTGCCATGATCTACACTGGAGGTACTACCGGGCGTCCTAAAGGGGTTGTGCTTAGCCATCGTTCAATTCTGTGGAATGCTCTTAATACAATCGTTAGCTGGAATCTAAGCGAAGATGATGTCACTTTAACTTGCTTACCAATGTTCCACACTGGAGGGCTAAATGTATATACCCTTCCGTTACTATTGATTGGTGGAAAAGTTGTTCTTTCTTCTTCCTTTCACGCAGAGAAGGCTGTAGCAGATTTATTACAATATAAATGTACCGTAGTCTTATTTGTTCCAACCATGTATCACTTGATCATTCAGACTCGCCAATTTCACGAAGCAACCTTCCCTGACATGAAGGTTTTTGTATCAGGTGGCGCACCATGTCCACATAAAATATATGATGCCTTTCGTAAAAAAGGAATCGCTTTTAAAGAAGGGTATGGATTAACGGAAGCGGGACCAAATAATTTTTATATTGATCCAAAGGACACAGAAAGAAAGCTCGGCTCGGTAGGAAAACCAATGCTATTTAATGATATAAAAATTGTAAGAGAAGATGGCTCAACTGCAGAATTACAGGAAGTAGGAGAATTACTAGTACGTGGATGTCACGCTTTCGAATATTATTGGAATAAGCAGCAAGAAACAAAGAAAACGATACAGCATGGCTGGGTACATACGGGAGATCTTGCGAGGCAGGATCGTGAAGGTTATGTATATATTGTTGGAAGAAAAAAAGACATGATTATTACCGGTGGTGAAAATGTCTATCCATTAGAGATCGAACATTGGCTAGAATCCCATGAAGCAATTGTAGAGGCGGCAGTTTTAGGACTACCTGATGAGAAGTGGGGAGAAGTAGTCACTGCATTTGTTGTTGGAGAAAATATTAGTGAAGGTGAATTAAAAGCGTATTGCAGGGCTAAATTAACACGGTATAAAATACCGAAAAAGTTCTATTTTGTTAAGGAGCTTCCAAAAACACACGTAGGAAAGATTGATAAAACACGATTAAAAGAAAAGGCACGGGAAGATAGCAGGAGTTCCTAAATTTAACTGAAGAGGCTGGAATAAAAGTAATTTTTCAAAGAAAAATCCAAACTATGATTCATTCTTCAATTAGAATTCGAGTCAGTTAGGATTTTTCTTTTGGGTGTTTTCGTAATTTTTGTTGTTAATTATATAGAATGCGCAATAACTTAATATGAGAAACGTAGTGAAGATTGAGAGTATATTTACTGAACCAAATCTCGCTCCAGAAATACACTTCGCTTTCCGCGGGCGGCTGGTGAGCCTCCTCGAACTCCGTTCTGCGGGGTCTCACCGATGCCTTTCCTCGAGGCTGCTGAAAAAGTCCAGAAAAAGTCGAAGGTATACCCAAAAAGCTTCTGATTTAGATTATAATAGAACTAATATACTTGAAGCGGTGATTAAAATGTTA